>CAZPJP010000034.1:7262-32175 GCA_964586915.1 uncultured Anaerolineales bacterium
CTCGCTCGGGAGAGCTTCCCGGCTGATGTCCTGCCCATCGCGTCCACGGACATCGGCCCCGGCTCGCTGGCGATCTATATGGGCGGAGAAGCGCGGCTCTCCGAGGAGACCGTCTGGTTCGAGCCCACCATCGATCCCGAGGATCCGGAGGGGCATCCACCTTTCCGGTTTGAGCCGGAAAGACGCTGGTGGCAGATCACGGAAGCGACGCTCAGCGCCTGCGCCGAGCTGGCCCGCGGGAAGTATCTGGTGGGCTGCCCCGACCTGATCGAGAATGTCGACATCGTCGCAGCGCTGCGTGAGCCCCAGCTGCTGATGATCGATATGATCGAGCGGCCAGCGTGGGTCCTGCAGAAGATCGAGGAGGTAAACCAGGCCTTCTTCGAGGTCTATGACCGCGTCTATGACATCATCCGGCTTCCAGATGGCAGCTCGACCTTCGGCGCCTTTCGACTGTGGGGGCCGGGCAAGGTCGCCAAGGTTCAGTGCGACACATCGGCGATGTTCTCACCGGAGATGTTCGCTCGCTTCGTCACGCCGGCGTTGACCGAACAGTGTGCGTGGTTGGATTACTCGATGTTTCATCTCGATGGTCATCAGTGCCTGCCGCACCTGGACCTGTTGCTGGAGATCGAGCCGCTGGACGCCATCGAGTGGACGCCCGACCCCCAGGTTCCCTCGGGTGGGAGCCCGGAATGGTATCCACTTTATCGCAGGATCCTGGAAGCCGGGAAATCCGTTCAGGCCATCGGCGTTGCGCCAGAAGAGGTGGTACCGCTGCTCGATGCCGTCGGCGGGAAGGGCATGTACGTGATGACCACCTTCGCGAGCGTGGCCGAAGCGGAAGCCCTGATGAAGGCGGTGGAGCCTTACCGGTAATCCGAGGTTAGGGAAGCAGATCCGAGTGGCGTGCGCCGAGTATGTGCTCGGCTCGACTACAGAACTGCATTGGGATGTCGGGTCGCAGAACGACCACGCGGTGCTCGAGGTGGCACATCAGGGCGCCGAGCCACCCGCGGCCATGCGCCAGCGCTGATTACATAAGGAGGAATAGGATGACATTGCACGCTTGGACAAGCTCGCCTTTGACGCGTCACTTTCCACAGACACCGCCGGCTGCGCCAGAGCCGCTGGTGCTGCACGCAGCGGCTAATGAGCAGAAGAGCTTTCAGTTCGTGCTGCGGCTTGAGGATGAGGAACGTCAGGGAGTACGGATCTTCGCCGATGGGCCACCCGGTTGGCTCGTACGGGTGCGGCGCGTCGGCTATGTGCCCGTCCGTCACCATAACACGCCAGTGGATGAGGACACCGCGGCGCTGGACCGGATCCCCGGCTACGTGCCCGATCCGCTCTTCGACGAGAATGAGATGCTCCTGCCCGCGGGGGAGACGCACGCTTTCTGGATCACGGCGCAGCCCGGATCGACGCAAGCGGGCCCGGCCATGCCCGGCGACTACGAGATAGAAATTCGGGCTGAGACCGAGGGCGGGGCCAGTGTGACCCGAACAGCCACGATCCGGCTCTATGACGTCGTCTTGCAGCCACGAGAGGACTTCCGCGTCACGCACTGGTTCTACGTCGACGCCTTGATCGACTGGTATGAGACGGATCTCTTCGATGCACGATTCTGGCAGATCCTCCCGGCTTACGTGCGCGACGTGGTCGCGCATGGCCAAGATACGCTCTACGTCCCGGCCTTTACGCCGCCGCTGGACGGGGTCAAGCGGCCCAGCCAGTTGCTTCACGTCACGCAGACCGGCCGCGACACCTATCGCTTCAACTGGCGTGACGTCAAGCGGTATGTGGATCTTGCTAAGCAGAGCGGCATCACCCACTTTGAGTGGTGTCACTTCTTCACCCAATGGGGCGCGAAGCACGCCATCCGAATCTACGAGGGCCAGGGGCGCGACGAGCGGCTGCTCTGGCCGCCGGAGACGCCCGCGACCTCGGATACCTACCGGACTTTCCTCTCGCAGTTCCTGCCCGAGCTGCGGAGATTTCTCGAGCAAGAGGAGATCCTCGACCGCTCCTTTTTCCACGTCTCTGACGAACCCCACGTCGAGGATCTCTCACAGTACCGTGAGGATCGCGCGCTGCTCCGGGAGCTGGCGCCCTGGATGGAGGTCATGGATGCACTCAGCGACATCGACTTTGCGCGCCAGGGCTTGACCGACATGCCGATCCCCAGCATCCGCACGGCGCTGGATTTTGTGGCGGAGGGGATCCCCGCCTGGTGCTACTATTGCTGCGGACCACGGGGTCCTTATCTCAACCGCCTCATGGACACTCCCCTCGCCAAGATCGCGATGCACGGATTTCTCTTCTATCGCTGGCCGTTCAAGGGATTCCTGCACTGGGGATACAACTATTGGTACGAGTCGCAGACACGCACCCTGATCGACCCCTATACCGTGCAGGACGGCAGGGCGTGGTGGCGGGGCTGGGCCTATGGTGACCCCTTCGAGGTCTATCCCGGACCGGAGGGGCCTGTGGACAGCCTGCGATGGGAAGTCTTCGCCGAGGGGCTGAGGGACTATCAGCTCCTGCAAACGCTGAGCGTCTCGCGCGACGACCCATTGCTGGCCCTGCTGCGCAGCTTCGCCGACTTCCCCAAGACTGCAGCTTGGCGTGAGGCGGCACGACGCCAGCTTCTCAGCGGTGCCAAGGACTAAAGGAGCGAATCACGAAGCAGCGATACGGTGATGGCGCACCCTTCTCTAATGCCGGCAATGCGATAGACTTGGGCGTTATGGGAAAAACTTCTCTAGCAGCCTCTGCGGCGAATCGACCGGCGTGGCTGCGCGGTGTCGGTCGTGCAGCGCCCATCGTGATGGGCTATATCCCCATAGGGTTTGCCTACGGCGTGCTGGCGAAGCAGGCGGGCCTCAGCCTCTTCAGCACGGTGGCAATGTCGGTGCTCGTCTACGCCGGCTCAGCGCAGCTCATCGCGACGGGCCTTTTCGCCGCGGCTGCGTCCCCCCTGTCCATCATCATCACCACCTTTGTGGTGAATCTCCGCCATCTGCTCTTCTCGGCGGCCCTTTCACCCTACCTGAAGCAGTGGGGAAAGCCTGAGCTGGCGGCTTTCGCCTACGAGCTCACCGACGAGTCCTTTGCGGTGCATAGCGCCACGTTCCCGGAAGGTGTCCCGCCGAAGGCCGAGATTCTCGCGCTGAACGCAACGGCGCAGGTCGCCTGGGTAGCCGGGACGTTGCTGGGCGCTGTGGTCGGCGGCTTGATCGCCGACGTCAAGCCACTGGCTTTGGATTACACGCTACCGGCGATGTTCATCGCCCTGTTGGTCATTCAGATTCACGATCGGATCGAGATCGTGATTGCTGTCCTGAGCGGCCTACTCGCCGTTGGCCTGATGCTGTGGGGTATAGGGCGGTGGAGCGTGATCCTCGCGACGGTGGTGGGGGCGACGCTGGGCGTCGTGGTGGAGAGCTGGATCGGTCGGTCCCCGAGAGCATCCGACGCGCTGGTGACCAAATTGGCCAACAGTTCCCCGGTTGAGCGTGACTGTTCTACGGAGCGTGCCGTGTGATGGACCAACGTCTGATCCTGCTCACGATGGTGGGTATGCTGGTGGTGACTTATCTGCCCCGCCTGTTGCCGCTATGGCTCTTCGCCTCGCGGTCGCTCCCCCGGGTTGTGGTTGTGTGGCTGCGTTACGTGCCGGTGGCTGTCCTCGCGGCCATGCTCCTTCCCTCCCTGGTCCTGGACGGCGGGCAGCTCACCCTCGGACCCAGTAATCTGTTCCTCCTCGCAGCCATCCCCACCTTCGTGGTCGCATGGAAGACCCGCAGCCTCTTCGGTTCGGTGCTGGTCGGAATGGCGGCGGTGGCTGGCGCACGGTATGTTCTCGGTATAGGATAGAGACCGTCTTCCAATGGCTAGCAGCCGCTGCTGAGGTCACCCAGCGGTCTGCAAGAGACGATATGGACAATGGGATTATGAACGGAGGCAACGTCGCATGAAACCTTTCTCATATGAAGCTCCGACCTCTGTCGAGGAGGCGGTTGCGCTTCTTCACGAATATGGCTCGCGGGCCCGCCCGTTGGCCGGAGGCACAGATATCCTGGTGCAGTTGCGACGAGGTCACTACGATCTTGACCTGCTCGTCGATATCAAGCGCATTCCCGAGATGCACCGAATTGCCTATGATCCAGCGGATGGATTCACTGTAGGCGCCGCGGTGACATGCGCAGTCCTTTCCGAGCATCCTGAGGCCCAGCAGTTCTATCCCGGACTTCTGGATGGCGTCTCGATCATCGGCGGCACCGCGATTCAGGGGCGCGCGACCCTGGGCGGAAATCTAGGAAACGCCGCGCCCAGCGGTGACGCTATTGTGGCGATGATGGTACTCAACGCGGATGTTATCCTCGCCGGTCCCGAAGGCCGTCGTCGCGTCCCGGTATCGACATTCTGCATCGGACCGGGCGAGACGGTGCTGCGGCACGGTGAGCTGATCGTAGCTTTCCACTTCCCGCCCCCCATGCCCGCCACTGGCGCCCGCTATCTTCGTTTCATCCCACGAGGCGAGATGGATATTGCCGTGGCCGGTGCGGGGGCTTGGATTGCCCTCGATACAGCCAGTGAGACGATCGCAGACGCCCGCGTCGCCCTGGGTGCGGTCGCGCCCATACCGCTGCTGGTAGACGGGGCACGGGAGACGCTCGTGGGTCAGCCGCCGACGGACGTGGTCTTCGCGGAGGCGGCGGAGACAGCGCGGGAGGCAGCCAAGCCCATCGATGACACTCGAGGCACAGCCGCTCAGCGGCGTCACTTAGTGGGTGTGTTGGTCAGGCGCGCGCTTGAGGGAGCTGTCGAGCGCGCCAAAACACCAAAGTCGGAGGAGGTCTAGAGATGGCGGAGAAGCAGCTGGTCTCTGCAATTGTGAACGGGGAACCGGTCGAGTTCCTGTGCGCGCCGCACGAGAGCCTCTTGACGTGTCTGCGCGATATCCTGGGGCTCACGGGCGCAAAAGAAGGCTGCAACGACGGGAACTGCGGGGCGTGCAGCGTGTTGTTGGACGGACGCCTGGTGAATTCGTGTCTCGTGCTGGGGGTGGAGATTGCCGGTCGCGAGGTCACGACCGTCGAGGGGCTAGCCGACTGGGATGGACTGCATCCGCTGCAAGAGGCCTTTATCGCCGAGGATGCGTTACAGTGCGGCTATTGCACGCCCGGGATGTTGATCGCGGCGAAGGCGCTGCTCGACGTAAACCCAAATCCGACCGAGAGGGAGATCCGAGACTGGCTTGCCGGCAACCTCTGCCGCTGCACCGGCTATGATAAGATTGTGCGGGCTGTCCAGTCTGCTGCGACAGGGCAGATAGCTGCAAGGGGGACCCAATGAGTGCGAAGACAACCGAGACTTCACTTGAGACCTTCTCCGTCGTGGGCTCTCGCGAGCCGCGCGTCGATGCTGCGGACAAGGTGGTCGGGCGGGCGCTCTACGGGACCGACGTGCATCTTTCGGGCCTGCTGGTCGGGAGGGTGATGCGCAGCCCCCACGCTCACGCCCGCATCCGGTCACTGGACACGCACCGGGCCGAGTCTCTGCCGGGCGTCCTTGCGGTGGTGACAGCCGCGGATCTGCCCGAGCTGGATAGGGCGGACGAAAATGCCGTCGATGAAAAGGACTTTCGGGATCGCGTCTTGGCCAGTGACAAGGTCCTCTTTGCGGGCCATCCCATCGCGGGTGTGGCGGCACGCACGGAGGCCATCGCCGAAGAGGCCCTGGCGCTGATCGATGTCGAGTATGAGATCCTATCTCCGGTGATCGATGCCCGGGAGGCGATGAGGGCGGATGCGCCGGTCCTGCATCCCCACCTGCGCACGCGCTCTCTGGCCGGCCCCGGTGAGGGGCCCACCAACGTCTCCTGGCACTTCGAGCAGGTCAAGGGCGATCCGGACGCGGGCTTCGCCCAAGCCGACATAGTCGTGGAGCGACAGTTCAGCAGCAGGATGGTGCACCAGGGGTATATCGAGCCGCACGCCTCGACGGCAGTCTGGACCGAGGGGGGCGTTCTGACGGTCTATGCCACAACCCAGGGATCCTTTGCCGTGCGCGATCATCTCGTGCGTCTCCTCAAGCTACCGATGTCGAAAGTGCGAGTCGTCCCGATGGAGGTCGGCGGCGCCTTCGGCGGTAAGAACAGCAGCTTCGTCGACGGTGTCACAGCACTGCTGGCAAGGAAGGCACGCCGGCCGGTGAAGATCACGATGAGTCGACCGGAGACGTTCCTTGGCACAGGCCCCACACCGGGAACGCATATCCACGTGAAGATGGGCGCGACGCGGGACGGGCGCATCACAGCCGCCAAGGCGACGTTGATTTATGAAGCGGGGGCCTACCCGACCTCTCCCGTGGGCTCCGGCGCGCACGTGATGTTCGCGCCCTACGATATCCCTAACGGTCGAATCGAGGGATATGACGTCGTGGTGAATAAGCCCAAGGTTGACTCCTATCGCGCGCCGGGCGCCACGCCTGCCTGTTTCGCGGCCGAGCAGGTCGTCAACGAGCTGGCGGAGAAGCTGGGCATCGACCCCCTGGAGTTCCGGCTGCGCAACAGCGTTAGAGGTGGGTCGGAGACGATCGACGGTTCGGTGCATCACGACATCGGCGCTGTGGAGGTGCTGGAGGCGGCTCAAGCGAGCGCTCACTACACAGCGCCACTGGACAAGCCCAACTGTGGGCGTGGCGTCGCTCACGCCTTCTGGGGAAACTGGGGCGCGCGATCGAGCGTCGCCATCACCGTCAATCCTGATGGCACCGTCGCGTTGGTCATGGGCTCCGTGGACATCACGGGAACGCGGACCAGCATCGCCATGCAGGCTGCAGAGGTGCTGGGGCTATCGCTGGATGAGGTAAAACCGAGCACGGGAGATACCGACACGATCGGGTACTCTGACGTCAGCGCCGGCAGCCGGACGACGGTCGCAACCGGCCACGCCGCGATCCAGGCTGCAGAAGATGTCATTGACAAGATGTCCGCGCGCGCCGCGCAGATCTGGGAGGTGCCGGCGGAATCCGTGACCTTCGAGCAAGGGACCTTTTGCACCCCTGAGGATCCTGAAAAGGCAATGACCTTCAAGGAGCTCGCTGCGCTCCTGCCGCAGACCGGCAACACTGTGATCGGCGTGGCCAATGTCGACGTGGGCGATTGGGGCAGCTCCTTCGGGACGCATATCGCCGACGTGGAGGTCGATCCCGAGACCGGCAAGGTGACGCTTCTGCGATATACCGTGGTTCAGGACGTCGGCAGAGCGATGAACCCGACGCAGGTGGAAGGCCAGATGCAGGGAGGCGCGACCCAGGGAATTGGGTGGGCGCTATATGAAGGCTACGACTACGATCCCAGCGGTCAGATGCGAAATCCCAATCTGCTGGATTACAAGATCCCTACGGCGCTGGACGTACCCGCGATTGAGACGGTGATCGTTGAGGTGCCGTATCCGGGCCATCCCTTCGGGGCGCGCGGTGTCGGGGAGACGCCAATTATGCCGCCCCCCGCAGCGATCGCCGAGGCAATCTACCAGGCGGTGGGCGCGCGCGTCGACGATCTGCCGATGACGCCGGCGCGGGTTCTGGAGGCGCTGGGCGTTATCTAGATGCTGCATAGCTGAGGAATAAGTAATGGCGACGGTGGTGGTGCCTTCTCTGATGCGGGATCTGACTGAAGGGCGTGCGCGGGTTGAGGTATCGGGGGAGACGGTCCAGGATGTGCTGGAGGCACTGGAGAGGCGCTATCCGGGGATTAAGGAGCGGCTCTGTGAGGGCGACGAGCTGGCCTCGACGATCGCCGTCTCCGTGGACGGCAAGCTCTCGCGTCTGGGGCTTTTCCAGCCGGTGGGGGCGGAGAGCGTGGTTCGCTTCTTACCGGCAATCGAGGGCGGGTAGCAGCTAGGTGCCTGCTCATTGGGGATCCAAAGAGGGAACGGGGGGCTATGAAAATCCGAGAGATCCGGGCGGTGGGGCTACGAGGTCAGACGCCGGAAGGCGGATGGTCCGATGAGATCGAGGAGGAAGACTGCGTTCACACCTTGATCGCCGTCCTCACCGACGAGGACATCGTGGGTTACGGCAGCGTCTATACCAATGACGGCCTGGTGCGCAGCGCGCTGGCGGTCCTGGCGCCCCTTTACGCCGGCGAGAATGCGCTCGAGCCCGAGCGGGTCACGGAGAAGCTGCGGCAACATATGTTCTGGATGGGGCGCGGCGGAACCATCACCCACACGATCAGCGGCATCGATATCGCGCTTTGGGACATACTGGGGAAGGCCACCGATCAGCCGGTGGGACGCCTCCTCGGAGGGCGATACCGGGAGCGGGTCAAGCCATACGCCTCGTTGTTGATGGAGGCGCCGGAGGCCCTTGTCGATCACCTGCTGGCGCTGAAATCGCAGGGCTTTCGTGCCTTCAAAATGGGCTGGGGCCCCTTCGGTAGGGTCTCGCACGCCACGGACGAGGCGATCGTGCGCGCCGCACGTGATGCCATCGGGCCGGAGGCGCTCCTGATGATCGACGCCGGTGGAAGCGACGCCTTCTGGTCCAACGGCTACAAGTGGGCGCTGCGGACGGCGGAGATGCTCGCCAACTACGATGTGACCTGGTTCGAGGAGCCCCTCAAGCACGATGCGCTGGACGACTACGTCCTGTTGCGGGAGCACGCGCCGGTGCCCATCGCCGGGGGCGAGGTGCTGACGCGGCGGCAGACCTTCCTACCGTGGCTGCGGGCTGGCGCCTTCGATGTCGTACAGCCCGATGCGACGAAGGTCGGCGGGCTCTCGGAGTCGCGGCGCATCGGCTGGATGGCGCTGGACTATGGCGCACGGCTCATCCCTCACGGCTGGAACACCGCCGTCGGGCTGGCGGCCGATCTCCATCTAGCCTCCGCATTGCCCGAGACCGATCTTGTCGAGTACCTGACCGGCTCCCCCTACGTCGACGCGTTGGTCGAAGGAGGATGGGAGCTCGACGAGGATGGCATGCTGCTGGTGCCCGATGCGCCCGGGCTGGGCATTGCCCTGGATTTCGACGCCGTGGCGCGCTACACGGGCGGTGAACCATGGCTAGACGCGAACTAAGAGAGAGTGGGAGACGTAGCGCCTCCGTCGTGTGCCTTGAGGTAAGCGCGTGAATCCCGAATTGCGGCTTGAGGAACCTGCCTGCCGTCACTATGAGCGCTTCTTGGCCATGCTGGAGGATTATGAGCGGGCCGGCGAGACACGCTACGAATACCTGGACATCGCGACGAAGGCCGACTTCAAGGCCTACGTCCGTCGCCTCCGAGAGGTGGCGAAGGGGATTGGCCTGAAGCCCGGATGGGTGCCTCAGACGTCCTATTGGCTGATCGAGACAGGTGGGCAGGTACGAGACCCGTCCCTCCCGATCATCGGCACCCTGCAACTGCGCCACTGGTTGACGCCGGCTCTAGAGCGAGAGGGGGGACACATTGGCTACGCCATCACACCCTCGCGACGCGGACAAGGTTACGGCACCCGCCAGCTGGCTCTCGGCTTGGAGAAGGCGCGGGAGCTGGGTCTGGATCGCGTGCTCGTCACCTGCGACACCGACAACATCGCCTCCGCACGCGTCATCCAGAAGAACGGGGGTGAGTTCCAGGACGAGGTCATCTCTGACACGTCGGGCAAACCGGTGTCGCGGTATTGGATAGACTTGAGCGAGCAACCCTAGGAGACCAAGTGTATGACCTCTTATCCCGATCGACCCAACATCCTGCTCATCACCAGCGATCAACACCACTGGACCGCGATGGGCTACAACAACCCCGAGGTGAAGACGCCAAACCTGGATCGCCTTGCTGCAGAGGGCACCATCTTCGACCGGGCCTACTGTCCCAACCCGACCTGCACCCCGACCCGGGCCTCCCTCATCACCGGAAAGTGGCCCAGCCAGCACGGAGCCTACGCCTTAGGGACCAAGTTGTCGGAGGAGGAGCACACCGTTGGCGAGGACTTCTCGTCGGCGGGCTACCGCACCGCGCTGGTGGGTAAAGCCCACTTCCAGCCATTGCGCGGGACTGAGGACTATCCCTCGCTGGAATCCTACCCGATTATGCAGGATCTGGACTTCTGGCGCGACTTCCACGGTCCCTTCTACGGCTTTGACCACGTAGAGCTCGCGCGCAACCACACCGACGAGGCCCACGTCGGGCAACACTACGCCATCTGGATGGAGGAGAGGGGCTGCACCAATTGGCGCGACTACTTCCGCCCGCCCACGGGCAACAATCCGGACCAGCGGCGCACCTGGGAGATCCCCGAAGCGTACCACTACAACGCGTGGATCGCTGACCGAACGAACGCACTGATGGAGCAGTACGCCGCAGACGACGATCGTTTCTTCCTCTGGGCCAGCTTCTTCGATCCGCATCCGAAATACCTCGTCCCCGAGCCGTGGGACGTGATGTACGATCCCAACGAGATTGCGGTGCCCCAGGTGACGCCCGGCGAGCACGAGAATAACCCGCCCCACTTCCAGATGACACAGACGGAGGACCCGGACTTCTCCGCCTGGCGGGAACCTGAGGGAAACGCGATGCACGGGTTCCATCCGCATCTGCACGATCGCGATGAGCTCGCCAAGGACATCGCGGTCTACTATGGGATGATCAGCTTGATGGATAAGTACATCGGCAGAATCCTCGACAAGCTGGAGGCGCTGGGGCTGGCGGAGACCACTCTGGTGGTCTTTACCACCGACCACGGGCATCTCTTCGGCCAGCATGGCCTTATCGCCAAGGGCGCGTTTCACTACGAGGATCTGCTCCGAATCCCGATGGTAGCGCGCTTTCCCGATCGCATCCCCGCAGGACGGCGCACCGACGCGCTCCAGAGCTTGGTGGATTATCCCCAGACTTTCTTGAGCTTTGCCGGTCTTGAGGCGCCGCGCACGATGACCGGGGTCGACCAGTCCGCTGTTTGGACGGGAGAGAAGCTCTTGGCCCGGGAGCACGTGCTGGTCGAGAACCGCCACCAGCCCACGACGCTGCACTTGAAGACCTATGTAAACGATCGCTACAAGATCACGGTCTACTACGGAAGGGACTACGGGGAGCTCTTCGACCTCGAGGCTGACCCGGGCGAGGTCCACAATCTCTGGGACGACCCGGAGCACGCCGGGCTCAAAGCCGACCTGGTGATGGCGCTGCTCCAAGCGGAGATGGGCAAGGAGCCTCTGTGGATGCCGAGGATCGCCGGTGCATAAGGAGACACTCGATATGCGCGCCAGACCCAACATCCTGATCCTGCACACCGACCAGCAACGGTACGATAGTCTCGGCTGCATGGGGAACACCTACGCCCGCACGCCCAATCTGGACCGTCTGGCGGCGGAGGGCTCGCTGTTCACGCGCCACATCAGCAGCAACACGATCTGTATGCCCTCGCGCGCCAGCCTCCTCACCGGTCTCTATCCGCCGGGCCACGGCGTCTGGACCAATGGGGTCGCGCTCAACCGGCGTGAGTACGCCACGGTGACTACGCAGTCAGTGGGCGCGGATGTCCGGCCCGAGCCGCCCACCGCAGCCGACGTGTTCGCTGCCGCGGGTTATGACACCGTGGCCTTTGGCAAGCTGCACCTGACGCCGAACCTGGCGCCGCCCGAGTATGGATATCCCGAGACGTGGGCGCGATGGGACGACGGCGACCTCGACGACTGGCACGGACCGTACTACGGCTTCCGCCACGTTGAGATGACCCAGGGCCACGGTGAGCAGCCGTGTCACCGTGGTCACTACGCAGCCTGGCTGCAGGCAGAGCATCCTGACGTCTACGCCGCGGTCGTGCGGAATGCGCAGGATCCCGAGCGCCCGGTGCCCGCCCTGCGCGATCTTTATCGATCGGCGGTACCGGCAGAGTTCCACAACTCCACGTGGCTCGCGAATCGTTTCTGTGACTATCTGGAGAATCGCCCGCCGGATCGGCCCTTCTTTGCCTTCGTCGGATTCCCCGACCCGCACCATCCCTTCACCCCGTCCTCCGAATCCCTGGAGTTGTTTGAGGGTGTCGACGTCCAGGCATCCTACGATCCCACCGGCGAAGGGATACGACATTCGCCCGTGGCTCAGGCAGGGACCGATATCTCCGGACTGACGATGGAGGAGCGGCGGACGATCCTCCGTCATACGTACGCGATGGTTTATCAGATCGACCAGGCCGTCGGACAAGTTATGGACGGGCTCAAGCGGGCCGGGCTTTGGGAGACGACGGTGATCGTCTTCACCAGCGACCACGGTGATTTCCTCGGCGACCACGCGCGGCTCAGGAAGGGGTTCACGCCCTCCGATGCCCTGCTCCACCTGCCCTTCATTCTGCGTGCGCCCGGCGTCGGGCTTCCCTCACACGTCCACATACCGATGAGCAACGTGGATGTTATGCCGACGCTGACCGCGCTTGCAGGTGTATCAGGCCCAAGCTGGGTCCACGGGACGGACATCCCGCAGGTTGTGCTCGAGGGCCAGGATCATGCGGCGTTTGCCTATTGCGCCAATGGGGATCCGGCAATGACCAACTATACCGTCTACGATGACGCGCATCGGTTCACGCTTTATCCTCATACAGGATATGCAGAGCTCTTTGACTACCGTGAGGATCCCGGAGAGATTCGCAATCTGGCTGCCGATCGACCGCACCTGGTCGACGGTATGCGCCGGGCAGTTGAGCAAGCTCTGCTGAACCACCGCAACCCCATCCTCTGCCGCGTCTCGGCCTGGTAAGCTGCATGACGTGACGCCGGGCGGCCCATAGTGCCGCGATGCATCGTGATCTCGCGCGGGGGTGACCCAACGCGACGCGTGCGCCTTAGCAGGGATCACGCCGCTCTCACTGTTTCTCGTGCTCAGGTTACACCGGAATCGCCCGAACCCATCTTCGTCTCTCCGCGCCACTCTCCTGTTTTGCCCGCGTTCTCCAATGAAAAGACGCCGGGAAAGACGCTTCCTGCGACGGGAGATAGACGTCTGGAGCGTAGACTATGGGCGCAAGTAAGGAAGAATGTCCGGAAGCTTCAGAGCAAGGAGAGACGAGATGGACGCCTGGCTGAGCAACACAGAGATAACGCTGGTTGTGAAGGACAAACTGGGAGTGAACAAGCGCGAGCGCATCGTCCTCAACCCAAACCGCAGCATCAAGATTCGCGAACTGGCCCTGAGCCTTTTGAGCCTGATCTTCTGATAAGAAGCAGAGACCAAAGAAAAAGGAGGCACACGATGTGCGCGTGGTCTATTAGCCCGGGTCTGATGTACGATCTGGCAATGGAACGGTACGAAGCACAGTTGAAGGAGGCGGAGCATCGCCAGATGATCAACAGTCTTCCGAGGCGGCGTCGAAGCAATCCGCTTCAGCAAGCCGTGGCCTGTGTCCGTCAGAGTCTCAGCGGACGAAGCGGTCGCCGTACCCCCGCCGTGCCCCAGAAAGCGACGCCTTGAGCGTACCGCGATGAGTGGGCCGTGACAGCCCTGGTCAGAAGTGAACCTTCACCGACCAGGGCTTTTCATTTGTGATTATCAAATGCGTCCTTGACAATTTTTATATTGTGTTTAATAATTTAAAGGTGACTGGTTCTATACCAGGAGGAAGTCACATCGGGCAATCTAGGAACGAGGGGCAAGGTATGGGGAGCGAGAACAAAAACTGGAAGAGACCTTTCTTCACGATCTGGGTTGGGCAGCAGATCTCATTGCTAGGCAGCATGTTGGCCGGGTTTGCGTTGATCTGGTGGGTCACAGAAGCAACAGGGTCGGCGACCAAGCTCGCCACGTTGACGCTACTGCACATGCTGCCCAGCATCGTCTTGGGCCCGTTTGTCGGGGCGCTGGTGGATCGCTGGCATCGACGCACCGTGATGCTCGTCGCCGATACGATCGTCGCGATCTTCTCCGCTTGGTTGGCCTATCTCTTCTGGACCAGCACGCTTCAGATGTGGCACGTCTACCTCATTCTGGTGGTTCGTGCGCTCGGGGGTGCCTTCCATTGGCCGGCAATGTCGGCATCGACCTCGCTGATGGTGCCTAAAGAGCAGCTTGCGCGCGTGGCGGGCATGAATCAGACGGTCAACGGCATCTGGAACATTGTCTCTCCGCCGCTGGGTGCGTTATTGATCGCGACTCTCCCGTTACACAGCGTGATGCTCATCGACGTGGCCACGGCCGCCCTAGCCATCGTGCCGCTTCTTTTTGTCGCCATCCCCCAACCTGTCCGCCGCGATCTCGACACAGAGGGAGCCAAGGGCATTGGCGCTGTATTGCGCGACATGCGTGAAGGGCTCGCATACGTGTGGGGATGGCCCGGGCTTATGGCGCTGATGGTTATGGCCTCGATCGTGAACCTCATGCTCAATCCGGCCTCCTCCCTGTTGCCACTCTTTGTCAAGCAGCATTTTGGCAAGGGAGCGCTGGAGCTGGGGTGGATGAACTCAGCGTGGGGGATCGGCGTCGTCGTCGGAGGGCTGACGCTCAGCGCGTGGGGCGGCTTCAAGCGCAGGATCGTGACCACGCAAATGGGGCTTCTCATTATGGGGGCGGCTGCCATCGCTGTCGGCATCTCACCGCCTACCGCCTTCGCGCTAGCTCTGGGTGCCCGGTTTGTCTCCGGCGTGTCCAACCCAATCACCAACGGGCCCATCCATGCAATCTTCCAGTCGGTGATTCCCCCAGAGATGCAGGGGCGCGTGCTGACACTGATTGGTAGCGCAGCCGGCGCGATGTCACCGCTCGGTATGGCCATCGCTGGACCGGTTGCCGACCGCTTCGGGGTAGAAAGCTGGTTTATCGCCGGAGGTGTCGTCTGTGTTGCGATGAGCTTCATCGGCCTTCTCACGCCTGCTGTGATGCAGATTGAGGATAATCATCGAGGGCGGGCTATGGGGTCAAGCGTACCCGACGCCGCCCCTCTGACCTCACAAGCCGATATCGCATAACCGCCCGCTCCCTGAAAGGTGCAGGGCAGGGACCTGATGTGACGCGGTCCCTGCCCTTGTTGGATGGTGGGTTGGTGGTCTCGTGCAGATCCTTTCGCGGTCCGGGGCGCGGACAGATGGCCCTCATCCAAGTCCGAGCCGAAAGAACTCATTCGCGTTGCCGAATAGCCAAGCGTAGGCGACTTCCTGCGCCTCGTCCAGTGTCAGGTACCCGACCTCGACCATGTCCGACAGCGCAATTGCGATGTTGTCCCGCGCAATCGACGCGTGGGCCCACGCCCGTTCTGCATGGCCGCCAAAGTCCGATCCATAGCCATGAATCTTGCCGTGGGGCACCGCAGAGAGCACCTGCTTGAAGAGGTTCTGACAATAGACGGGGTCGATGATGTTGGCCCAGCAGAAGTCCAAGGTCACGTTCGGGTAGTTCTTGCCCAGGAAGAGCAGTTCACCCCCGTAAGGCCAGTTGGCGTGGAAGAGATCGAATCGCACGTCACGGTGCAGCTCAATCACCCGCGTCAACCCGGCTGCGTTAGTCTTGACGATCTCATTGCGAATCCCGGCCATGTGACCGGTGTGGATCTGCACCGGAAGGTCCATGTCCCGCGCCATGCGCATAAACGCGTGAAAGAGATAGTCATCCAGGGGTTTGATCCCGTCGGGATACGACGCACTTCGCCTTGGATCCTCCATGAACCAATTGAAGATCGCCTCGGCCTCGGACCGCGTCGGGTTGCTGTAGTCGATGGGGCGCGTATAGGCGGATTGATCCTTGAACGTGACCGCGCCATAGGCCTTGTGACCCTCGAAGATCTCCCGACAGCCTGCCAGATACTCATCGAGCGACGTGGCCATTCGGCCCAAGGGCGTCATCCGCTCTCCAACGTCATCGTAGCTCCGGATATTATGGTACTGGGGGAGCGAGATAGCCAGGTAGCCCCGGGGCGTCATCTCCAAAGTCCCGTCCAGCACCTTCTTGACGTCAGGAAAAGCGTCGATGATCCGCCCAGCGATCCCGGCCTTCTCCAGGACGGCATCGAAGGTCTCACGGTCGGTGAGGTCCAGCATCTTTTCCTTAACCCGATGCAGCGCCTCCAGCGTGAGCGTCTCCTCACCATAAAACTCTTTGAGGACACGGCGCGTCACCTGAGCATAGCCTGTATGGCACGTTCGCTTCCAGGCGCGCTCAAAGATAGGCCATCGTTCCTCCAGTGGACGGTCTTTGTCGTGGATCGCGGCGATGTCGGCGTCTGAGGAGGCGCTGTGGACATCGCTGTCAAAGTAGCCGGCGGTGACCATCTCGAGAGGGTCCTCGTACTTCGGGCCGCACTCGTAGGAGTGGTCGTGACAATCGACGATCGGCACCGTTTCACAGTGGGCGCGTAGTTCATCATAGCAAGCTGCGGTCCCTCGCATGTTTCTCCTTTGTCTGACCTGGTGATGCGCGTTAAGCTTCGATGTCCTTGAGCAGGTCGCGCAGATATGCGATGGCATCGGGTGCGACGACCTCGTATTCCTGCTTATACAGGTCCAGGGAGAGCGGACCTTGATAATCGACGTCCTTCAGAGCCTGTAGATAGGCTTTGAGGTCCATATCGCCCTCCTGGGGCAGCAGGTGATCGTGGATCCCCTCGGCCATATTCTCGATATGGCAGTGCACGATCTTGTCCCCAACCTCGTGGACGGCAGCAATCGGGTCGGGATCGCAGAGGAAGACATGGCCCAGATCAAGGTTAGCAGCCAACGCAGGTGAGCCTACCTCGTCGAAGAGCCGAAGCAAATCGGCAGTCGAGCCGACGACGAAATCGGGCTCAAACTCCTCGGCCAGGATCACACCGGCGCGCTCGGCAATCTTCGCCAGCGCTTGCGTGCGCGTGACCATGCGCGACCATTCGCGGCGCAACCATTCGCGCTCGTCGCCCGAACGCCGCTTAGGTCCGGAAAAGACGAACAGATTCGTGCCGAACTCAGGCGTCAGCTGGATCGCCTCCTTGGTGGTCTCAAAGTAGGCGTCGCTGTAGACGTAGTCCTGATGGTAGCTGATTGAGACGGGGAAGAGACCAAGCTCCAGCACCGCATCACGTACGGCTGCGATCTTCTGCGGCGTGAGGTCCTCCGGCGCCATATCATCGTTCTCCAGGCAGATCTCCACGCCATCAAAGCCCAGAGCCTGTATCAGCTCCAGGGCACGGAGCACCGGATAGTCGGCCAACGGTTGTGTACGTCCTAGAATCCTCATCATAGATCCCTCCTAGATCAGAAACTCATCGATATGCAGCGCGTAGCCGCGAATCTGTGCCTTAGGGGCGTCATCCACACTATAGTTCACCACGAAGATCTCGCCATCCTCGAACTGTGAATTTCTGAATCATAGGCGATCTCCTTCGCTGCCTCGATCCCGCCGTCAGGCCTCCAGGGCAGGGCCCATTCTCCTGCTTACTGTCTTTGCCCCTAAGCCTGATACTCGATGCGCGAGCTCTCCAAAACCTGAATCGCCGCCAACAGGACATCGTCCTTGCCAAAGCCACCGGCTTTAGTGATGACGGTTAGGCCGGACGCAGCCCCACCCACAAGCGTGCCCCACGGGATTCCGCTCTGTACCTCGCCCCGGAGCCACATCGCCTCTGCCTCTAGAGCCCGGCCGACGGAGATGGCGGCGTCGCCCCCGGTCAGGATCAGGCCGGCGAGCGCCACCCGCTGCGAGAGAGCCCGCGCGGCGCCGGCCAACCGCGCAGCGATTCGATCGCTCTCTCCGGGGAGGTCGGGAAGGCCATGGCTGGTCAGGACGAGAGGGCCTTCCGTGAGCCGCCGCGCCCAGCGCTCACAGTGAGGGCCAACAGGGGTGTCAGCGACAAACCACGCCACCTCCGGTCGCACAACCGGCACACCCGCGGCCTCCATAAACTGGATTTGGCGCACAGTCTGTGGATGCCGGCTCGCGGCGATCACCAGGGCGTGGCTGCCCTGCTTCTGTGGGTGTGGCTTTCTGCCCGGCGTTCGCGGTGGGTAAAACGCCGAATCATAGGCCGGTAACACACGCGTCAAAGCCGCGGCGAGCCCCCCAGAACCACAAAAAACGCGGATGCCTGACCGGAGCGCGGCTGACGCCAGACAATCGAGGTCTGCCGCCCGCTCAGCATCACCGATGAAGACACCGCCGGACGCCGTCTGAATCGTAGCCGCGACGGCGTCTGGCCCCTGTCGCACCAGCGCGAGTGGGAGCAAGCCTACCGCCTCTGCCCCGATAGCATCGCCGATCCGCTCGCCCACGCGCGCGGTGGGAACCTCCTGACCGAAGACGGTCTCGGTCAGGCGAGCGCCATTGACGTAATGAATGCCGTCAATCGTCGTGCGGCCCTGTGCCGGAAACGCTGGCGCGACCAGGGCTTGGGACAGCCCGAACTTTGACATCACGGCCTTCAGTTCCGGGCCTGGATGACCGCGCAAGGTGGAGTCGATCTTCTTGTAGATCCAGGCCCGATCTTGGACCCCTGGGACGGTCGCCGCGGATCTGGCAACGTGCTGGACACGGCGCAGGGCCTCCCCGCATTCCCGGTGTCGGCTCTCGCTGGTGAAAACCAGCACCTCGGCCTCGGGGACCGCATCGCTGTGCCAGACCACGAGCGTCCTGAGTCCCAGCCCTGCGAAGGCTACGCCGCTATCGGCAGCGCCGGTCAGGTCGTCGGCGATGACGACGATGCGCGGTGCGATCATACGGCGTCGGTGAGGCCGCGTTCCCGTGCCCTTATCATCTGGAGCGCCACGTCGATCCCTGCCAGCAGGCTGGTCTCGCGAGCTACGCCGGTGCCGGCGATGTCGAAGGCGGTGCCGTGGTCAACGGAGGTCCGGATAATGGGCAGTCCCAAGCTGACGTTGACGCCTTCATCGAAGGCCAGCAGCTTCATCGGGATATGGCCCTGATCATGATACATCGCCACCACGATATCGTAGGCGCCCTGTTTGGCGCGCAGGAAGACGGTATCCGGCGGTTGGGGATCGGAGACGTCCCATCCACGCGCCCGAGCGACATCTACCGCCGGCATGATCTCGCGGGATTCCTGGTCACCGAAAAGACCACGTTCCCCGGCGTGGGGGTTCAGTCCCGCCACGGCGATCCGCGGGGCCTCGATCCCCAGCGCGCGGCAACCCCGGTACGCCAGGTCGATGACCTCCAGCACGCGATCGCGCTGCACGCGCCGGACAGCTTCTGCTAACGCGACATGGGTGCTGACGTGAACAACGCGCAGCGACGGGCCGATGAGCAACATCGTGACCTTGTCAGCCCCCGTCCGTTCCGCCAGCAGCTCGGTGTGCCCAGCATAGGCGAAGCCGGCCCGGTTCATGGCGTCTTTGTTGAGCGGCGCCGTCACCATCGCCGCCGCTGTGCCCTCAAGACAGAGATCGCAGGCCTGTTGGACGTACTCGACCGCCGCCCTGCCACTGGAAGCGCTGACCTTCCCCACGGGACAGGCACGTGGATCCGCGTTCTGCAGATCCAGGAGGGTGACGGAGCCCGGTCGATAGGCCGCCTCATCAGCCGAAGCGACCGGCTCGATTGTCAAAGGGGGCACGCCATCCCAGTTCATCGCTCGGGCAAGGACGCGCCGGTCCCCGATCACAAGTGGACGGCAGCGGCGGTACAGGCCCTGATGGCTAAGCGCCTTCAGAACAATCTCCGGTCCGATCCCCGCGGGATCGCCCATTGTGATCGCCAGTCGTGGTCTCTCAGTCGCGTCGGCCATTCACCCTCCCTCCTATAGCGCATTCATAGGTCATGCTCTGGAGCTCGTCCCCGCGCCTATCTGAGGATCGCCTCAATGCCCCGCATCGTGCCGGCGGCGATGCGGCGCCCGATCTCACGATAGTCCTTCTCCATCAGGATGTGCTCCCCCGCCATCGCGTAGGGCGTCTCGAAGGTGATGCAGGGCAGGCCCAGCTGGGGCCAGCCATAGCCGCGGAAGCTGGGCGTCTCCCATCGTGAGGGATAGCGTGCAACCCGGCCAAACGGCTCCGCCGCGTAGGGTGACCCAAGCGCCTCCCCTGTCCAGGCAGCCCACTGTTGCATCATGTCGTGGGCACCACGGTCGGTATCGGGGTCGGGCAGATAGACATAGACCCCACCCGTCTCGCAGGCCCCGGGTGCATGGAAGTCGATCCCCAGGATCGGGCGGCATCGATGGCGCCACCGCGCCATGTCGCGCTGGAAGACCGATACCTCGTGGCGCATAGGGGGGCGAGCCCAAGCGCGGTTGAGGTCGTAGGGGAAGTTATCCTTGCCATAATCGCCGCTCTCAATGCCATCGATGTTGCTAAGGGGCACGGCCCACGTCAGCGGTGCGTCAGGCCCCAGCGCCGCCAACGCCCGCAAAAACCCGTCTAGCACCCAGGAACCGGGTGTCTCGCCGGAGTGCTGCCGCGCCATCAGATAGAGACCGGGACGTGTGCCGTCCTGCTCACCGTAGTCGTTGCTCAGCCGGACCAGCGGGCGCGCCGCTTGGCTCACACCGATGGTATCACTCTGCCAATACCCATGGGTCTCCGCGATCAGCGTCGTGAGCTCGTCCATCCCATACGGGTAACAATAGGCGATGTCCAGGATCTGGTTGGGCACGGCGACCGACCAGCGGACATCTACGCGCCCATCGGGAAGGGCGAGAAGCTCTCCCTTGGAGAGCCGGCGCCATGGCCCTTGCTCGTAGCGAACGACCGGCCGCATAGCCTCTGGCTCCTGTCCCCCCAGCATGTTGTAGCTGTGCCTGAGCCTCAGGCTGAGGCTACTCACCGCTGGCCCCGGTCCCTCAGACCGTTGCACGCGAAAGCAGAACCAGAGCGTCTCCGGTCCGCCGTGGGGATCCGGTGCAAAGGCAACTTCGAGCGTGTCGCCCTCGGCCGTAAGCGTCACGTCACAGGCGTTTCCGTAGGGAATCCCGGTGTCAACCTCAAACTTCATTGTGCACCTCCGGAGACTATCGGGGGCTCAGGCCCGTAGAATGGGCTCGAGGCCATAGGCCGACTGGATGGTCACAGTCGCGATTGTACCATGATCGGAGTTGTTTCAGAAGCGCACCGTCCCCAGGCGCCTCTCCGCGAGTCAGCGCGAATGACGATGTGACGGAAGGATCTGCGGTCCTGGCGATAGACAAAAGCCCTACTCAGAGTATACTAACCTCATCTACGCTTCGGGTTGCCAACGGGGCTCTGTTTATGGCAAGAAGACACTTCCCGCAGGTTGGAAGTATCATCTGGTTCCTTCCGTTGCTGGTATGGATCGTCGCATGCACACCAGCATCAACTCCCGGTGTGTCACAGTCGCCTATCGTGGCAACGCCGTGCTTTCTCACACCTGTGCAGATCGGCGCCACGAGGGAGCCAACGACGCCACCCACGAAGGAGCCCGCCAGCACGGTGCCTGCGCCTTCCCCCTCCCCTGTTCCCTCGTTGACGCTCGAGGTCCCGTCCTTCAGTCTGGAGGTGCCCGAACCCACAGCCTCTCCGGCAGCGCCTTGTCAAGATCTGGGTCAACTAGCGGGCGCCTTTGTGACGGATGTGAACTTACCTGACGGGACGCGCGTGCCTCCTGGATCCGATCTGAGGAAAATCTGGCGGGTGCGCAACACCGGCAGTTGCGCTTGGTTGGAGGGCACAACTCTCGTCTTCGTTGCCGGCGCGGTCATCCCCGGGCCCCAGAGGATACCAGTCGTCCCCGCAGCTCCCGACAGCGACGTGGATATTGCTGCGGAACTCACCGCCCCCGTCAAGCCCGGCACCTACGAGAGCTACTGGCGCCTTCAGGCCCCCGGCGGACATCTCTTTGGCGCGGTGATCTTCCTGCGGTTTGTCGTCGACCCGACGGTTGCGGCGACCGAACCACCCCCAATCGCGTCGCCCACCCCCTATCCCACAGCCACATCCCCACCTGCGCCGACGGCAAGACCGACCCTAGTTCCGACGACGGTGCCGGCAGTCACCGCGACTCCTGTGCCGGCGAACACCTCGACCGCAGTGCCAACCGCAACACCGTTCCCCACTGCCACGCCCACTGCAATCTCAACGACGCCCAGCTCCATGGGAGGCACATGTGCCGAGCCAGATGCTCGCTTCGAGCCCGTCGTGACGCAGGCAGCCTCGTTAGGGATAGAGCCGCCCTGTGTCATCGGACCGGCGGTAGAGGAAACGGGGACGATCCAGCTTTTCTGGCAGGATATCACGCAGTCCGAACCGCCGCTGCGACTCCAGAGCCTCGTGTTCTTGCGCGACACACCGGACAGGGTCTTTATCCTAGACGGCAAGGACCCCAATACCTACGCCGCCGACGTGAGAGCTTATGAGGACCTCTGGCTGCCCACGATGTCCGTGATACCCGAAGCTTGTGCAGCGCTGGTACCTCCGGCGGACTATATCTTCCCGGATCAGGGTATCGGCAAGGTCTGGTGTGAGAACAGCCTTTGGAACTCCATAGGGTGGCCCGAACAACCCGCCGAACGCGTCGGAGCAGTCATCCAAGAGACGTGGAACGGGCTCCTGATAGATGCGCAGACTGCGTCGAGCGGGCGCTATCTGATCGCGATAGACCTCGACACGCGAGCGGCTACGGTGAGCTGGGCTCCCTGATCGGAGTGGCGTTCCCCTATCATCGGGCTATGCCCTGGCCCACAATGCTTATCTTTGCTCTGCACCCAGGCCGTTCAGAACTCTAGTCTGTGCGCAGAGCGCCCTCTTGGCAAACGCGCTCCCCATTTGACCAACACACTTTGGAGCCGAGTTCGTGTGTGAGCCATGGGGAACGCGGATCTTACGCCGTCAGCAGTAGGTCCGTGGCCGAAGACGTTGTTCTGCGTCCAGTCGCCAGCGTTGCTGGTGGCGCTGCGCTGCCCAGTTTGAGCTGCGCGCAGGCGCGGGAGCGGTTCCAGGCAGGTTCGCACCCAGCTTCGAACTTTTCGCCCGCCATGCGTGTATAGTTGAGTAGAGTACGAACAACAGATCCGGAGGTCAGACCGATGGACTTGATCGAACGCAGCCAGGCTGGCGACGAGGAGGCCTTTGCCAGTCTCTTCCACGAGTACAAGAACCTAGTCTACAAGACGGCAGTCCTTATGCTAGGCAACGCTGAGGAAGCTGAAGACGCGCTGCAGGAGGTGTTCATCCGGGTCTATGAGTCTTTGTCCACCTATGATCCATCCAAAGGGGCCTTCACCACGTGGCTTCACCAGATTACGGTGAATTATTGTCTTAACAGACTGCGTCGGAGACGCGTGCAGCTGCCGTTGGATACGGTATCCAGCATCATACGGGCTTGGGCACGAGCGCCCTTCGCACGGCGATGGACGGAAAGAGAGGCGATCCAAGAGGCACTGGACCAGTTGAGCGACAAGCTGAGAGCAACGGTGGTCTTGCGCTACTACTGGGACCTCTCATATGCCGAAATCGCTGAGATTATGGACATACCGCTTGGCACAGTTAAATCCCGACTCTACCAGGCTCACAGGAGGTTGCGTGAGGAGCTTGAGATGACCCCGGTGGTTGGGCGGACAGAGGGCTCTGCTTTAGTGGAGTGAGAGAAGGAGGACGACATGGAGTGCAAGCATTTTCGCGAGAGGTTGCTGTCCTGCTGGCGCGACGACGTCTCGGCCTCAGAACGGGCACGCATGGAGGCGCATCTGAGCAAGTGCAAGCTGTGCCAGAAAGAGCTAGAGACCCTCTCGCTGGTCGAGGAGCGTGTGACCGAGTTCCTCCACCATAAGGCGGCGGAGGCCACGCCGTCGCCGGAAGCTTGGAGCAACCTGCAGGCTAGATTGGCCAGAAGGAGAGACTATTCCGAACCGTCGGTTCAGACGCAGTCACGAGTCCTGCTATCGGTAGCGAGCCGGCTCCAATCGCTGTCCGAGGGAGTTATGGCCATTTGGAAAGGAGCTTCTTTGGCAGTCGGTCGTATCCAATCGTTCTTTGAAGGAGGTTCACCGATGAGTATGAAGAGAGGTCTGGTTCTGGTACTCCTTGCAGCTTTGGTCGTCGTGTTCGGCACGCTGGCTGCCGTACCAGCTGCCCGAGCCGTGGCGCAGGAAATTATAGCCACATTCGCGGAGCGCGTATCCCAGACGACGGTCATCACTATTGAGGACGGTGTCGCAGTCCACGAAGAGGCTGGTGCTGTCGAGCTGGCGCATCCGCTAACGCTGGCCGAAGCACAGGAGCAGATCGAGTACCGGCTTCGACTGCCCACCTATCTACCTGCAGGCTATGTCACTGGTACGGTTGATATCTCGGTGCCGGGGCAGGTGCTGATCACGTATCGCACGCGCCCCGCCAGTGGCCAGCGACTCGAAAGCTTCGACCTATATCAGATGAGAGGCGCTCCAGGCCAGTTTCTAGGTGGCGAACTGGTGGAGAAGGTGGCGATCAATGGCGACACGGCCTTGCTGATGAGAGGCGAAGCCACGGAGTACGACAAGGCAGGCGACCCATCGCCCATCGTCTATTACGTCCTTTACTGGCAAGACGACGAGATCTCGTTGGCCCTCCATTCCTATAGCCTGTCAACGAGAGAGATGATTCAAGTGGCGGAATCAGTGGCACCCAGTACCCAGTGAGGTATGGGAAGGGCTATAGTTCTGACGCAAACTGACCCAATCCACGGCGCCGGGGGATCTGCTACACGATTCCCCGGCGAGCTAATGAACAGCGCGACGGCCCGTTTGCTGAAAGCAATCTAGCTATGCTTCATATTGGTTCGATTTTTCTCTGGTTATGACTTCTAGAACACGCTCTAGCTTGGCTCACGACCTGCCCGCCGAGAGGGGTCTGCCGGTGGGCGCCGATCGTTGAGCTAGCCGCGATCTGCCAAGAAAGCCTCGACCTCTTCTCGGGTCGGCATTGCGGGGGCGGCGCCCCTCCGGGTGACCTGCAGCGCCGCTGCAGCGTTGGCGAAACGCACGGCCTCAAGCAGCGGCTGATCCTCGGCCAACGCCAC
>CAZPJP010000035.1:0-14818 GCA_964586915.1 uncultured Anaerolineales bacterium
ATCCACGTATGTGGACTGGAGTTTGGACAGCTCGCGGTACTCCAGGATGTCATCAATGATAGCGTGCTCGCCTTTGAGGCCCTCGAGCACACTCGCTCGCGTCGAGTAATAGCCGGTCTTGGTCCTGCTTGTGCCTCTTGTTGACAGCCCTAGCCTGTCAAACAGTACATCTGAGAGTTGCTGGGTGGAGTTGACATTGAACTCCTGACCTGCGTGGTTGAAGATGCTCTGCTCCAAGGCCTCAAGACGCTCCGAGAGCTCCTGAGATAGCTGCTCCAGCCAGGCCGCATCCAGTCTGATGCCTGCGAGTTCCATATCGACGAGAACCGGCAGCAACGGCATCTCCAGCTCTCGAAAGAGCTTATCCTGCTCCCGAGCCTTCAGCTCAGGCGCCAGAAGCCGAGCAAGGCGGAATGTGATGTCAGCGTCAGCGCACGCGTATGGCGTGACGGACGCCAACGGCACGCGGTCCATCGTGGTCTGGCTACGCCCGGTGCCGATAAGCTCTGTGATCTCCGTCATCTGAATCCCCAGCCTTGTCCACGCCTGGCTCTTAAGACCCAGCGCGGAGTCGGGGTTCAGCACCCACTCGCCCACCATCGTATCAAATAGAGGACCCTCGACGGGCAAGCCCGCCTGCGCCAGCACTTTCATATCATACTTGAGATTGTGTCCCTGCTTGACGCACGTTTCGTTCGCCAGGATGGGCCCAAAATGCTCAATCACGTCGTCCAGAGGAAGGATGGGATCGCCCGCGGGAGCGCGCACCGGAATGTACCACGCCTCCCCCTCGCGATCGGTGACAGAGATACCCACGAGATCGGCCGCGACCGCATCGATATCCGTGGTTTCGGTGTCCACCGCCAGATCCGGGGCCTTCGCAAGCCGCGCGCACAGTTCCCGCAATTCCCCGACAGCACGGACAAGATGGTAGGTGCCGAGGCTGCGCTCCGAATGAGTAGCGATCGCTTCCTCATCAAAGAGCAGCAACTGCTGGTCCGCGGTGGTTTCCTCTGTCTCAACAGCCACCGGGATCCGTTCTACCAGCGTCCGGAAACCCAGCTGTTGCATCAAG
This sequence comes from uncultured Anaerolineales bacterium, assembly GCA_964586915.1. GTDB lineage: Bacteria > Chloroflexota > Anaerolineae > B4-G1 > SLSP01 > PWVB01. The sequence continues at coordinate 1,076 of CAZPJP010000035.1, forward strand.
CGTAGCACCCTTTCCCGATCGAAATCCTCCCCAACTTGAGCCGACTCGATATCCAGATCAACCGGGGCGTCGCGGACGATGCGGCCGAGTTTCCGACTGAGATAGGCCTCATCGCGCTGTCTGGTCAGGGCATTTTGATAGCGTGTAGAGAGTTCGTCGATATGTTCATAGACGCCATCCAGCGTGCCGTACTCCTGCAGCATCTGAGTCGCGCCCTTCTCGCCAACGCCTTTGACCCCGGGAATGTTGTCGGAGCGATCGCCGATCAGAGCCTTGAAGTCGATCAACTGCTCCGGCTCCAGACCGTATTGCTCTCGCACACGCTCAGGCGTGTAGCAGATTGTGTCGGAGAAACGCCGTCCCGACGTCAGAACGGCGATATGGTCATCGACCAACTGGACCGCGTCGCGGTCGCCCGTCACGATCAGGACGTCGAGCCCACGCGCCTCGGCCTTTCGAGAGAGTGTGCCCAATAGATCGTCCGCCTCGTAGTCCTCGAGCTCGACAATCGGGATACCAAAGGCGTCGACAATCTCGCGGATCCGATCCATCTGCACCCGCATCTCGTCCGGCATCTTCTCACGATGGGCCTTGTACGCTTCATACTCCCTCACCCGGAACGACGGCCCCTTATCAAAGGTCACAATCGCATACTCGGGCGACTCTTCCTCTAAGACCGACAGCAACATGAGGATGAAACCGTACGACGCGTTGGTCGGTTCACCAGAGGGGGCGCTCAGGTCCGAAGGCAGAGCATGAAAGGCACGATAGGCCAGGGAATGGCCGTCAATGAGCATCAGTTTATCTCGGGGCATAGCTGACATATCCTCTCAGATCTAGACCCACACCGTCCGCTGCGAGCACCGAAGCCAACGCCGGTTCGCCAACCCGGAATGGATGGATGAGACATCAAAATAGGGATGGATGCCGCGGCATCCATCCCTATTCTATCATCAAAAGGCCACAGTTCTATCGACTCACCGCTTGGCGATGATAAGCCCGGACGGGGTCCGCTCCTCGGAATCAGCGGGGCCCTGGTCCCCCGCCTCGGGCGCCGCCTTCTGCGCCTGCGCAGCAGGCTCCTGCGCCGGAGCGACCTGACGGGCCCTGGCGCGGATCTTCGCGATCCGAGCGACGGCTTGGTCCTGTCCCTGTTCAATCATCGACTGCTCAAGAGCCTCCAGGAACTGCAGGAACCGGGGTGTCAGCCGTTCGCGATTAGCGCGCAACTGCTCGTCAAGCTCATCGTCGGGCGCGGCCATCAGGCGTCTGATCAGTGCGATCTCCGGCGGCATCGTACTCTCGATAACTCGGTTCACCGCCGTCGCAACACGCTCAAGACCCTGCAAGGCCTCTTCATCCTCCTCCGCCTGCGCCTCTCGCATCTGCGCGCCCAGAACGGTGAAAAAGAGCTCGTCCAACTCAGAGAGATGACTGCTGGCCATCCGCTGAGGATCCTCGGTCGCGAGCAGGTTGTTCAACAGCATCGCCCGCTCCCGCACAGCCTTTTCACTCTCTTCCACCAGCTCGTCCCGCAGATCAAGGATCGTGCGACGCAACCCCCTCAACTCAGCCGCTGCTTCGGCGGATTCGGCTTCCTCGATCCGCTGATTCAGTTTCTGGAAGAACCCGTAGTCCATCAGCGGCAACCCAGACTGAACAAGGACGCTCACTGTCTCGTCGTCCGGTGCCTCGGTCAGAGCGTGTAACAAAGCATCCCGGGTGGGATCCTCCACGAAGCCCTGCACGATCTCAGAACGTCTCGCCAGCTCCTGCCCCAACTCGGTCTCCTCGACCAGGTACTCGTGAAGAGCTTCGAGCTTCTCCGTATCCGCGACCTGCTGCGCGCTTGACGCGGCGAGTTGCATCACGTATTCGACGAACGCGAAGAGGCCCTCGTCGACGAACTCTGCATTCTCCGAGAGCATCTCAGGCCACTGCTCCTGATCCGCCTGGAGTAGCTCAGCAAAGAACTCGCGCTGGCGCTGACCTCGGGCCATATCCTCTTCCGAGATACCCTCGATCTCAAGCACCCGCTTGATCAGGGTTTCCATGCTGATGAAGGTTTCGGGCTGCAACAGATAGCCCTTACGTTCTTCAGGCGGCATCGACTCCATCAACTGGCGAGTGAGCTGGCCCGCGACCTTCTGCCTCTCGACCTCATTGGGTCCGGCCTCAACAGGAAGATAGAGGAGCGCAATCTCCTCATCGGGATCATGATAGATAAAAGGCAAGCTCAACGAACCGCCGGTGCCACACGCGGGGCACATCGCCACGTTCACATTTCCGCTGAGAACGCGATTCTTCACTGCGGGATCGACGCGGACATCGAGAACCTGCTCGACCGGGGTCTGAAACTGGGTCCCACAAGACGGGCAAGTCACTGCTGCTACATATCTAGGTGGCATAACCTCACTCCTCTATTACCTTAACACTGCTACCCACATCCTGGGCAGCCCAATGGGCTACCAACAGGATGGAGTCATCATCCACACGTGTATTATACCAGACTCTCGTCTCTCCAAATCGCGAGCCCCGTCTCCCTGGGAAGCGCCACATAGAAGGTGGAGCCACGCCCCGGCGTGCTCGTGACCCAGCAGCGTCCTCCGTGCGCCTCGACAATCGCCCGCGTCAGATAGAGGCCCAGACCTGTCCCCGCAACGGCGCGAGTCTCCGGCCCTTCGACCCGATAGAAACGATCGAAGATCCGCTCCTGTTCGTCGAGTGGAATGCCCACACCCTGGTCGGTGACGGAGATGACGATCTCAGCGGGGTTTGCACGTCCGCGCACCTCGACAGTGCCGCCATGAGGCGAGTACTTGATCGCGTTGGAGACGAGATTATCCAACACCTGCTCGAGACGCTCCGGGTCCCCCTCCACCTCTGGGAATTCCTCAGGGAAGGAGAGAATCAACTCATGCTTGCTGGTTCGCGGACGGTAGCGTTCGACAACGCGCTCAGCGATCAAGCTTAGATCCACGTCCTCCACATCACGAAACGGGAGACCGCCAGCCTGCAAGCGGGAAGCGTCGAGAAGATCGTCGACAAGACTCGCAAGGCGATCGGCCTCCTGGACGATATCGGTCAGCATATCGTCAACCAGGGCGGAATCTGCGCGCGCCTTGGGATTCCGCAAGGTTTCGGCGTATCCCTTGATGATCGAAACCGGGGTCTTGAGCTCGTGGGAGACCACGGAGATAAACGTGTCCTTCAAGGCGTCCGCTTCCCGAAACCGCGTGATATCACGGGCGGTACCGATAATGTTCAAGAGCTGCCCGCCTCGCGTCATCAAGGGCGCATACGTGATGCCGAGGGAAACGTGGCTTCCGTTCCGACGGCGCAATTCCCCCTCGACATAGAGGGTCCGGCCCTCCTCCGTGGGCCAGCCCTGGGCCACGGCGTCCTCAAGTCTCAGGCGCGAGCTCCGACGATCCCAAACGATCACGTCGTCGTGAGGACGTCCCACGGCCACCTCAGCAGGCCAGCCGGTCAGTGCGACTAGCGCCCGGTTGAACCGCTCGATCCGCAGGTCCGGACGCAGGACCATGATCCCATCGGCACTGGATTCCAACAGCGCGTCAAGTCTACGCCGCTCGGTAACCGCTGTCTCATACAGCCGTGCATTGTGCACCGCAATGGCAGCAAAGTCGGCGAAACTCGCCAGGATCTGACGATCGTCGGCCGAGAACCGGGAGCTTTGCGCCCGAAAGATGAACAGGACCCCCAACAACTCCTGCTCCGCGATCATCGGTAAGGCTACCACCTGGCGGAGCAAGAGACCGGTCTCATCCGCGATCCGCCCAAGCTTTTCTGCGAGGTCCGGCATGGCGAAGTCGTCCACACGGCTGACATCAGGCACATCCGCCACTAGCGGTTGGAATGAATCAACCAAAGCGGGGGGCAATCCGTAGCTGGCCCAGAAGCTATACGTCCCATCGTCGTTGCCCAGCGCAATGAGACCGGACTGACCCTGTAGCATATCCACCGAGGCCTGCAGGATGAGTCGCAGCACAGCCCGCATGCTGAGCCGCGACACCATAGCGCGGGTGATACTGATGAGGTGATCGCGCTGTCGAATCCGGAAATCGTACAGATTCAAAGACATAGCGTCCTCGCTATCGCCATCCTGAGATCCATGTCGCTCCCTTGGTAGGTCTCATTGTGTGAAGAAGGTGAAGCCTTGAGCGGTCTGAAGGGCGACACGGCTGGCAAGTTGAGGAAACAGACCCAGCAGGAGCGTTGCGCCAGTCAAAACCAGAATGAGCAAGAGAACGCCGCGGTCCTCGGAGACCAACGGCGAGGCGCGTGTCTCAGGCGAAGACGCAAGCAGCACACGGGTGGCGCTCAGTAGTCCCATCATCACGCCAGCGCTTCCTCCCAGAGCCAAGAGGGCCTGGAAGAGATTGGTCTGAACGAGAAGACGATAGAGGCCCCAGCGAGCGGAAAAACCCAGAGAGAGCGGAAAGCCCGCCATGGCCACGCCACCCAACATATAGGCCAAGGTGCGCCACGGCGCTTGCCAAGCGGCGCCAGCCAGCAGATCGACCCGGTCCTCGCCGCGACCAAGGCGGCGCAAGCCGTCAAGGCCCAACGTCATAAGGCCAAGCGCCAGAGGCCGAGCCATCAACATCATAATGGTCAGCGACAATCCGGCGACCTGGCGCGTGCCCAAGGCCACAAACATCGCCCCATTGTCGACGAGCGTGGCATATCCAACGATGCGTCCCAGGCGGCGCTGTGAAGCGGCAAGTGCGCCGCCGATCACCATCATTATGAGTCCCACGCTGGTGAATAGAGAGCCGAATGCCGCTTGCTCGATCAACCACGTGTATGATTCTAGGTACGCCAATAGAAGAAACCAGACGGTTCCCAGATTCACCGTGAACAAGAACGTCACCACGGGGGGCGAGCCATCCATCGCGACCGTTGATAGCCAAGACTGAAACGGCACAGCGCCCAGCAGTATGGCCAATGAGAGGGCCAGCAAAAGGGTCGCCGTTCGAAGGAGTCCGAGATCACTGGGAAAGACAGCGAACTGCTCGAGGAGCAGCTGTGTGACCATAAGACCTGGCAGCGCGAGTGTAGTATAGACCATATACTGCAGTCCACCCTTCGCTTTACCTCCGTAGTGGCTACCATCCGCTGTCACAATCGGCTCATGTAGGGGGAAAATCGCGAGGATCGCAGCCATCTCCACCAGAAGCGCTGCGTAGACTACCTGCTCTACCATGACTGCGCCGGCCAGCAAAGCCAAAATCGCCAAACCAGCCGGATAGAAGTTCGAATGCGGCAGAATGCGCCACGCGACCACAAAGAGTAGCGCCGCAGTTGCCCCGATGAACATGATGGGTAGGCGATCCACCGGCTCGATCACCAACACACGCCCAAGCAACACCAGCGGCGCGCCCAGGGCAACGGTCAACGGCCCCACAGTGACCGTCTCGCTGAGGGGTACGATCGCCAACAAGCTGGCCATACCTCCGGCAGCGGCGGCAGAGACCCAGGCCATCACGATAGTCCATCGTCGCAGAAGCTGCAACGCCAGCGCCACGACCAACAGAGCACCGACGATAAAGAGGGGCCCGGGGACGGTCATAGCGTGCTCTCAGCAACTGTGAGATAGGACGTGGCCAACCCAACCAGGAGGTTCACTACGACCAGCAGGCCGCTTACCAACAGACCGGGGTCCTGAGCTGAGTAGAAGATATCGAGCGCCGCCAATAGGTTCAGCACACCGACGCCTACAACCGCGGGATCGTTCTCCTCCGTCCCAAAGAAGAGCACGGCGAGAACGACGAGCAGAAAGCAAGCCAGCCCCAGCTCTGGTGACACATAGGGCAGGACAAACCTCTGTGAAGCCATCCACGCTATAACGGTCGCCGTCACGAGGATCAGGATTCGAAAGGGCAGATTGGTCGCCCATTGCAGGGCCTGACCAGACCGTCGTGTCCTTTTGCGCCGCGTCCGGGCACTGAGCAGGAGCGCCGCACAGATGAGCCATCCGACCAGCACCTTCATCATCGCCATCTCTGGACGTGTGTCGAACACACGCGTGAAGAGCACCCCCACGAAGAGGTATTGCACAAGCAACGCCAGGAACCGGATTCTCCACATATCGATGAGGTAGATGACGGCACCTGCAGCGAAGATGCCCCAGGCCGCTGGCATGGAGACGAACTCGGAGAATCGATCGAGCCACATAACGAAAGGATTCACCAGCCGCTCACCACCATTAGGACCAAGAGCAGGATCAACACAGACCAGAGGACCGATCCGCTTCCCTCGACGACTTCAGCCGTGACGCGCAGCGTCCCCAACAGGTTCTCCGCACCGTCCCAGGCAGCGGCGTAGAGCCACTGCAGATCCAGCAGCTCCACCGCCGCGATCACCCGCTCACGGAACGCCTTCAACCGGTCGTCCCAACGGAGCAGCGCGATACCGGCACCGACGGACACACACCAAAACACAAACGGCACCAGCCTCGTGGGCGCGACGCCGCCCTGAGCCATAGAGACCAAGAGCACCATCGTCGGAAGAAGCGAGCCAAGAAGGAGGGGAATCCACAAGCGCAGTCGCGCAGGCCGGACACGACCTGCGGCAATCTCACGCCCTTCCCTGAACAGCGAAGCTACCAACAGCGCGAGCCCCACAACAAAGACCGCGCGCCACGGCCACGGTAGGGTGGAGAGCACCCCCAGATACAACCGCCCGAGCTGGCCCGGAGGACCGCCTACCAACAGAAACAGACTGAGGGCAGCGGGCCAGGAAAGATAGAATCCATGGCGGGAGTAACGCCGGGCCGTCAGGTTCATGCCCATACCCACCAGCCATGCGCCAGCGCTGATCATCAGCAGCTGGGGGTTGCGCGTCGTCAGGCCTCCGGTCACACCGGCCACCAATGCACCGTATCCCGCTACCATGAAGGCCCTTCGGCCGCTCAAGACGCTGGCTTTGACCCCTAACCAGAGCACAGAGAAGCATCCCCATCCCAGCAACCAGACGGGCAGGGATACCTCTCCCGGCATAGACAGAAGACGATGGAGAAGGCCAATTCCAACCGTCGAGTTCAACAACCCGACAAGTGTCAGTGAGCGAGAGTTTCGCACGGGCTCGGTATGCACCACCTGAAACGGGTAGAAGCCCACCCGCACAAGAGCAGCCACCGTCAGCAAAACCAGGATGGACTCAGACGGTCGCATAAGCCACCACAGACTGCTGGCGCCATCCCGCAGCAGGAAAAGCGAGATGGCCCATAGCAGGAGCGACGCTATCCCGTTCAAGGCCGTGGCCCACACAGCGCGCTCTCCCTGAGGGCTGCCGACAAGCTGAACAATAAACCAGATGATATCGAAAATGGTCCAGAGCGCCAAGGTCATGAGCAAGGATCCGCTCGTCAACGCCAGCCAGACGATCGTGAAGGATACGACAGTGAATGTGCCGGTCAAAGGGAGATCCTGTCCGCGCTCAGCCATCTTTAGCCACAAAGCCCCGGCCAAAGCGGCGCCGATCAACAATCCGGCCCACCAGATGGCGGGATCCTGATCGACGACAAACCACCCCCCCGCCACATTGCTCGGAGCCCACAACGACAGGACCCAACGACCGCTTGTCGGGGAAAGCGCCCAGATGGCCGTCATCAGCGTCATCCAGGCAGCCGACAGAGGTTCTCGAAGGGGCCGGAGTCGGGAAATTGAGCCTATACCCAGGAGCAACAACCCGCCACCAACCCCCAGGTATAAAAGCAGCGGAAAGAAATAAGCCATAGTCAGCTCCAAAGGAAGATTCTAGCACGTAAGGCCCTTGCGACAAGCACGCCCGGGATCCGGTACCCAGAGCTCACTGCCGGGAGGGCATCTCCATCACCAGTGTCAGAGGAGCATCATAGACTCGAAAGCTCTCATCCAGCGCCGGCAATCGCATGACATAAGGCGTCCCGCACCGCTCCGCTAGGGTCGAACCAACCTGCAACCCGGCATCCGCCAGCGGATCATCCGTGATGGCGAGAGGTCCAATTGTTGGACATCGCGCAAAGCTGTGCCCATCGTGAGCACGGAGCAGGTCGCGATACCATGCGATCGTCGCCGGCCCCGGATTCGCTGCATACGCACGACGGCTCGCCACCACAATCGCGTCGGCATCGACGACTGCCGAATATAGGGCCGCCGTCTTCTCCGGCCCATCAGGATCAAAGACCGGCAAGGCCAGCTGCCGATAGTCAGCGGGATCTCCGTCGGGCAGCGGGACAGGTAGAGGATGGTCCCATGCTTCGACGGCGATGCGCGCACCCACCTCGAAATGCCGATAGATCCAGGCTGAGGCCGCGATCCATGGATGCGGTCTGCTGTAGAGCCCTGCCTGGCCGATACCCAGGATCGCAGTACTGCCTAGCGTGACCGCCACCACAGCCGATCGCGTCAGGACGCCCGTGCGCCGCGTCAAGCGTCTGACGGCATCTGCTGCCCATGCAGCCCACCACGGGTAGATCGGCAACATATAGCGGGGGAACTTGACCTTCAGCCCACCCACAGTGAGAAGGGCAAGCACCGTCCAGATCCACGGTAGACCGGGCGCAGGATGGCGCCGCACCGCAGAGCGCTGCTCCGGTGTTCGTCGAAGGCCGAGGAGCAACCCCACCAGACCCATCACCGTTACCAACGGCCCGAGGCCCCACAGAGCCATCTGCACGAGCGGGTAGATCCAGGGAAACGTTCCGGCGTACTGGCGAGTGTAAGGGAAATCCAGCCTGCCGCCCGCCATCAAGCCCTGGACGAACGGGCCTCGCCAGCAGGCAATCGGGGTGATGAACGACCAGGGCGAGACGAGCGCGAAGGCAAGGAGAGCAAAGAGCATCACCTTCGATGGGGCCAAGAGGACACCGCGGCCCAGGGATCTCGAAGGGTCGTCTGCTGAGGCTGAGGCGCGCTCTTGCCAGTAGGCCCATCCGACCAATAGAGCCCCGGCGAGAATGAGGGACAGCTTGGTCGCCACGGCGAGACCGGCCAACGCACCGGCTGCACGCCACTTGCGCCTGCCTCCGGCAAGCAGCGCCCCGGAAGCGAGGATCGTCCCCAACGGGTCGACGGTGAAGAAGTGTCCCTGTTGGATCAGGAACGGGGCTGCGCATACCGCCGCTCCGGCGATCAGGGGCGCGATCCCACCCCCCCGTGACCCAACGATCTCTTTCGCGCAGCAACCCGCGATCGCGACGATGAGGACCCCGATCAAGCCTGAGAAAAGCCGGGCTCCGTAGAGCGGGTCCGCATCTGGAGCCGTCAATATCCATAGCCGCAGAAGGCTTACCGGCAGATGACCATATGGGAAATCGGGGACGACGGTGCAGATATTGTCGACAAATCGCACCTGATGCGCCACGCTGAGGAGAAACCGCTCGTCGGGATGGGCAGCGATGCCACCGTCCCACGCCGGTTCTCTCAGCCGGAGAAGAGCAGCCAACAGGAGCAGTCCCAGCCACAGAGGCCAATGCGCTCGGCCCGTCTGACCAGACGCCCCTCTCCTTCGCATACCAGCTCGCATACGGTCTCCCCTACAGCCTGGACTCCTCGCGGCTTCAGGCGCCGGCGACACTCGCCACGAGGCCAACACCGCTGCCCGAACACGACCGCACGAGCCAGTATAGCATGCTCTGTGCCCTGTCCCCCACTCGCGCTCAGATCGCTGTCCGTGACTCAGAGACGGCATCAGACAACTCGAGCCCGGTCTCGCACCTCCAACGCAGGCACCTTCCGCACATCCTGCGAAAATGGGTTTGTTTCGTGACCCCGACAGCATCAGCGCCCATCTCGTTCGCGTGGCCTGATGCGACGGCGTGCTCTCCGTAGCTGGAGACGCGGAGTTCACGGCGAAGCTATCCTGGATGGACTCAGCCCCCAGGCCGGTTGCTGAGTCCACCCAGACTCTATGTTACCTTATCGCCGCAGCGGCACCGATGCCGCGCCGGCCTCGCGGGCGTCAAGCCAGATGGCGTACGAGGAGGACGACGCTGGAAGCCGCGGAGACCAAGAGCACGGCGAGCCGGGTGTAGCCCCGATCGAGCACGCTCAGCATACGGCAGGAGACTGCGTAGCCGAGACCGACCGCCGGCAGGAGCACCATCGTGGCCTTTAGCTCCACGAGGCCGTATCGCCCCACCACAGCAAGGCCAACCAGTGAGATAATCGACCCCAGGATAAAAAAGCCCGAGAGCGTGGCGCGGAGCCGCGGTCCCCTCTCGTGCTGGTACAGCAAAGCTATGGGTGGCCCCCCAACCGATGCAAGGGTGCTCATAATGCCCGAGAGGGTACCCGCACTGAGTAGGGCGCCGCGCGTCATCGCTACATCAAGCGGTGTCAAACTCAGCCCTACGGCTAGCAGAATGAGAATCGCCGACAGGATCACGATCAGGTCCTGAGGAAGGCTAACCAGAAGATAGGAAGCGATCGCAGTACCAATGACACGGCCTGCTGCACTCCACTTCAGCCCGAAAAAATCGACTGAGCGGCGCTCGCGCAGCACCATCACGATCGTCAGGATCAGGGTGCAGCACAACACGGGCCCGGGCACGAAAGCAGCATCGACCTGTAACAGGACCGGCACCGCCACCAACCCCAATCCCAGGCCGACGGCCCCGTGAACCAGCGCAGCCACGCCTATGATTCCCCACACAACCAACAGCTCCTCCAGCATCCACGGGAAGACGTCCATTTTCACGCCGGTCAAATTCGAAGGACGAGACCCTCATTCGGATGCAACGCCAACGTATCCAGAGACACCGTGCCTGCGCGGATCATATCCGTGGCCACAGCGATCTCGGCCTCTGGCGCCACAGCGTGCAGGTCCACGGACCGGTGACGATCCGCGAAATTCAGGACCACGAGAAACGCGTCCCCGGACAGCGCTTTTCGCAGATAAGCGAAGATGTCGGCGGCCCCAGTTTCGACCGGCGCATACTCCCCGACGGCAAGGGCCGGTTCCGAGTGGCGCAACCGAGCAAGCGCTCGAAAGAGCGCCAGCATTGACGTCGGGTCCTTCTCCTGAGCAGTCACGTTGCGCTCCTCATAATCCTCCGCCACGGGCAGCCAGGGTTCGACCTCCGCCTCCGCGAATCCCGCGTTGGGGCTGGCATCCCATTGCATCGGCGTGCGCTCTGGATCTCGACCGACTTGGTCCGCGATCTCCGGCTGATTGAGCGCAGGAGGGTCTTGGATCTTGTGCGGTGGGATCTCGACGTTCTGCATCCCGATCTCATCGCCGTAATAGCAGGTGGGCGTTCCGCGCAGCGTCAGCAGCAGCATCTGTGCTACCCGAGACTGAGGGCGGCCAACGCGTGAGGCAATCCGATGCTGATCGTGGTTGCCCAGGACCCAATTTGGCCACGCACCCTCAGGCAACACTGCCTCATACGCATCCACTGCACGCTGGACGACGTCGGCATCCCAAGGCAAGAGAATCAGCTGGAAGTTATAGGGCAGATGACACTCATCGAGCTCGCTCCCGTAGTACATCATCAGCCGATCCAGGGGTAAGTAGATCTCACCCACCATCATCCGCTCATCATAGGCATCCAGCACATCGCGCATCGCACGCACGATATCGTGGATACCCGGAACGTCCTCGGTATAGACATGCAGTTGCCGATTGTGCTGGCTACCTCCCCGCCAGTCGGGATTCGGCGGATTGTCCCGCAGACGCTCGTCCTTGAGCATCAGCCAGATCACGTCTACGCGAAATCCATCGACCCCACGATCGAGCCAGAAGCGCATGACGTCGAGCATAGCCTCAAGCACCGCAGGATTACGGTAATTGAGCTCAGGCTGTTCCTTCACGAACTGATGAAGATAGTACTGCTGCGTCGCTTCGTCGTAGGCCCAGGCCGACCCCCCGAAGAAACTCAGCCAGTTGTTCGGGGGGCCGCCATCGGGAGCCGGATTGGCCCAGATATACCAGTCGCGCTTGGGATTGTCCCGACTTCGCCGGCTCTCCAGGAACCAGGGATGCTGATCCGACGTATGGTTCGGAACGAGATCGAGAATCACCCTCAAGTCGCGACGATGGGCCTCGGCAAGCAGACGATCGAAATCCGCCATCGTGCCGAAAAGTGGGTGGATCCCTGTGTAGTCTGCCACGTCATAGCCGAAATCCGCCATGGGGGAAGGATAGATAGGTGAGAGCCAAATGGCGTCGACGTTCAGGCTGCGCACGTAGTCCAACCGTTCAACAATCCCCGGAAGATCCCCAATCCCATCACCGTTGCTATCCTGATATGATCGCGGATAGATCTGGTAGATGATGCCCCATTGCCACCAGGCGTGCGTTTCTATGTCCACGCTCGACTCTCCTCTCTGACTTCGCATACCACATCACCCTGAGTGCACATGCGGCGAGTAGAACGTACCCCGATCGTAGGAGACCGACGAGTCGCCGGTGGGGAGTGCCTCAACTGATAGGCCAATCAACTGTAGCGGATTGTGAAGACCCACGGCCAGCATCTCCTCCAGGCTGGAGATTCCAAGTGACGCCAGGAAGTTCATGCAGTCCAGCATCGTCGCCGACGAGCCAACCAGGCACTGCTTATCCGGATTGTAGAGACGTCCTGACGCCTCCAACACGGCCCGATTGCCAAGAACGTGATATTCGCCGGGCGGCAACCCGGCCACGGGCGACGCGTCGCTCACGACAACCAGACGCTCTGGCCCCTTCGCGCGCGCCATCGTCTTGACCACCGACGCTGGGAGATGATGCCCATCCGCGATGATCATCGCTGTGAAGCCGTCATGTGCCAGGCCATCCCACATCGGGTTCGGGTGCCGCGGCAGCACGTTCGGCAGCCCGTTGCCCAGATGTGTCAACGATCGAGCGCCCGCAGCATGCATCCGATCCAGGTCCGCCATTGCGAAAAGCGAGTGACCGATGGAGACGGCCACGCCCCGCGCTCTGGCGACCCTCACAAGATCCGCGGCGCCGTCCAGTTCGGCCGCCAGCGTCAGCAGCCGCACGTGCCCACGACCCAGATCCAGGAGCTCTCGGAGGATGGCCAAATCAGGCGCCTGCACGCAAGCGGGATCGTGGGCGCCGACAGCGCCGGGGACGGACGAGATGAAGGGACCCTCCAGATGTATGCCCAGCACGCGACCACTGAAGGCGTCGGACTCGAGGATGGTCGCTATAAGAGGTATGTTGCGTCGGTAAACCTCCAAGGGGCTGGTGATCATCGTCGGCAGAAAAGCAGCGGTCCCACGCTGCAGGAGCGCTTGAAATGCTCTCTCCAGATCGGGACGGACAACGTCGGGACTGGAAAAGTCAATGCCGCCAAAACCGTTGACCTGCAGATCCACGAATCCCGGAATCCTGTCCACGCGTGGACACCTCCTCATCACCACCACGAAGCTCGTGGGCTACCGACAGGCGGTCGCAAGTTCCGGTGGGACGACAGACCGATTTGCTATGCCTTCCGATCCAGCAACGCAGCTGAGGCCTCATCCAGGTAGAGCGCGCAGCGCGGGTGTGTCTGAAGGATCGATGCCGGCAGCTCATTGGTCACCGGGCCCTCGATCGCCTTCCGGACCGCCTCAGCTTTACGAGCATCGGGCACCGTACAGACAATGCCCCGGCTCTTCATAATCTGACGTATCGTCATCGAGATCGCACGCGCGGGCACATCCCCCAGCGTTGGAAACCATCCCTCACCCAACTGCTGGCGCCGGCACGCCTCGTCGAGATCCACGACAATGAAGGCTTCCTCAGTCT
>CAZPJP010000035.1:14828-30594 GCA_964586915.1 uncultured Anaerolineales bacterium
CCACGAGGAACGGCTCTTTCGTCTCGAAGTCAGCCGGCGGATCGTTGAAGGCCAGATGCCCATTCTCACCGATCCCGATACAGGCCACGTCGATCACCCGTCCGTCCAGAAGTGCGCCCAGCCTTCGACACTCAGCGACCGGGTCGGACGCCTCACCATCGACAAAGTGAAAGGCCTTCAGCTCCGGCACCCGGCTCACGAAGCGCTCCTTCAGATAGCGTCGGAAGCTCGCCGGATGTGACTCGGGCAATCCAATGTACTCGTCGAGGTGGAAACCCGTCACCTTCGACCAGTCCACTGGCTGCTCAACGAGGCTCGCCAGCATCTCAAACTGACTGGCGCCGGTAGCCAGGATTAGGCTCGCTTCACCTCGTTGCTCCACAGCAGCATTCAACCAAGCTGCGGCCTGCGCGGCAGCTGCCGCACCCATATCGTCCTTCCGCTCAAACACGTGTATTCGCATACGGCCTCCACAAGCACAATGACGGGGCACACTTCACCTGCCTGACTTACGTCAGACAAAGTGCGAATGTGCCCCGCACACGAATGCAGAAATGCAGATCAGAGCGTGCTCATTAAGCGGCTGAACCGCTCCGCCAACTCCTGAAGAATCGAGATCGCCATATCGGCGTCCTCTCTCATCACGCCGATAAAATCCCACCTCGTCAGGACCAGACACTCCGTGGGCTCTTTCGCAACCACCGAGGCCGTGCGCAGAGTATCCGTCAGAAGCGCCAGCTCACCAAAGAAATCGCCTGGAAGCAGCGGGTTAAGCACCACGGTGGTGCCGTCAGCCCGTTGGTGAACGGCCTCCGCCTCTCCCGTGGTGATCACAAAGAAGCCCTCCCCATCCTTTCCCTGCGTGACAATCGCTTCACCTTCGTCATATCTGCGCTCGACAAACCGTCGCGCCAAGCGCTCCAGCTGCCGGCGCTGGAGACCACGGAAAAGCCGTGCCCTCATCAGGATTTGAATCGTCTCTTCCTTCTCAGCCATGTTGCATATACCTCGCTTCGTAATGGGATTGTCAACCTCAACTCACAGAGAAGCTCGGATGAATCCCGAGCGATCATCGAAACTCTCGCCAGGTTAATCACCCGCTCACATCATAGGACCATCGAGGAACCGTGTCAAGTACAGCTCCGTGTGCGCTCGCAGTGACTACGCCGGAGCCATACGCTGATCGGGTGTCAGGTCGAAGATGTACGTTTTGCCCTGATAGTGCAGCTTGAACGCCAAGCGGGACCAGCCATCCGGGAAGCACGGATCAACGGTCAATCCATCCTGGGCTATCCTGACACCGGCGAAGCCAAAGACCACGGCTTGCCAGAGCCCGCCGGCGGTCGCACCGTGGATCCCCTCCGCAGTGTTTCCCCGTGCGTTGGCAAGATCCGTCCGCGCCGCCAAACGAAAATACCGCAGGGCCGCATCCAGATCGCCGAGGCGCGCAGCCAGGGCGGCTTGGATCGCGGGTCCCAATGACGAACCATAGGCGGAATCGGTGCGCGGCGCATAGTATGACCAGTTGGCGCGCAGGACCTCGTCACTGTATGCATCGCCCAGCAGGTAGAGCAGCATCAAGACGTCGGGTTGCTTCAACACCTGATACCGCTGCGTCTCCTCGATACCCAACAGCGCCTGAAGCGAGGTCTGGCGCGGCTCATACGCGCCAAAGTCGAGGGGCTCAAGCTCATAGAAGCCCTCAAACTGCTCGATCAGCTTGCTCTCCTCGTCGAAGCCAGTGACAAGGCCATCAGCGACGGCACGCCAGTGATCGAGCTGAGCCGCCGTCAGGGACAATCGATCGACGAGCTCCGCCGCCGTTGCAGGGTCGTTCAACCGCAGCCAGGCAAGCACGCTTAGGCCCAGTCCGAGGTTGTGACGCGCCATGCCATTGGTAAATGCGTTGTTATCGACGTGATCGTGGTTCTCATCGGGACCGATGACATCGCTGATCTCGTAGACCCCTCGTGAATCGTTCCACTCGGCCCGCGAGGCCCAAAACGCCGCAGTCTCCAGGATGATCTCCGCGCCATAGTCACGCACGAAGTCATCGTCGCCAGTGACTCGCCAGTATTGACTCACGGCGTAGGCTACGTCCGCCGTGATATGGAGCTCAATGTCGCCACACCAGATACGGACGAGCTCCTCCTCCCCGGTCTCTCGATCCCAAGCCGGAACCCATCGGGGCGTGGTCTCGTTGCCCGTTGCGGCGCTCTCCCAAGCGTACATCGCCCCTCGATAGCCCTGTTGGGCTGCCTTCCGACGGGCGCCTGGCAGTGTCCGGTAACGATAGAGGAGCATGTTGCGCGCGATCTCGGGCTGGGTGTAGGCAAAGAACGGCAACATAAAGATCTCGGTATCCCAGAAGACGTGGCCCCGATATCCGTACCCACTCAACGTCTTAGCCGGGATGCTGACACCATCTTCAAGGCGAGGGGCGGCGATGAGCAGTTGGAAGAGACTGAAACGGATCGCCAACTGCGCCTCGTCGTCGCCCTCAATCACGACATCGCAGGCCCGCCAGGTGCCATCCCAAGCAGCAGCATGGACGGCCTTGAGACCCTCGTAGCCGACCGAAGCTGCGCGCTCGCAGGCTCGGAGCGCGGCGGATTGCGGGCTGTCAGTATCGCGAGATGTGTAGATCGCAGCGATCTTCTCCACCGCGACCTGTTGCCCCGGCGCAAGCTCAAAGCGGGCTGTCGCCGTCGGCGTCCAGGGACAATCTTGATACGCCTGCGACCGCCGGCCCGGCTCGGACGTGTGCAGACAGGACGCCACCGTCAACCTCAGCCCCGTGGCCTTGGTCTGAACGGTGAGATAGACACCGTTTTCGCTCTCATGGCCTTGCCTAACGAGCGTCCAGTGACGAAAGCCTGCGTTATCCACAACGCCAGAGATGTGGCTCTTGATCTCTACCACACCGGCAAAATCGATTGACGCGAGGCGGCACCGCAGCGCGAGAACGTGGGGATCGGCCAGACTGGCAAAGCGCTCGAAGGAAAGCTGTATCGTGTGGCCATCGGGGCTCCGCCAACGGACGGATCTGTTCAACACCCCACCGCGCAGGTCCAGCGTCCGCTGATATTTCAGGATCTCCCCCTCGTCCAGGCGAAACGGCCGCCCGTCCAGGAGAATCGTGAGGGATAGCCAGTCGGGTGCATTCACCAACTCCGTATGCACAATCGGGACGTCATCGTAGACACCGTGAACAAGCGTCACGGGTTCGGTACCAGGGTACCCTTCCTCAAAGGTCCCCCGCGTCCCGACGTAACCGTTTCCGATGGTGAAAACGGTCTCCTGGTGAGCTAACGCCCCCGGGTCGAAACCCAGCTCCTCTACCGTCCAAGTCTCCATTGCCTCTCCGTCAGCAGATTCTAATACAATTGGGCAAGAGCAGCCTGCTAGAAGGAACCGTACGCAACGCCCAATGGCCTGCGCATTTCGCAATGCGAAGGGCTCCCTGCCCATCTCCTTGCCTGCGCCGCGAAATGTGCGATGTCCCAGCAGGTCCAGTATACCCTGAGATACGGAAATCCGTCCAGCGGGCACACCAGGGCGTCTCGGCCGACACCACCCACGTCGGCTCGAGATGGCTAAGATATCCGGTTGCGCACCTCCTCCCATACGCTATAATGGTAGGCAAGCAGCCCCGACCAAAACGCAGTCGAGTGTGGGGCACTCCCCTATCTCCGTAATGGCATCTGATCCACGGACATCGCGTCGAGCGCGGCCCGTGCGGGACTCTAGCTGGAGGAGACAATGACTGAAGAAGTAAGTATCATCGAGATGATTCAGGACGTACCGTTATTTCGAAACCTGAAGCGGCGACAGCTGCAGAGTTTGGCAAGACTTTTTATCGAACGCCGATGCGGCGAGGGTGAAGTGATCGTACCGCAGGGACGCGATGGCTACGGCTTTTTCGTGGTCGCTTCCGGTGCAGCCAAAGCCGTGCGCGAACGCAGCGATGGATCGCGTGTGGTGGTCAACACCTTCGGGCCTGGGGATTTCTTCGGAGAACTCGCGCTGTTGGACAGCGGGCCCCGGACGGCTTCTGTGATCGCGACAGCGCCCACCCATTGCCTGATTCTCCCGCGCGAGACCTTCCTGGGCACGCTCAGGCGCGATGGAGATATGGCTGTCGAGATCTTGATCGAGCTAACGAAGCGCTTCCGCACGGCATTGGAGGTCACCTGACCCACAGGGCTATCGGGCTGTGACCGCGCGTCCTTCACGTAACATGAAATGTCCCAACTGCGAGTTCGAGAACCTCCCTGACGCCCACTACTGCGGCATGTGTGGCGCGCGGCTCAGCCGTGCCTGCGCGGTATGCGGCTTCACGTTGCCACAAGCATATCGATTCTGCATCCGCTGCGGCGCGCAGTTGAGCGAATCCCTGACCGCTCCACTCCCCACCCTTACGGCTCACGAGCCCTCCCCTGTGCCGGACGAGCGCCCTACCCCGCACGCGGCGCCACCCGATCAAGCCGAGGGTGGGCCGTCACCCTCCCAGGAGAGAGCAGCCCCGCTGGAGGGAGAGCGGCGTGTGGCCACGATCATCGTGGCCGACGTTCATGGCTCAACAGACTTGCTCGAAAGGGTCGGCAGCGAGACCTGGGTGGAGATGATGAATCACGTTTTCCAGGTCTTGGAGGCTGAGATCTATCGCTACGACGGGAGGGTGGATCAGTTCCGCGGGGATGGCCTGATCGCCTTCTTCGGTACCGCGGTGGCGCACGAGGACGACCCAGAGCGCGGTGTGCTGGCAGCGATGGCGATGCAACGGGCCGTGAAGGCTTACGCCAGCGATCTGGCTGAGACAGCGGGTATCGAGCTTTCCTTGCGGGTCGGTGTGAACACCGGTGAGGTCATCGTTACCAGTGTCGGAAACGAGCAGACCTATTCCGAGAACACAGCAATGGGCGAGGCGATTGCCGTAGCCGCCCGCATGGAACAGGCGGCTGAGCCTGGGACCGTCCTCGTCAGCGAGAACACCTACCGTCTCGTCGAGAACCAATTCGAATGGCTACCGCTTGGTGAGATCAACGTCAAAGGCATCAGCCGCCCCCTTGAGGTCTATCGTCCAGAGTCCTCCCGCATAGCACACGAGCACGCTCCGAATTATGAGCTACCGAGTCTCTTGATCGGGCGCGAACAAGAGCTCGCCACACTCCTAGATTGCGTCGAGGACTTGCGAGCGGGTCGTGGCGGCATCGTGCTGCTCTCTGCCGAGCGCGGTCTGGGCAAGTCATTGCTGTTGCAGGAGATGCGCCAGCACCTGGCAAGACAAGAGGCCTTGCTGGCGGAAATCCAGGAGGCGGAGGGCACATCGACGCAGCGTGATGATGGCGGCTCGCCAGCGCTCACCTCGCCCGAACTTGCGAGCAGTCAAAAAGCTCGCGAGATCCGCGGTCGTGCACGATCATACGAGCAATCGCATCCCTATGCGATCTGGCAGGACCTGCTCCGAGATTGGCTTGGCGTACGGAGGGATGAGCCTAAGGAGGAGACGCGCGCCCGTCTTCGGCGCGAGGCCAAAGCCCTTTGGGATGATGGCATGATCGAGCATTATCCAGACCTTGCACGATTCCTCGGTCTGCCATTGGAGCCGGCTTACGCAGAGCAGATCCAGCATCTCGATGCCGAGAGCCTGCGTCAGCGGCTCTTCCTAGCCATGCGCAGCTGGATTGCAGAGCTCGCGGCGCAAGGGCCGTTGATAATCACGCTGAACGATATGCACTGGGCTGACGCGACCTCCTTGGATCTGCTCAAGTACTGTCTGCCGCTGTGCGATTACCTCGATCTACTGTGGCTCTTCGTCTTCCGTCCCGACCGGCTATCGCCTATGTGGGAGTTCCAGCATCAGGTCGAGACCGACTACCCACACCGCGTGGTGAATCTCGAAGTGTCAGGGCTGACGATGGAACAAGGCGCCTCACTGATTGAGCAGATGATTGGGCCCGACGTACTACCTGAGGAGACAGAAACGTTGATCCTCCAGAAGGCCGAGGGTAATCCATTCTTTATCCAGGAGCTGGTACGCTCCCTCATTGCCAACGGCATTCTGGTGCGCGAAGTCACCACGGATCCGGATGGAGAGCCGACAGAACGTTGGCGCGCCACGCAGTCGGTCACGAGCCTGAGCCTGCCTGACAGCTTGCAGGGTCTTCTTATGGCGAGGATCGACCGGCTCGCACCGCCGGAGCAACAGGTCCTCCAGCGGGCCTCTGTGATCGGATCCATCTTCTGGTCGAACGTGCTGGAGGCAATCTCGCCTGACCTGCCCAACCTGCGCACCCACCTCACGTCCCTGCAGCGAGCACAGCTTATCATCGAACGCGGACGCGGACCGGATCTTGGCGTGGAGTACATCTTCAAGTCCAAGCTAATCCGAGATGCAGCTTACGATAGCCTGCTGAAATCCCAGCGCACTACCCTCCATCTGCGGATTGCCGAATACCTTGAGAGACAGTACGAAGAGGATCCCGCAGCCCAGAGTCAGGGGATCTATTGCTCTGAACTCGCCTACCACTACCGGCACGCAGGCCAACCCGGAAAAGAGCTCTACTATACGCTCCAGAATGCCGAGCGCGCTCAGGAGATCTATGCGAACGCCGAGGCCGCCCAGCGCTACACGCATGCACTCAGCCTTATCGATCAGCTAGCAGCCAAGGCCGAGGACGAGGACGTGCACCACCGCCTGAAGACACAGCGCTTCCAGGTGCTGATGGGCCGCCACAAGGTCTACTATCTGATGGCTGAGTTTCGCAAAGCACGGGAGGATGCCCAAGGCCTGCTACCGCTCGCACGGGAGCTCTCGGGAGACCCAACCTGGTTGATTGACGCCCTGCTCCACCAGCCGGGCGTTGGAGACCAACAGTCTCGCGCCGAGATCGAAGCCGGCATACCGATGGCAGAGGAGGCTCTGAGCCTGTCTCGGGAGATTGGCGATCGGAAGCGGGAAATAGAAAGCTTGATCGCCATCGTCAACCAGCGGCTGACCCTGAGCGATCCCAGCTGGCATCGAGTGGCAGAGCAAGCTCTGGAGCTCGCGCGGGAATACGAAGACTCCTACTATGAAGCCCGCATCCTTGTGGGTATGGGCGGGATCTACGCTTTCAGCGATCAACCCGAGCTTAGTATGGAGTACCTCGAAGCGGCAGCCGCCCTTACGATGAGTGAGGGACTGGAGGACAAGGTCGTCCAGATGGCCCTACTGAATCTGCTCGGGCTCGAGTACGAGCGGAACGGTGACTATTATCGATTACTGACCGAGTATCAGCAGGAGCGGCTGCACGCCAGCAGGGAGATTGGTCACCGCCCGATGGAAAGCCAGGCCCTTCAGGCTTGCGGTCGCATCACTGGCGTGTATCTCGGCGACTACACGGCGGCGCATAGCGCGTTGGAGGAGTGCCGTCGGATCCTGAGTGGGACGCGAGACGAAATCTATCCGCTCTACCACCTCGCCCACATTCAGACTGCAGAGGCCGATCACGGGGGCGCTCGTGAGACGCTCGCGACGATTCGCCAGATCGGCGAACCGATACAAGAGCGGGCGCAAGCTAGCCTGCATCTTGTCGAAGCCATCCTGCGCAACGCCGAGGGCGCGCGCGCCGCGACGCGAGGTGATCACGAGGCAGTCGCCACTGCCCTGGAGTCGGCAATCCACCTCGCTGAGAAGGTCGTGATGCTTACGCAGAGCAGTTCTTTGGTGTCCCAGCAGTATGAGATGGCTGCCCACTGCAAAGCCACGGTCGCCTATCTTGGCTTGGCCCAGACTGCAGTGGAGTCCGCTGCAGAGACGCAGTACCTCTCAAATGCACTGCAGGCTGCTGAGGAGGCCTATGAGATCCACCGGTTGTTCGGCTTCTGCCAGATTGTGGAGTGCGTCAGCGAGGAGGTCTTCTTCCGATACAGTCAAGCCCTGGCAGCCAACGACCAGCAAGAGATGGCTGTGCGCTTTCTCCGACGGGCCTATGACGAGATGATGCGCAAGTACACGCTCATCCCACCTGATAGCCACTTCCGGCGAACCTATCTGGAGCAGGTCCCCCTGCATCGTGAGATCCGAGCGGCCTACGCGACCCGCGTGGGCTCAATCCTCACAGAGGGTGGGCAAGTTTGGTATCATCCAGGATAGCGCTTCGAGAGGTACAGCTAAAGCGTACGTAGAGGGAAGGCGCGCCCCTAAGGGGCGCGCCTTTATCACGATCACAGAGCGTCCAGAATCGACTAGTCGTTGCGGAGCGCCGACTGTGCTGCCGACAACCGCGCAATGGGCACCCGGTAAGGGGAGCAGCTGACGTAGTCGAGTCCAACGCGATGGCAGAAGTCGATGGACTGCGGCTCGCCACCGTGCTCACCACAGATCCCGATTTCCAAGTCAGGGTTGGCAGCACGCCCCTCTTTGACGCACAGATCAACCAGGCGTCCGACGCCTTCCTCATCCAGCACCTGGAAGGGGTTATTCGGGAGGATCCCCCGCTCTACGTAGTCCAGGAGGAACTTACCCTCGGCATCATCACGACTGTACCCATACGTCATCTGCGTCAGGTCGTTCGTACCGAAGGAGAAGAATTCCGCATGCTTCGCGATCTCCCCGGCCGTCAGAGCGGCACGCGGGACCTCGATCATCGTTCCAAAGATCGCGGGCACCTCGATGCCCTCTTCCTCCATCACCTCTTCAGCGACAGCCTCGAGCTTCTCGCGCTCCAGAATCAGCTCATTGACCACCCCGACGAGCGGGATCATGACCTCAGGATGCACGTCGATGCCGCGTTTAGCGCAGCGGCACGCAGCCTGGAAGTAGGCCCGAGTCTGCATCTCGGTCAACCCTTTGTACATAATGCCGGCGCGGCAGCCGCGCAAGCCCATCATCGGGTTGATCTCCCACATACCCTCAACGATACGGAGCATCTCCTCATCGGTATCGAGCTCCGTGCGAAGCTCGTCCAACTCGTCGAAGCTGGTGGCGTTGGCGAGGATCTCCATCTTAAGCGTGTAGACCTCATCGGTCAGCTCGTCGCGGTTCGGCAGGAACTCATGCATCGGAGGATCGATCAGGCGCATGATGACGGGTTTGCCGTCCATTGCCTCGAAGATACCCTCGAAGTCTTGCTCCTGGATAGGAAGCATATCATTAAGCGCAGCCTCCCGCTCCTCGTCGGTCTCCGCGATGATCATACGAATCACAGCGTCGCGAGCGCGCTCATCGAAGAACATATGCTCGGTTCGGCACAAGCCGATACCCTCGGCGCCAAAGCCGAGCGCCCGGCGCGCATCCACGGGATAATCCGCGTTGGTGCGAACACCGAGCGTGCGAACGTCGTCGGCCCAGGTGAGCAGCTTGATCAGGTCCTCCTGCTCCTCATACTGGCTCTCGATCATCGGCATCGGGCCGGCGAAAACCTCGCCCGTATACCCATCGATGGAGATAACGTCGCCTTCCTTGATCACGAGTCCATCTTCCGTCGTGAACTGACGCCGGTTAACATCCACCGAGATCCCACCAGTCCCGGCGACACACGGGAGATTGTTGCCACGGGCCACAACGGCGGCGTGCGACGTCGCCCCACCCTTTTGCGTCAGGACACCCTTCGAGGCCAACATACCGGGAACATCGTCAGGCGCGGTCTCAGGGCGGACAAGGATCACGTCCTCTCCCTCTGATCCCATCTCCTGAGCGCGGGGCCCACTAAAGACGGCCTTCCCAACGGCGGCACCCGGTGACGCGTTCAGCCCACGGGCGATTGCCTGCTTTTCGGCGTCGGGATCGAAAGCCGGCCGGAGCAACTGCTCGACGTGCTCAGGTTCCACGCGCATCAGGGCCTCTTCCTTATCGATGATGCCCTCGATGGCGAGATCAACCGCAATCTTCACGTGAGCAGCGGCGGTGCGCTTGCCCGTACGAGTCTGGAGCATCCAGAGCTTGCCGCGTTCTACGGTAAACTCCATATCCTGCATGTCCCGGTAGTGTCGCTCGAGCATGTCAACGATCTCGAGGAACTCCTGATACACCTCAGGCATCACCTCTTCGAGGCTCGGATAGCGCTTGGCGCGAACCTCCTCAGAAATCCCTTGGAGCTCGGCCCAGTCACGGGAGCCCTGGAGGCTGATCTGCTGCGGCGTGCGAATGCCCGCGACGACGTCCTCACCCTGTGCATTGACGAGGAACTCACCATAGAGGTATTCGTGCTCGCCGGTGCTCGGGCTGCGGCTGAAGGCCACACCCGTGGCCGAGTCATCGCCCATATTACCGAAGACCATCGTACAGACGTTGACTGCGGTACCCCAATGGTGCGGAAGACCTTCGTGGTCGCGATAGGCCACGGCGCGAGGCGCGTTCCATGAGTCAAAGACTGCCTTGATCGACAGGTCTAGCTGCTCATAGGGATCGGTGGGGAAATCTTCATCGAAGCGCTTCTTGTACATCCGCTTATACTCTTCGACGAGTCCCTTGAGTCCCTCAAGGCTCATCTCGGTGTCCAGCTCAACGCCTTCGCGTTCCTTGACCTCTTCCAGTTTCTCCTCAAAGTAAAGGCGATCGTAGCCCATGACGATATCGGAGAACATCGTGATAAACCGGCGGTAAGCATCGTAGGAAAACCACTCATTGTCCGTGAGCTCTGCCAGAGCCGCTCGAGTCTCATCGTTCAGACCCAGGTTGAGGACGGTGTCCATCATACCGGGCATCGATTGGCGACCGCCAGACCGCACCGAGACCAACAGGGGATTCTCACCGTCGCCGAACTTCTTCCCCGTCTGCGCCTCAATCTCCTCCATGGCCTCCAGCGTCTGCTCCCACATACCCTCCGGGAACTCGCCGGTGTCCATATATGCCACACACGCTTCCGTCGTGATCGTGAAGCTGGGCGGAACCGGGGCACCTGCCGCCGTCATCGCCATCAATCCCGCGCCCTTGCCGCCGAAGATCTCCTTCATCTCAGCAAGGTCTGGCTCGTGGCCCAGAACTTCTGTCAGGGCTTCCTCGCCGTTACGAGCTAAAAAGACCCACTTCTTTGCCATTCTTTTCCCTCCGAACAGTCACTAAAGTTACACTTGTGCAAGTATACAATAAAGAGAACGGGGCGCAAGAACTACTGCGCAGCACTGCCCCAGAGATGAAATGCACCCTGCGCCTCGGCAAGGATTTTCACGCATCTCACCATCGTGAGGCACTCTCAGCGCGAGGCACCCTCAGCGTGGGGCATCCTCAGCGGAGGCATCCTCTGCAGCACTCGCGACAACGCGCCGCTGCAATACGTACCAATCTGACAGACTCAAAAAGCGATCCCCCGAGCTCATCAGGGGCCCCAACTGCCCGCCATTGACCCTCACGTCCATCGCATACGTATAGACAGGCACGTAGAGGGGAAGGGCAGGCACCTCCTCCATAAAGAGCTGCTGGAACTCCTGATAGAGCGCCAACCGCTCATCACGCTTAGGCGTGGTACGCGCCTGCTCGACGAGCTCGCTGATTCTGCGATTCTGATAGCCTGCGTAGTTCTGCCCTTGGCCCGGGAGAGCCTGCGTCTCATGCCAGAACGGATACGGGTCCGGATCGCCAGGGATAATCAATCGAGCCAGTGCGGCCTCATAGCTTCTCGAATCCAATATACCATTACGCGCTAGCGGCGGGACGGCTTCCACGGTCACTGAGACCCCAAGTCCCTGCCACTGCGCTGCGACGGCTTCGGCGACCGCCGTATCCAGGGGATCGTTGGAGGCGACCAACGAAAATGCCAGGGCCTGACCATCGGCGTTCCGCAGGGTCTCTGTCACGGACGGTCGGCGCCACCCCGCCTCTGCCATCAGCTCCCACGCACGCTCCCTGTCAGGGGCGTACGCCGGTACGCCTTCCGTGGAGTACGCCCAGGTGCCCGGGATTAGCGGGGTCGCTGGCAAGATGGCCTGCCCCGCGAGCACCTCGTCGGCGAGAGCCTGACGATCCAGACCATAGGCCAGAGCTTGCCGAACGCGAACATCACCGAAGGGTAAGGTGTCGGTCACAGCCTGATTGAAGTAGACTATGGACATCTCCGCCGTCGGAGCAGAGTATAGTGTGAGATCCTCCTCCTCAAACGCTTCGGGCAAAAGATCAACCGGGATACGCGCGATGCCCTCCACAACACCATCCTGGTAAGCTTCGAACGCTGCGCGCGGCGTCGGATAGAACCGCAGAACGATATTCTCAAGATAGGTGCTCCGCGCATAATACCGTGGGAAGCGCTTGAGCGTCACAGCGGCGATGTGACCCTCGCCCAATTCGATATCGACCAGGCGAAAGGGGCCGGTGCCCACGGGCTCGCGGTTGAAGTCGTGGCCGGGTAACTCTGATGCGCTCGCACCCTGAAGCAGATGTCGCGGCAACAAGCCGATCGTGGTGTAATCAAGAAACGGCGCAAATGGCTCGTCCAAAACGAACTGGACGGTGTAATCGTCCACCTCACTGACATCCACGGTACGCCATAAGCTGGCCACGTCTGCAGGCCCAGGGTAGTCCGGATCCTGGAGCAGCTCAGTCACGAACACCACGTCACTGGCTGTAAAGGGAAAGCCATCGTGCCACACGACGTTGCGCCTGAGACGGAACGTGTACGTGATGCCGCTCTCGTCGATCTCCCATCCAGCGGCGAGATCGGGCTCGATCTCGCCCTGCATGTTCAGACGAGTAAGGCCGCTGAAAACCAACGACACAACGTCGTTGTCGGCATCATTGTAGAAGCTCAGGAGAGGATTAAGCGTCTGGGGATAGCCGCCTACACTCTCGATATACGTACCGCCAGGGGCTGGTCTGAACTCCGTCGTGTACGTGGACGCCATGTACGCCAAGATCGCAGCGGCCACGAGGAAGCCGATCCCCACGAGGAGCACTTGCCAACCGATTCGTCGAAACATTAGTCAATCAGTGGTGTAGTGTGCCAGCGCTAGACCGTCGCCGAGTGTACCGATGGGGCCGAGGGCATAGAAAAAAGGACGTTGCGCAGGTCATCGGAAACCCGACGCTCAACGCCCGTCCCTTTGAGCTGCAACAGCTCGTCTATCCAACCACCAAGACGTTAGTGATCGCAACCAGAAAGAACAATACCGATGTGACCACCGTCAGGCGGAAAAGCAACAGCTCGGGCCCGCGGCGACGACGAATAAGGCTCGTCTGAGAGCCACCAAACACGCCGCCCGCGCCGCCACTGCGCACCTCGAGCAGCACCAAAGCAATAAGCGCGACGCCTAGGATGATTTGCACAATGTTCAGATAGGTCTGCATTCTTTTCTTCTCTCCTCCACGCACAATTGAGTTGATTATAGCACGCCAACTACGGATGGCAACGTCCAGGCCGCCGACGGTCAATCTCAGACGGTGCGGTTTCCGTCGGGTGTGCTGTGAGCAGACGTGATCCGGTCGTAGAAGTGAGGCAACGGCTCCACCGCCTCCTCAGACCAGCGTAACGCCGCCTTCACCCTGCTCACGGCCTCAGACTTCGTCGATTCGTCGTTGGCGTGAACCGTGAATAGCGGCTGCCCAGGCTCAACGGGATCGCCAATCTCCACATGCATGACGACCCCGACGCGGTGATCGATAGGCTCGCCCTTCTTCTCCCGACCCCCACCCAGCTCGACCACCGCCATCCCGATCTGATCGGCCTCCATACCCGCTAGATGCGCAGCATCCTCGGCCTCCACCGTCTCGATGATCTGAGCTCTTGGGAATCGCGAGGGGTCATCGACATACCCCACATCCCCCTCCTGCGCGGCTATCAGCTCTCTGAACTTCCGCAGTGCGGCCCCCGAGTCGATCATCTCAGCGGCCCTCTCAGCGCCGGCATCCAGGTTCTCCGCGAGCCCGCCCAGGTTGAGCATCTCCCCGGCGATCCTGAGGCAGTGAGCCCTCAAGTCGGCGGGGCCCTCCCCCCGCAGCGCCTCAATGGCCTCGACGACCTCAAGACTGTTCCCGACAGCGCGACCAAGCGGCTGGTTCATGTCGGCAATGTGCGCAGCGACCCGCCGGCCGACCGAGGCCCCAACGCGCACCATATTCTCAGCCAAAGCCCGGGCCTCATCGAGGGATCGCATAAAGGCGCCCGTCCCCACCTTGACATCGAGCACAATGGCATCGGTGCCCGCAGCGATCTTCTTGCTCATGATCGAACTGACAATAAGCGGCAGACTCGGGACGGTGCCCGTGACGTCGCGCAACGCATACAGCTTGCCGTCAGCCGGCGCCAGATTAGCTGATTGACCGGTCAAGACGATGCCGATATCAGCCAGCTGTTTCTTGAACTCGGCGACAGTGAGGTCCACACGATACCCCGGGATGGATTCGAGCTTATCCAGCGTACCCCCGGAGAATCCCAGGCCTCGGCCTGACATCTTTCCAACCGGAAGGCCCGCCGCCGCCACCGCCGGCACGGCGACGAGACTGACTTTGTCGCCGACCCCACCGGTGGAATGCTTGTCGACCACGACATCGGCGACGTCCCCCAGATCGAGCATCTCACCCGACCGGGCCATCGCCAGGGTAAGATCGCGGGTCTCCTCGTCGTCCATGCCACGAATAAGAATGGCCATCAAAAGGGCGGACGCTTGGTAGTCCGGGATGTCGCCCCGCGTATACTCGTTCACGAAGTACTCGATTTCCTCGTGGGTAAGGCGCTGATCATCCCGTTTCTTCTCGATCAAATCGACCATTCTCATATCACCAGCCCTCCCATCGACGAGTCAACCGGATCAGCTGCTAATCGTCTGCATCCAGCGTATAGAAGGCGACGCCTAGGGTACCAGGACCCCCATGCGTCCCGACGACGGGGGTCAGCATGCGCGTGTACATACGCTCGGGCTTGAGCCGTTCGGAGACCATCTGTGAGAACCAAGGGAGGTCGTCCTCGGCCTCGGCCTGCATCAAGGCTAACTCCGTGGGCCGACGGCCCTGCAGGCGCTCCTCCGCAATCTGAATGACGCGGCGAAGCGACTTGCGACGGCTCCGCACCTTCTCCAGTGCTTCGACCCGCCCATCTTCGATTGTCAGGACTGGCTTCAGATTCAGCGCCGATCCCACCAACCGAGCAGCACCGCCGATCCGTCCGCCTCGGTGCAAGAACTCCAGTGTGTCTACAGCGAAGACCACGTGAAGATTGCGATAGCACGCCTGAGTCCGTGCTAGCGTTTCCTCAACGGAGAGCCCCTCGTTCGCGGCCCGGGCCGCGACCAATACCTGAAGCCCCAAGCCCATCGACACCGAACGAGAATCGCGCAGCTCAATCCTGAGATCGGGTCGGGTGTTCTCCAACTCCGCCTTGGCCTGCAGAGCGGAGGCCAGCGTACCACTCATCTCCATTGAAATGAATATGCCGAGAATTGTGTCGACTCCGCGCTCCTCTGCCACCCTCTCGAAGAAGTCGATGAAAGCCCCTGCTGATGGCTGCGATGTCTTGGGAAAGTCACTGCGCTCGCGCAACCAGCGGTAAAACGTGGATACATCCAGCGTCACCCCGTCAAGGTAGGTCTCCCCACCCCAGTGTACGTTCAGCGGGATCACGGGTATGCTATACTCATCAGCGAGTTCTGGCGCGATGTTGGCCGTGCTATCGGTGACCACCACGAAGCGGTTCATCATCAGTCCTTTCTATGATTACCAGCATGAATCCAGGGAAAAAGACAAATAACCAGTTGACAGCATGAACACGCGAATTCTACATCAACCGCAGTGGGCCGACAACCCAGGGATGCCCATCTCATACTCATCGATAGGAATTGTGGTAAAATAAAGTTG
>CAZPJP010000036.1:0-2723 GCA_964586915.1 uncultured Anaerolineales bacterium
CACACGCTCATTCCGGATGTCGCCGACCCCGAGAGGTGGATCGAGCAGCTTTACAGGCGACGACAGAGCTTCGAGATCGACCTGGCGCGGTACGATCGTGCCATCACCGCTCCGGATCCCGCGAAGGTCCAACGCTACATCCTGGACGACAATTTCTACGATCGCGACGATCCCATCATCGCGGCGGCCCGACGGCTGCAGCAGGGCGAAGCGCTGCCCTCCAGCACCGTCGGGAGCGCAATTGCGGGCGGTGGCGCGAGCCACTACGCTCAGGCTCTCACGCTGGGACTGGGTTACCTTCAGGCAGCTAGCGATTTCTTCAGCAGCGATATGCCGCTGCCAACACTCAAGGAACGACTGGATATCGGCAAGCCTGGACGAGACGGCGACCCAGTATAGACAGGGGCATCGGGGTCAATCGAGCGACCCGCACACCGTCTCCATCCAACCTTGACGGAGCAGGTGAGGACCGACCGCTATCGCGCCGTCCAGCCTCCGTCAACCAGGATGCCTGCCCCAGTGACGAAGCTTGAGGCGTCGCTGGCAAGGAATAACGTCACGCCGCCGATCTCCTCCAGCTCCCCCCAACGGCCCAGCGGGATGTTGGAAACGAAGGCCTGGTATCGCTCAGGGTCCTCGAGAAGTGGGCGGTTCATCTCCGTGCCAAATGGCCCTGGCATCAGCGCGTTGACCGTGATGCCGTAGGGAGCCCACTCCAATGCCAGCGTCCGCGTCAACTGGAGCACGGCGCCCTTGCTCGTGGCGTACGGCGTGCGCTCCGGCATCGACACAACGGAAAGGATGGAGCCAACGTTGATGACGCGACCGTAGCGGCGCGCCTTCATATGGGGCGCGACCTCGCGGCAAAGCAACCACATCCCAGTCACATTTGTATCCTGCACCCGACGGAACTCCTCCAGCGACAGCTCCTCGATCGGCCCACGGATGTTGATACCGGCATTATTGATCAACACGTCAATCTGCTCAAACTCCTCCAAGACTCGGGAGACCAGCGCGGTCACCTGGGCCGGATCGGTCACGTCGCACTGAAAGCCGCGGCTCGCGCGTCCATGCTTTGCCGCCACCTCCTCCGCCACAGTCTGAACGTCAGCGAGGCTACGGCTGGTCACCACCGTCGTAGCCCCGGCCTCAGCCAAGGCGTGTGCCATCATCTTACCCAGTCCTCGACTACCACCGGTGATGATGGCGACGCGCTCATCCATTCGAAAACGATCCAATATGCTCATCCGCCCTCCTCCTGATACCCTGGTTGTCACCCACGGATTGTCGCTGACGCTTCAAGGGGCGTCAAGTCCGGCCACCCGAGGTTTGTCAATTTAGGTCGGGATGGTATACTCCGGGCAAATTCGAATTCCTTTGCAGTGATCTCGGGAGGACCCATGGTTGACGCTGAGCTATTGGAGATTCTGCGATGCCCGTATTGCGTGAGCGGGGAGACCCGGCGCACCGATAAGGAGGATCCTGGAGTTCTCGACCTTGTGCGCGAGGAGAGCTGGCTCGTTTGTCAGGACTGCGACCGCAAATACCCCATTCGGGATGACATACCGGTGATGTTGATTGAAACAGGCGAGGCCTGGATGGATACCGCAGTAGAGGATCTCCCCGTTCCCCCGCCTGAGGAAGGCTGATGTCTTTCGCTGAACACAGTTGGCCGGTGATCGCCCTCAGTGCAGCAGGCTTGCTCTTTATCTTGCTGGGTCTTCTCTCCCTCGCGCTACCGACCTCTCAAGAGGGCATGCAGCTCTGGGAGTTTAACCGCCAGCACGCTCTCAATCTGATGGACGTTCTAGGTGCATTTGCTCTGACCCTGGGACTCACCCTGACATGGATTGGGAGCAAGCTCTGGAATCGCCAGCTTCGCGCTTGATCACGACATCCCTCACCGGAGAGACGCTTCCCTCCGCAAGGGGCACCTACGGTCTCGGCCTACGTTTGCCATCGGACACTCAGATCGCCGTTGGCGCCCTCGGCACCTGGCGCTTCCCTGAAGGCACGTATCTCTACGTCGGGAGCGCCTGGGGACCTGGCGGGCTCAGGGCGCGACTCGGGCGGCACCTCCGGAGCAGTCCCAACCTCCGCTGGCACATTGACTACCTGCGAGCCTATGCTGATCCCGTCGCCGTCTGGCTCGCGCCGGACACCCACCTCGAGTGCGCTTGGGCGCGGGCGCTGAGCGATCATCCCGACGCCAGGATCGTGGCGCCACGGTTCGGTGCCTCGGACTGCCGCTGCCCCACCCATCTTTTCTACTTCGCCTCCCAGTCCCCAACTTCCATCGACCTACCGGGCGATCCAAGCCTGATTGTTCAAGCCAGCCAATCCTCATAGGCGCACCATCTGACCGCTTTGGGCTGATGGCGGAGCGCTACAAAGTTTGACTTCCACCTCCCTGGTGCTATACTTCTAGCCGCATGGGTCGTTAGCTCAGTCTGGCAGAGCAGGGGCCTTTTAAGCCCAGGGCCGCAGGTTCGAATCCTGCACGACCCACAGAGAGCAGCGCGCCACGACTGAACAGGCGCGCTGTTTTTGCAGTACCGAGGGATCGAGGGAACTGCGCGCTTGCACGCGCCGCTTGGACGCTGGAGAGCGTCTCCGCAAAGGCGAACTACCCTCCCCTCCATTCATACTTGAGGTCTGCACATACATGATCCGTTTTGACTTGAGAGCCGGTCTGCAAGCGCGCCTGGGATGGCTGCGCCCGC
>CAZPJP010000036.1:2823-8016 GCA_964586915.1 uncultured Anaerolineales bacterium
GATGGCTGCGCCCGCGCTGGCGATGGCTGCGCCCGCACCAGCTCTCCTTGGAAAACCAGAATATCCTCTACGTCACCCTCGACACCGCCCTGCAGGGCCTGATGATGGGCGGCATCTTCAGCTTCATCTCTGTTTTTATCGTCCGGCTAGGGGCCTCCAGGCTGGAGGCCAGTCTGCTCACCTCTCTGCCGGCTATCATCATGGCCCTGGCCTCGCTCCCCTCCGGGCAGGTCATCCAGCGACAGCGCGATCTGGTGCGATTCACCAATCTGGTACGCGCCTTCCACCGCGGGTCGATTCTGCTGGTCGCCCTCCTGCCATTCTTCACCCGCCGTGCGTTGGTGACGGTGATCATCGTCATCTGGACGTTGAAGGCAATCACGAATGCGCTCCTGGAATCGTCGTGGATGGCGGTCATTGCGGAGGTCATCCCACCCCACCGCCGTGCTGAGGTGAATGGCAGGCGCTGGATGATCCTCGGTATCGTGACGGCTTCCGCAACGGCGCTGTTCGGCTATATGCTCGATCGGCTGCCCTTCCCAATCAACTATCAGATCGTCTTTGTGATCTCGTTTGTCGGCGGTACGCTGGGCATGCTCTTTTGGGGTAAGCTAAAGATCCCCGAGAACGTGTCGGTAGCGGCCGAAGAGACGGTGGAAGAGCAGCGAGACTTGCGGGAGCGCCTTACCGCCTACTGGCGCAGCTTTCGAATACCGAGCTTCGTGCGCTACGAGCTCACCGCCACGATCTTCCGGTTAGGCTTCAGCTTACCGGCGGCGCTTTACAGCATCTACTGGATCCGACATCTGGAGGCGTCGGACCTCTGGGTTGGATGGCAGACCACAACAAATCAGCTCGCCTTGATCGTGGGGTATGCAGTATGGGGCAAGGTCGTCAGCCGCAAGGGGTATTTCAGGCCTCTCCTGATCTGCTCTATAGGGATTGGACTCTATCCGGTGCTCACCGCGCTGGCGACGAGTCAAGTCTGGCTCCCACTGATCTCCATCATCCAGGGGTTTTTCATCACAGGCATCAACCTTTCGCTGTTCGATACCCTGCTGGCGGTCTGTCCATCCAATCGCCGGCCCAGCTTCTTCGCCGTCAACACGATGCTCGTAAGCGTCGCCATCTTCATCGCGCCGCTTCTTGGCAGTGCCTTGGCAGGGGTCGCGAGTGTTAAAGCCGTGTTCTACGTTGCCGGTGGCATCCACCTGATCGCAGCCCTGTTATTTTGGACATTGAGAGTCGCGGATGCGCCCCGAGAAGCGACCTTAGTCTGAAGGCCTCTCGGGCGACCTCTACACACCAAGCTTGTGGTTCTCGACGTGACGCGTAGGCTTACCTGACGTATACTGACCCCATCGCTAGAAAGAGAGCAAATAGGAGAATCGTATGCCTGACACATCCTTGAGCGCCAGCCTTGACTTCGCCCACCAGCACACGACCGCCTTTATCGAACAGTACAAAGAACTGCTGCGCATCCCATCCATCGGCACCGACCCGGCGCACCGGGAGGACGTCTTGCAGGCGGCGGAGTGGATCGCGGACGAGATGAAGCGTGTCGGCGTTGAGAACGTCCGGATTATGCCGACGGATGGACAGCCCGCCGTTTACGGGGATTGGCTGCACGCGGGTGAGGACGCGCCGACGGCGCTTCTCTACGCGCACTACGATGTGCAGCCGGTCGACCCGCTAGATCTGTGGGTCACCCCACCCTTCGAGCCCGTCATCCGCGACGGGAAACTCTATGCTCGAGGCGCCATCGACGACAAGGCAGGCGTCTTCCTGCACCTCAAAGCCTTCGAGTCTGTACTGGCCGCGACCGGCAGCCTGCCGGTGAACGTCAAGTTCATCTTCGAGGGTGAGGAGGAGAGCGGCTCACCGACGATGGCACCCTTTGTCGAAGCGCACCAGGATCTGCTTGCCGCGGATGTCGCCGTGATCTCCGACGGGGGCTCCTCTGATGAGCGCCCGCTGATGATGGCGTCGGTGCGCGGTATCGTGGCGGCGGAGGTCAGGGTCCGGGGCCCGGCGCGTGACCTGCATTCCGGCAGCTTTGGGGGCGTCGTTCACAACCCCACCCATATGGTGGGCAAGATGGTTGCAGCCCTCCACGACGACGAGGGACGTATCCAAATTCCGGGTTTCTACGACGACGTCGCGCCTATCTCCGAAGCACAGCAGGCCCTCATCGAAGCAGACGAGCCGAGAGCGATCGAGCGAGCGCGGGAGGAGACGGGGTTGGACACGTTCTGGGGCGTACCGGGTTACTCGTATCTGGAGCGCGCGACGGCGCAGCCCACCTGCGACGTCAACGGTATCTTTGGAGGCTACCAGGGCATCGGGACAAAGACGGTGCTGCCCGCTGAGGCGGGCTTCAAGGTCAGCATGCGGTTGGTCGACAACCAGGACCCCGGAGACATTGGTGAGAAGTTTACCGCCTTTGTCAACAGCTTCGCCTGTGACACGTTGGAGATTGAACCGCAGATCCTCTCCAGCGGGTGGCCGGCGGAGACCCTGATCAGTGGGCCCATTGCAGAAGCCGTGATCGACGCCTATACAGCGACGTGGGGACACGAGCCGCGGATGGACCGCTCGGGTGGCTCCGTGCCCATTATCGGGATGCTCCAGCACATCCTGGACGTCCCTGTGGTCAGCATGGGCCTGGCCCACGGTACCAACGGGCACTCGCCAAATGAGTACTTCGATCTCGCGTACTTCGACGTCAACATCGACACCGCCATCCATTTCCTCTTCAACCTGGCGGAAACCGATCACTAGCGACCGAAGGGGTTGCACTGGGAGAAGCAAGAGAGCCCGCTCGATCTCAGAGATGACGGCATGCCGCCATCCAGAGCCGAGCGGGCCCCAGTCTAGGTTTCGATCGCGCCTCAGGGCGTTGCCGGGTAGTCAGCAAGGATGGCAGCAGCCTCCTGGGGCATACCCGCGATAAGTGCGTCAAAGGCCTCATCCAGGCGCGCGTTCGCGGTGGGATCGCCGGCGTACTGTCTCCGAGCCTCGAGCAGCTGCAGGGGTAGCCGCAGGTCCTGCGCGTCAAAGGGGAAGTCCTCGTCGTCGGTTGCCCGACGCGTCTCCTGGACGCTCTCGAGATAGCGGTACTCAAACTCCACCGTTGGCTCGATGATCGTCCCCTCGCCGTAGTCATTCCACGTAATCAGCTGGATCACGTCGGGATGCTCGCTCAGTGCAACTTGGAGCGTCGAGTTGAACGTCTCCCCTTCCTGCGGATCCAGATAGCCATATGAATCGCCGACGCCCGCCTCCTCATAGATGTCGTGGAAGCCAGGAAAGGCTCCCGCCACCAGATAGTCCCACCGTTCAGCTTTCTGGTAGAACGCTGCCAGATACTGATCCAACCTCTCCTGCGTCAGGACACCATTCGTGCTCGCCCACATCGGAGGCCAGGGGAAGGCTGACGTCGCTGCGGCTTCGGTGTGGCGGTCGAGCGTGATGAACGCAGGGCGTTCGTCCAAGACGGAGAACAAGGTGTCCCAATCCGAGGCGTTGGTGAAATACTGGGGACCGAAGATCAACAGCACCGGGCGATCGTCGGCTGTCAGGTAAGCCTCATCGCCAAACCAAGTGTCCTGCAGATAGCGCATCACCTCCTGTCCGTGGGTGTAGACAGCGGTGGACGACAGATGATTGTTATCAACCATATGGCCGATGGTCTGATCCTCGTAGCAGATCGCGAAGCGCAGCCCGGCCTTCGTGACCGCGTCGAAGAGCCTGTGCGTGCTGGCGTTGATCACGCCGTAGTCCCAGAAGTCCTCGATGCCATACCAGTCCACGATGACGCCGTCGATGCCGCTGATCTTCATCAGCAGCGTCTGGTACTCGAGGATGAGCAGATCACGGGAGTCATAGGGCCCTGTAAGGGGGAAGTAGTGGGAGGCAATCTCCGGACGACCGGCATCGTCCTCCTGACTCGGATCGAAGTGGTCCATCGTCCAATGCCAGCCCCAATAGCCGCTGACCTCGGGCGTCTGGTACCATGGCATGTAGTGTGCCATCAGAAGGGGCCGCTGCGGCTCCGAGGGCGTCGTTGAGGACGCGACCGGCGTCTGCGTCGATGATGGAGGGGTATCTGTGGCTCGCGCCTCAGGTGCGTCGGTGGGCGTCATAGGCGCCTCACCACACCCGATGAGCAAGGACATAAGCACCAGGCAAAAGAGCTTCTTAAGCGATCCATACCAAGTCATCTCTTCTCCCTTGCAGGCAGAGCTGCGGTCAAGCGGTCCAGACAGCGGGAACCAAGTCGGTTATAGATTCTAGGCTTCTCCGATCTGAGGGCAAGAGCCTTTCCTCGTCAAAGCCAAACAGCCCGCCGGATCGCGATCCGGCGGGCTGTTTGAAGTTACGATGGCTAGGGCCGATCTGGCGTCTACACCGGCGCCAGCGTCCCCGCGAAGATCTGCCAGGCCAACACGGTCTTAGCCAACAAGCTCAGGATGATGTACATCCGCTCCCCAAAGAGGTAGTTCTTCCACGGCCCCACCTTCTTGTACTGAAGAATCATATTCACCGCGAAGGTGTTGAAGAAGACGAAGATCGTGGGGATGATGAAGTAGACAAAGGTGGGCGGCTTGGCCTCGGCGGAACTTAGGGCGCTGAAGAAATACATCACGATCACGATCCAGGGGACGATGCCGGCAAAGCTGCCGTACACGAACGCCGTCCAATCCGTACGCTCCGTGTGCTGATTGTGCAGCTCCATCATAATCCCAAAGAGGTTCATCGTCGCGTTGATGCCGAACATCAGGATCATGCTGCCCAGGTCCCAGACCCCGGCAAGCATACCGATCAGGACGATCATCAGCGACGAGCTGAGCGCATACTCGTAGAAGCGGATGGGATTCATCCCGCGCTTGAGATTGGCGACGTACCCGCGATACCCGATGGTTGACAGATAGAAGTGGGCGACTGCAGATATCAGCAGGAATACAGCCACCGCGGGCCCAAAGGGCAGCTCATAGACCAAAGTGGGATTCGGTCTCAAGGAGAAAGTGTCCACGTCAAATCTCAGAAAGTTAGTGAAGATCGGATAGGTCGTGTCATTGCTCAATACGATCATCAGGATGCCCTGGATGAGATGCAGAAAGCCCATCACAGCATTGAACCTTCGCAAGCCCACATAGACGCGATCAGATGCTTTTTTGTTCATAGTTTCTC
>CAZPJP010000036.1:8116-28650 GCA_964586915.1 uncultured Anaerolineales bacterium
TTGACAGGCTGCAGAGGAATGCTAGAATGTCGGCATTCATCAACAGGATATCGACACAATGGGCAAAGACGCGAACTTCGTTCTCTAGACTCTATCCAGCTCTGGCTGGCCAACTCTGGCTGGGATCATGCGAGGTCCCAGCGGTTGGGGCCCCACACTTGTGTGGGGCACAACACAAGTGTGGGGCAGTACCGCATAACAATCCTCTTTTCCTCCTTTTCGGATAGAGCCAGGGAACATGACTCGCTTTTGGAGTCACACGAAGTTTCGCGTCGCTGCGCGTTTATGAAGACCTAGCTCTCGCAAGCTGATTCAGTTGATCTCGCGGCCGCGGACGTCTGTGACGTCCGCGGCCTTTCTTGTTTTCAGATATTCAGAGGATTATCGATGAAGATTCCGATCAAACGCTACTGGCATCTGTTACATACCTACCTGCGCCCACAGCGCCGACGTATGGTCCTGTTGGCCGTGCTTCTGGCGCTCAAGATCGCGTCGCGGCTGGTGAACCCGCAGATCATCCGCATATTCCTGGATCAGGCCATGGCTGGCGCGGCCACTCCTGTGCTGCTTCGGCAGGCCGTGCTCTTCTTCGCCATCGCTGCAGCGACGCAGGTCCTTACCGTCGTCAGCGTCTCTGTCGGCGAGACCGTCGCGTGGACCGCCACCAACGCTCTGCGCCTGGACCTGTTGCGCCATTGCCTGGGGCTGGATATGGCGTTCCATAAGGCGCATCGACCCGCTGAACTGACGGAGCGGATCGACACTGACGTCGATGCGCTCTCTAACTTCTTCTCGCGTTTCGTGATCAGCGTCATCGGCAACGGCGTCCTGGCTATCGGCGTCCTCGTCCTCATCTTCGCACAGGGATGGCGATACGGGGTAGCTTTCACGGTCTATGCCATCGTCGGGCTGCTCGTCTTAATGCGGCTAAAGAACTTCGCCACCCCCTTCTGGACCCGACTCCACGAGATGCAAGCGCAGTTCTACGGATTCCTCGGCGAGCAGTTCTCGGGCACCGAGGACATCCGCGCCAACGGCGCGCAAGGTTACGTGATGCGAAGCCTCTATGAGCTCCTACGGCGCTGGCTGCCGATCAACCGGGACGCTAGCCTGGCGGCCTACTCGGGCTGGATGACGAACGCCGCCCTCGTGGCCGCCGGTGAGATGCTATCCTATGCCCTAGCTGGGTATTACTTCTTCCAGGGGCAGCTTACGATCGGTGAGGCTTACCTCCTCGGGGACTATATGGGGTTGCTCTTCGGTCAAATCGCCGAGCTTCGCTGGCAGATCACCGACCTGCAGCACGCGGAAGCAGGTATCGAGCGGATTCACGCGCTCTTTGGCCTACAGCCGAGATTGGCCGACGGCGGTGGCGGTCCGCTCCCGGCAGGCGCCCTGTCGATCGCGTTTAGGAACGTCTCCTTTGCCTATGATGACACTGTATATACAGAGCCACCGGCGTCACCTGACGGAGAAGAGAGAGGGGAGGACGCTGCCAAAGCCACGGCCACCGGCGTTCAGGAGGGGGCGCTGCCGACGGACGCGCGTGTCCTGCAGAATCTGGACTTCAACGTGGCGCCCGGACGCGTCCTGGGATTGTTGGGTCGCACCGGCAGCGGCAAGACCACGCTCGCCAGACTCCTGTTGCGCCTCTACGATCCCACCGAAGGCCAAATCCATCTCGGCGGGATGCCGCTGCCGGAGACGACCCTTCGCGATATCCGGAGACGTGTGGCGCTGGTGACGCAGGAGGTCCAGCTCTTCCAGGCCAACGTGCGCGACAACCTGACCCTCTTCGATCCCGCGATCTCCGACACGGCGATCGAGCGGATCCTCGGGCAGCTGGGTCTTGGTGAATGGCTGGCCGGCCTCCCGGAGGGGCTGGACACGGAACTGAGCAGCGAAGGCAGTGAGCTCTCCGCCGGACAGGCGCAGCTCTTGGCCTTTGCCCGCGTCTTTCTCAGCGACCCGGATCTCGTGATCTTGGACGAGGCCTCCTCCAGGCTGGATCCGGCGACGGAGCAGCTCATCGAGCGCGCCGTCGACCTGCTCCTCGCGGAGCGCACAGGCATCGTCATCGCTCACCGCCTCAACACCGTGCAACGGGCGGATGAGATCCTGATTCTGGAGGACGGTCACATTCGCGAGCATGGTCAGCGCGCGCAGTTGGCTGCTGATCCCGGTTCACACTTCCACCATCTCCTGCAGACGGGGATGCAGGATGTACTGGCCTGAGTATCAGGCCTGATACTCAGGCGTGATATTCAGGCGTAAAGGAGGCACACCGTGACTGCTACCACACGAAGATCACCGCTTGGTCGCGCGGCAAAGACGACCTCAGAGACGGCGCTGAGCACCGGTCGGATGGTCTGGCGCCTGATCGCCTATAAGCCATGGTGGTCTGCCGGCTTCCTGGCGATATGGCTGGTGATCCACATCATGGAACTGACGCCCCGGATCGGCACGAAGCTCTTCTTTGACACGTTGACGGGCGACCAGCCCTTCCGCTTCGGGATCACGGGGATCGTCGTCTACGTCCTGGTCACCCGGGTCTTCCATATCTTCACGATCGGGAGCGGTGCTGTCGTCAGCGCCCGACAGAAGTTCGGCGTCGGATCGCTGCTGCGCCGCAACCTTCTCGCACGCATCCTCAACAGACCCGGAGCCAAGGCAATCCCCGGCGCTCCCGGTGAGGCCCTCAACACCATCCGGGATGATGTGGGCGAGATCGAGAGCACGATCGGCTGGCTTGCGGACCAGATCGCGATTGGGACATACACCTTGGTGACGTTGGGACTGATGATTAGCATCGATGCCAAAATCGCCCTCCTCTCCCTAATCCCCCTCATCATCGTGATTTTGATCTCACGCGCGATGGCGACCCATGCAGAGCGCTACCGGCAGGCCAGCCGCGCTGCCACATCGCGGGTCAGCGGCGCGCTGACGGAGATCCTAGGTGCGGTGCAGGCGATCAAGGTGGGCGGCGCAGAGAGCCGTGTGGCGTCCCACGTCGACGCTTTGGGCAGGAAACGTCAGCACGCAATGGTGCGCGACCGCTCGCTCAACCAGATGCTCTACTCAATGTGCGAAGAGGCAGGCGCCCTCAGCACCGGCTTCATCCTGATGCTGGTCGCGAGCGCCATCCGCAATGACCAGTTCACCATCGGTGACTTCGCCTTCTTTGTCACCTGCCTCGACAGCTTCACGATGCTGATCGTCGAGGCCGGGGGCTTCACCGCGCGCTTCAAGCAGACGGGGGTGGCGTTCCGGCGCCTGATGGAACTGATGCAGGAGACGGACGCTGCTGCGAGGGAAGCCGGAGAGGTGGACGATGACGATGCCGGCGCAGCCCTGGTGGCGCACCATCCTATCTATCTGCGGGGCGAACTGCCGACCGTGACAGTGCCAGAGCCGGATGGAGGCGATCGCCTCCAGACCCTGGAGGTACAGGGGCTCACCTATCACTATCCAACAAACGGAAATGGGTCCGCCTTCGGCATTGAGGAGATCACCTTTTCGCTGCGCCGGGGTGACTTCGTCGTCATCACTGGGCGCATCGGATCGGGCAAGACGACGTTGCTGCGCGCGCTGCTGGGATTACTGCCGCCAGAAGAAGGTAGGATCCTATGGAACGGAGCACCGGTGACAGACCCCGCCTCGTTCTTCACGCCACCGCACAGCGCCTACACAGCGCAGGTCCCGCATCTATTCAGTGAGAGCCTGCGGAACAACATCCTGATGGGGTTGCCGGAGGATCGGGTGGACCTGACACGGGCGATCCATCTGGCGGCGCTGGCGCCCGACATCGCGCGGATGCCTGAGGGACTGGACACCGTGATCGGGCCCAAAGGGGTGCGGCTGTCGGGCGGTCAGCGCCAGCGGACGGCCGCGGCTCGCATGCTCGTGCGCGAGCCCGAGCTCCTGGTCTTCGACGACCTCTCCAGCGCGCTGGATGTCGAGACAGAGCGAACGCTGTGGGCAAACGTCTTCGCGCAGGCCGGTACGGAGGGAGTCGCCACGTGTCTGGTCGTCTCGCACCGGCGCCCCGCACTCGCTCGCGCGGATCAGATCGTGGTGTTGAAGGACGGGCACATCGAAGCACAGGGCACGCTGGACGAGCTGCTGGCGACGAGCGAGGAGATGCGGAAGATCTGGGGATAGCCAACACCAAAGAGGCCGCAGGCCTTCAGCGCTTACGTTGCATCGCCGTGCCAATATGGTAGAATAGGTTTGTAATTACGATGTAATGACAAAACCCGGATGAGAGGAGAGGAGTGATGGGACGAAAGATCTTTCGCAGCGGCAACAGCGCTGTCGTCTCGCTGCCTACAGAGATCCTTGAGGTGCTAGACCTGGAGCTCGGCGATGAGGTCAGTGTGACTGCGGACCTGGAGAACCGGCGCATTGTCCTCACCCCCACCGAAGAGCCCTTGTCGGACATCACCCCCGAGCTCCTCGAAGCGGTGGATCGTTTTATCGAACGGTATCATCCTGCCCTGGAGAAGCTCGCGGACGAGTAATCGTGAGCAGAGATGAGATATCTCTCCATCGCTGAAGTGATTCTGATCCATGCCCGTCTGATTCAGCAGACAGGTGGCAGCCGTGGTATTCGCGATCTCGGTCTCCTGGAGTCCGCGCTGGGCAGATCCCAGGTCACGTTCAATGGCGCGGATCTATACCCGACGCTGATAGAGAAGGCCGCAGCGCTTATGGAGTCACTTTGTCAGAATCAAGCGTTCATTGACGACAACAAGCGGACCGCGCTCGTCGCTGCCGGCCTATTCCTTGAGCTCAATGGCCTTATGCTTGACGCTACGAATGATGAGGCCTATCGCTTTATGATGGACTTGGCGCGGGGCAATCGAGCCCTGTCGGAGATTGTTGAGTGGCTGAAACTGCACACACGCTCTATCTAGAGGA
The DNA here is from genome assembly GCA_964586915.1 of uncultured Anaerolineales bacterium. Taxonomy (GTDB): domain Bacteria; phylum Chloroflexota; class Anaerolineae; order B4-G1; family SLSP01; genus PWVB01. The sequence goes on from CAZPJP010000036.1 coordinate 13,037, forward strand.
GACCGCCTATGACCCAGGGTGAGGTCAGAGTTGGTGTGGTGGGGTGTGGGGTGGTGGCGACTGCCTACTATCTCCCCTACCTGATGCGGATGGACACGGTGGACCTCGTTGCCGTCTGTGACCTCTACGAAACTCGAACGGCGGCGTGCGCGCGCCTCTTTGGCGCCAAGGAGCAGTACCTGGACTACGACGAGATGCTGGCGCAGGCCGACCTCGACGCCGTCTTTATTCTGACCGCGCCCGGCACCCACGTCCCGTTCACGCTCAGGGCCGTCGAGGCGGGCAAACACGTATTGCTGCAGAAGCCGATGGCGACGAGCATGGACGACGCCCGGGCGATCGCCGAGGCCGTGCGCAAGGCGGGGGTGAAGGCGCTCATCGAGCCCAGCGCCAACTCGCCGCTCGACTCCGACTACGTAATGCTGCGCGACCTGGTCAAGGCGGGCGTGCTCGGCGATATCCTCTGGTTCTCGTTAGCCTGGACAGGCCCGACAGCCTACGGTCCCTCGTTGGGCAGCAATCCATATGGACAGGACGCCTTCTACACCAAAGACAGCGGCGGCTTCCTCTTCGACCTCCCCTATGCTCCCACGCAAATTGTGTCCGTGCTGGGGCCATGCAAGAACGTCTACGCCAAGGCACACATCGCCGTCAGAGATGCCCACATCGTGCCCGAGGAGAGGTACGATGCGTTCCTCGCCGGCGTCACCGACCCTGACGATGCCAACTACTGGGACGTCGTGCTCGACTTGCCGCGGACCCAGCCCGTAAGGATGGAGGCCGTAGACCAGGCCTACTCGCTCTACGAGATGCGCGACGGCAGCGTGGGCACCTGCCACGTCGGCCGGATCTACCACCCGGTGCTTCCCGGCACCGACGGTGGCGGGCTGCAGGTCTTCGGCACCGACGGCAACCTCCTCTTCGGCGCGGGCTACAAAGCGTCGATCATCTCGGAGCACAAGGACCTGCTATCTTACGTCGCTGGCGACGCGTACCTCGCTGGCGACGCGTACCTCGCCGGCGACGCGTACATCGACGACGACGGCTGGTTCCACATCCCCGTCCGCGGCGATCCCTCACAAGCCAAGTGGCCCCAACCGACCCCCGGCGGCTTCAATTATTATCACGAATCGACCCAACATCTTATCGACTGTATCCTGGAGGATCGAGAACCGATCGTCAACGTCGACTGGGGATTGCACATCACCGAGATGATGGCGGGAGCGCTCGAATCATCCCGCACGGGCGAGCGCTACGATATGACGACGACGGTGGAAGTATAAACGAGTCCGAAGTCAGTGGCGGTTGACAGCGAATCTCAGACGTGTGAGTGTGGGCTTTTGACGCTTGGCCTAGATAAGGAGAGTGCTTATGCCGAAGATCACGAGGATTGAGGTTCAGGGATTCACCTACGATATCCAGGGGATCACACACGCGCGGGCTTATCACTACGATCCAGATCGCACGCTGACGCGACGGGCAGGCGCGGTGAGGATCTTCGCCGACAACGGGGTCGTGGGAGAGTACGCGGGCTGGAGCGCGGATCCGGGAGCCGTCGCAGCTCTGGCAGAGCGCTACATCGGCGCCAATCCGCTCGACCGCGAACGGTTCTTCCAGAACGCGCAAGCCTCGCCGGCGATGGCCGTGCTCGACATCGCGCTGTGGGACTGGGCGGGGAAATTATCGGGACTGCCTGTCCACGCCCTCATCGGCACCTATCGCACCAAGGTACCCGCCTACGCCAGCACCCTCGACGGCGCGGTGACGGGCCCGCTCTCAACGCCCGAATCCTTCGCCGATTTCGCCGAGCAATGCCTGGAGATAGGGTACCACGGCTTCAAGATGCACCCGATGGCGTGGCCGGACGTCCGCACCCATATCGAAGCCGTGCTGGCGATCGGTCGCCGGGTCGGCGGAGAGATGGACATGATGCTCGACCCTTACTGCCTATACGAGACCTTCGCCGATGCGCTCAAGGTGGGCTACGCCTGCGACGAAGCCGACTTCTACTGGTACGAGGACCCCTACGCCGACGGCGGGGTCACGCCCTTTAGCCATGCTAAGCTGCGTGAGATGATCAGGACCCCACTGCTCCAGGGAGAGAAGGTGAGAACGATCCAGGAGCGCATGAATCTCGTCCTCCAGAAAGCCACCGACTTCGTCCGCGCCGATCTCGGGCTTCACGGGATCACGGGCTCGCTCAAGCTGGCCCACGCCGCGGAGTCCGTAGGTGTGGACATCGAGCCGCACCGGTCAGGTCCAGCAGAGCTCCAGTTCCTGGCAGCGGTGAGAAACGCCAACTACTACGAGGTCGTGTGGGTGCATCCGGTGATGCGTGACTCCGAGCCGCCCATCTACAAGAACGTCACCATCACGGGGCTCGACTGCATCGACGCGGAGGGAATGGTCGCCGTGCCTGACGGGGCGGGACTAGGCGTGGACTACGATTGGGACTTCATCAGCGAGCACGCTACAGGCACACTCGATGTAGGCGCATAGCCGGCACACACGCCTGGCCCCACCCGGCTGAGCACGCCGCCTCAACACACAACGGACCAGTCCGCCAAAGAGCGACGGATTGGTCCGCTGTCCTACAACAGGAGCCGTGCGGTCGAGGTTACGGCCGAGCGCCGAGGGTCAGCGACAGCGTCACCGTCTCATCACCGCGGAGCACCGTGAGTTCCAGGGTCTGCCCGACCTCGGTCTCCAGAACTAGGTAGCTGTTCAGGTCGGAGAAATCCTGGACCGGTTGGCCATCGATTGCGACGATCAGGTCACCCCCTCGACCCGTCTGCGGATCGGCGCCCACTAACCCGGCCTCATCGGCAGGGCTGCCCTCCGCCACGCTGATGACGTAAGCCCCCTGAGTCTGGAGGATTCCATAGATCTCCTGCTCGTCCAGGGACACCTCTCCATCGAAACTGATGCCCATATAAGGATACACGACCTCCCCGTCCTCAATCAGGCTCGGCACCACACGCCTGATGACCGCGACAGGAATGGCAAAGCCGACACCTGAGCCGACGCCGGTGACGCTGGCGATGGCCGCGTTAACGCCGGTGACCTCCCCGTCCAAGTTCAGGAGAGGACCGCCGGAGTTCCCCGGGTTGATCGGCGCGTCCGTCTGAATCACCTGGGGCAGCGAGTAGGTACTTCCTGTCGTGCTCATGCGCTGCGACGGGAGGCTGCGCCCTAGACCACTGATGATGCCTAGCGACATCGAGCCCTGCTCGCCAAACGGGTTGCCGATAGCTACACTGAACTGCCCGACCTCAAGGCTCGCGCTGTCGCCTAATGGCAAAGGTGTCACGCCGTCGGGCAGCTCGTCGACCTGCAGGACAGCCAGATCGCTGTCCGGATCCGATCCAATCAGCTCGGCCCGGGCGCGATCGGCACTGGCAAAGACGATCTCGTAGCTGCTGCCGGCATCGACCACGTGGTTATTCGTAACGATGTAGCCCTCATCGCTATAGACGAACCCACTACCACTGCCTCCCGAGGTCGGAAAGCTCCCGGAGCCAGATGTGACCACGATATAGACAACAGCGGGGTTAACCTCACGATAGAGACGCGTCAGGGTCTCCTGCAATCCTTCGGCTTCTGATACGACCAGGGCCTCCTCAGTCTCTGAGGCCACCGGCGTCGCCTGAAGGACTGGCGCCTCCTCCACAGTCTCCAGCTTCGATCTCAACTCCCGCGATATTGGTTGCAGCACGCTTTCGGTATCCAAGCTCTCAGCCGTCTGTCTTTCCGGTGCGACCAGTAGCCCGCACCCCGAAAGGATCAACGTGGCCAACAGAGCCAGGGAAAGCACCTTCCCAAGATCCTGTAGTTTAGACATTCGACCTTTCCGCCCTTCTGCTCTGTGCATTCTTTCCACACTCAATGCTTTCCTGTCTCTGTGTAGTCTCCCTCAGAGGGATCGAGAGTCAAGTCAACGATATTTCTATTATAAATATCTACTTATCAGACTACCTGGCCTGACTGAGTATTACCTGAGACTGAGCTGAGATTTGGCTGAGAGAGCCCTCTACAGGTGAGCGCGCCCGAATCATAGATGATGAGTCGAGCGCCCCACCCGGAGGAGTCTCTATCGGCCAGGACTCCCTGATGCTAGAGGCCCAGCGCGGTGCTCAAAGGCCTAGAGTGCGTCATCACCTTGTAGGCAACGCCCTCGGCGTGGCATGCCAAAGCTTCTGTCGGAGGTTTCATCGGTATCCGGCGCTCGGAACCCGCGCGGACCGCCACCACCAAACCGACCAGGGTCACCTCGCCCACGGAAGCCGAACTCCATTCTCGGCCCAGTCATCAGGCCATCCCGTAGCTCGTCAGCCTGCTCGGTGGTGATCACCCCATCAGCGACAGCCTGGTCAAGCGCCGCGCCGCGGGCGTTCAGCAGATCTTCGCGCACCGTCGCCGCATCCAGGCCCTGCGCCGCCATCAACGAGCTCAGTGTCTCGCCGTCAGCGTAGGCCGCCTCCAGCTCCTCCACGGACATCCCGAGCGCCTCTGCAAGCAGCGCGTTGCGATCGAGATAGCTCTGGAGCGCCTTGTGGGCCTGTATCTCATCCGCCTCTTCCTGCGTGATGAGGCCCTCTTCCACGGCCTGAGCGATCGCGACCTCATTCGCGGCCTCGCGTGCCGCCTGCAGCTCCTCGGCGGAGATCCCCAACGCATCAGCCAGCAGCGCCTCTTCATCGATGGCGCAAGAGCTCATGCGGCCTCTCAAGCCGCCTCTCAAGCCGAACCCGCCCCAGACCACCATCCGATCGGCCTGCTCCTGGGTCAGGAGGCCTTGTTCGACGGCTGCTGCGATCGCCGCAGTACGAGCTTCCTCATGGGCGGCCTCCAGCTGATCGACCGAGATACCCAGCTCCTCGGCCAACAGCGCCGCATAGTCGATGTCGCTGCTGCCCCAGGGGCCCCAACCGCGTCCGTGAGTGAGATACCCCTCACCCAACAGGCCCGGAACCGCGGACTCTGCGATCGACGCAAGTTCCTCTCCCGTCACCCTGGCTGCGCTGACCACCCCTGTCGTTGCAAAGAGCCCGGCCACCAAGACCGTGAGCGCACCCAGAATCCACCCTATCTTCCATTTCCTCAAGCTTTCCATCGTATACCTCCATACGGTATCTCTCGTATTTTCTCATATGCCAGTCGGGATCTTCGGAGCTACGAGACTCCCGACTGGTCCAGTTCGTCCCATCCAGCAGTAGATTTCAGCGGTCATGTCATAGGCACCTCCCTTTCGGCATGCTGCCTCCCGCCCCGACTGTTGGCTCCTCATCGGATCCGATCCAGTGGATCAGCACCGATTCACCCGTAGAATACCGCCACAACCTGAGAGATAGATGAGAGAAGGCTGAGAGTATGCCGAAAACCCAGAAGAGTGTGCCCATCACTCCACCTTCTGTTCCGCCTGAGAATTCCTGCTCCTCTCAGCTAGCTCTCAGGCTATTCCCAGCCACCTCTCAGCTAACGCGTTATAATGTAGGCACGTGTAAGCAAACGAGAAGGAGACACGCATCTTGGACGAGGAGAGCGACAGTCCGTGACGAAGGTATTGGTCGTCGATGACGATCGCAGGTTGCTGAGGATGCTGGAGCGAACCCTGATCTATGAGGGGTTTGAGGTTGCTACGGCTGAGGATGGGCAGGAAGCCTTGGACCGCGTCTATGAGGAACAGCCCGATGTGATCGTCCTCGACTGGATGCTGCCCAAGCTCGATGGCATCAGAGTTCTTGAGGCGTTGCGTGGTGGGGAGGACGACACGCCGATTCTGATGCTGACGGCGCGCGACGCGGTCCAGTACCGTGTCGAGGGACTGGAGCGAGGCGCCGATGACTATCTGGTCAAGCCCTTTGAGCCCATCGAGTTGGTCGCGCGCGTCCGCGCGCTCCTGCGGCGTGCCGGCAAGGACTCGGAGGGGACGCTCACCTACGCGGATTTGCAGCTGGATCCCACGACGAGGCAAGTATCGCGGGGCGAGCGCGAGTTCGACCTCACGCCCACCGAGTTCAACCTGCTGCACCTCTTCCTGCAGCACCCAAACCAAGTTCTGGAGCGCGCCCAGATCCTGAGCCGCGTCTGGGGTTACGACTTCGCCGGGGATGACAACATCATTGAGGTCTACGTGGCCTATCTGCGCAAGAAGCTGGAGGCAGCGGGGGAGCCCCGTCTGATCCAGACCGTGCGCGGCGTCGGCTACGTCTTGAGGTCAGGGTCCTGATGTCCATTCGTCTGCGCCTGACCCTGCTCTACAGCTCGATTTTGGCCTTAACCCTGATCGTGTTCAGCGCCGTGCTCTACGCCGCGCAGGCCCGCTATTCGATGAACATCATCAGGCAGGACCTGACGAACAACGCCAACCAACTGGCGCTGGCGTGGACGCGCTTCCACCGTGAGTGGGGCCGTCCGTTGCCGCCCGGATGGAGGGGTGGCGACGATGAGGCCTATGCCGAGGCAGCCCAGCGGGCGCTACAGGCTCTCGTCAGAGGGGATCTCAGGCGCGATGCCGTGCAACTTCTAGATGTGGATGGCACATCGCTGCCGCTCCCGATCAATCAGAGCTCGGATCCCTTGCCCATCAGCGAGACGGGGTTGACACAGCTTCGGGAGGGCAGCTCACGCATGGAGATCTCTCACGGCAATGACGGTCGGTGGCTCGTCTACAACATCCCCATCGTCATCGAGGCGGGCCCCGAAGCAAACAGCAGAACAACCGTCGTCGGTGTCGCCCAGCTTGCCCGCCCTTTGGCCGACCGGGATCGCTCTTTGCGCTCACTGGGCATTGCCCTGGTACTGGGCAGCGCCGCGACCACGCTGATCGCGTTCGGCATCGGCTGGTTCCTCGCCGGCGCCACGCTCCGACCGATCCAGCGCATCACCCAGACCGCTCAGGAGATCGGCGAGGCGCGGGATTTCTCCTCCAGAGTGGACTACGCAGGGCCCAAGGATGAGCTGGGTCGACTGGCGATGACGTTCAACAGCATGCTCGCCCGTCTCGAGGATGCATATCAACGGGTCGCCCACGCGCTCCAGGTTCAGCGCGACTTTGTCACCGACGTCTCCCACGAGCTTCGCACCCCGCTTACCACCATCCGCGGCAACCTCGCGCTGCTGCGTCGAGATCCTCCCCCGCCCCCGGAAGAACGGACCGAGATCCTCGATGATCTCTCTGAGGAGAGCGAGCGGCTGATACGGCTGGTGAACGATCTACTGACCCTCGCCCGTGCCGACGCCGGGCGCAAGCTCGATCTTGCTCCTGTCGACGTGGGTGAGGTCGTCGACGATGTCTGCCGGCAGGCCCGAGTTCTGGCGCCCGAGCGCTCGATCCTCTGTGATGCACCGGATGGGATCCGTGCAACCGCCAACCACGACGCGCTCAAACAGGTGCTGCTCATCCTGATGGACAACGCGATCAAGTACGCCCGCGGCCCGATCGAGATGACCGTTGCCGAGGAGAGTCACCAGGTCAACATCCGCGTTCGCGACAGCGGACCGGGCATCCCACCCGACCTGCAGGATCGCCTCTTCGACCGCTTCCATCGCGGCGATGCCTCGCGATCGACCGCCGGCTTTGGTCTCGGTCTCTCCATCGCTCAAGCGCTAACCGAAGCTCAACAGGGCACGCTAGAGGTCAAAAGCGAGGCAAAAAAGGGCAGCACCTTCACGGTGCGGCTACCCAGCACCGTGACGAGTGCCGCCCCCTCCCCAACAACCCACGCTGCCGACTCCCAAGAAACGGGATAAGGTCAGACGCGGAAGGTCATCGCCGCTACCGAAAACGGCGGCAGCACCACCTCGGCTTTGCCGGACGCGACGGTCACATCTTCCAGCGGCTGCGATTGCACGACGTCGGGATCCTCGAAGGAGTTAACCGCCTTGGGATCGGGACCGGTGAGCACCTCAGCACTCTCCAGCTCCCGAATCGCGCGGTCGGCGATGGCCACCCGCACGGTCGCCGGCTCTGAGAGAGCGCGGTTCGACGCGAAGACGTGCAGCGTGTCGCCATCGAGGATCGCGCTGGCATCGATGTACGGCACCGTCCCGTAGCTCTCGCTCTCATAGACCGGCCCGTCGACAACGGTCCGCAGGGCCGTCCCGGCCCCGCGCTGGGCGAACATCTCGAAGGGGTAGAAGATCGACTGGATCAGAAGCTCGTCGCCGCGCGTCTGGAGCGGGGCGATCACGTTCACAATCTGCGCGATGTTGGCGATCTTGACCACGTCGGCGTGGCGGATGAAGCTGTTCAGGAATCCAGCCACCACCAGCGCGTCCTCCAAGTTGTAGATCTCCTCGATGAGGTGCGGCGCGAACTTGCCCTCACCGTCGGTCTCGTGGTTCTTGTACCAGACGTTCCATTCGTCAAAACAGAGATAGGCCCGCTTCTTGCTGCGACGCTTGGCCTGGACGAAGCGGCAGACCGCATCCATCTCCTCGATCTGCTGATCGATGGAGGCCGTCACGGCGAGATAGTCCGCGGTGTCGTGCTGGCGATTGCCGACGTAGCGATGGAGGCTGATGTAGTCAGCCAGATCGCCCACGTAGTCCAGGACCTCGTAGTCCCAGGACATATAGGTCGACAAGCCGGTCGTGCAGGAGCCGGCGGCCACGAACTCAAGGGACGGGTCCACGTCCTTCATCATCTTGGCCGCCTGCTGGGCCCGAATCGCGTACTGATCGGCGGGCACGTGTCCCAGCTGCCAGGGGCCGTCCATCTCGTTGCCCAGGCACCACAGGTTGACGCCGTAGGGCTCAGCGTGGCCGTTCGTGACGCGCATATCGGCGTACTTCGATCCGGCGGGGCAGTTGCAGTACTCCACCCAGTTGCGTGCCTCCTCGGGTGTGCCGGTGCCGAGGTTCACGGTGATCATCGGCGTCCAGCCCATCTTGCGGCAGAGCGCGATGTACTCGTCGGTGCCAACCTGGTTGGGCTCCAGGCTCTGCCAGGCCAGCTCACGCACCGTGGGGCGCGCCTCGCGAGGCCCCACACCGTCCTGCCAATGGTAGCCGGAGGCGAAGTTGCCGCCGGGGTAGCGCATCGCCGTCATGTTCAGGCGTCGTAGCGCCGCCAGCACGTCGGTGCGGAAGCCGTCGGGGTCAGCGTGCGCGCTGTCAGGATCATAGACGCCCTCGTAGACCGCCCGACCCATATGCTCTAGAAAGCCGCCGAAAATCCGGGGATCCACCTCCCCGATGCGGAACGTGGTGTCCAGCTTAATCGTTGATGTTTCCATTTTCTCTCCTTTACATATCGTGGTCAAAGGGTACCGGCGTAATCCGCCGAATAGGGACGGACTTTCTCAATCGTATGGTCCCTCCGCAGCCGAATCAGCTGCTCGATGTGCCACTGACCGTGCACCACCCAGGAGGCGAGCATATCACCCGCGCGCATCGTCGCGCCCCACGGCGCCTCGATCCCGAGCTCCCAGTCAGGCGCGTCAAGGCCCTCGAGCCACTCGAGGGAGGCGCGACGCTCCGCCAGAAAGCGATCCAGGGACGTGCCCAGGTCGCGCTCATTGTAGCGGCGCTCGATGTGCCATCCCATTGGATCAATGGGCAGCCAGTCCGCCTCTGGGTCGTGAAGCAGCTGGTCGAGATGGGCCCGGAAGTCCTCGCGCTCCTCATCATAGAGGTGGTTGATCACCTCCAAGATGGACCACCGGTCGGGATCCGGCTTCCACCGCGCCTGTTCCGGCGACACGCCGCTCACGAGGTCACGAATCAGCTCGGCCTGCTCCGCCATCAGACGCTTTAGATATTGAACGTCCATACTTCACCTCCCTGCTGACACTGCCTGTGGTCAACGCCCTTCTGCGCCTTGTTCCAGCGTCCAAGCCCGGTCGCCCAGGGCCGCCGACAGCGGGTCCGCCTCAGGCGCGCAGAAGCCGAGGTGCAGCCGACGGCGCCAGCCCTCGGCATAAGCAAAGCGGCTCGAGAGCTCACCAATCTCGCGGCAGATGTCGGCCATCGCGTCGAGATAGGAGCCCATGCCCTGGGTCTCGTCCAGCCAGCGCTTCTGGCTCTCGTGGTAGGCGAGCATCGCCCGCTTGCGGTCCATCAGGTCGGTGACGTCGACGGCGATCTCGGGCGTGACCAGCCGCCGCAGCGGATCGCGGTTGCCGTGGGGCTGGGCGTGATAGACCGTGACCGGCTGATCCACTGGGCCACGCGGCGGATCGGTGGGGAAGTTCCGCATGCCACGAGCGAAGGCCGCCGTGACCGCCAGCCGCGCTGCGTTCTGGTGATCCTCCATATAGTCGCTTGGGGACTGGACCAGAAGGATCTCCGGCGCGACCTCGCGCATCACCGCGGCGACGCGCGCCAGCAGTCGGGGCTCGTAGAAGATCGCCAGGTCATCGACCAGGCTCTCGTGGTAGATCGCGTCAATCGACGCAGCCGCGGCCTGCGCCTCAGCGCGCCGGATCCGCACGATCTCCTCGCGGCTGTGATGGGCGGTCCCGCAGGAGCCGTTGGCGATCGTCATATAGTGCAGCTCGTAGCCGGCCTCATCCAGCAGCATCATCGTGCCGGACATCAGGAACTCAATGTCGTCGGGATGCGCCGCCACCGCAAAGACGCGCTTGGACATCAGTGCATCTCGACTTGGCAGGTGCCGATGCCGCCACGGTAGAAGTTGAACTGTACATTCGGATGGTCCGCCAACAGTGACATCGGGACGGCGCTGTCGGGGATCTGTTTCCCGATCATCAATGTCGTCAGCCGCATCCCGAAGGGGTTATCGTGGGTCCCCGCGTGCCAGATCGATACCTTCTCCGCCTTCCAGGTCTCGGCGGGCCCCACCGTCACGGCCTGGCTGGGCACGTTCTGGACCACGCCACCGCCGGAGGTTCGCGCGTTCTGGATCAGCGTGATGGGGTGCAGGTCGACGATGCGCGTCTCGAACGCGCGGTATTCCGTCGGGCTGGGCGGCGCGTCCTTGTACGGACCCTGGCGCCGCACCGGATCGTTGAAGGCCCAGTGTTTGACCTCGCCCTGCCCGCCCTGCATCACCAGGCAGCGAGCCTCATCCCAACTGGCCTTGTAGGCCGTTAGGTCCGTGGACGGAAAGTGCAGGTTCTCATCCGGCATGCGCAGATCGGGCCGGATGCGGTCGAAGCAGAGCGCCATGTCGGCGCGCTCAAAGCTCAGCGGATGATCGGCGGAGACGACCTCGCCGTCGACGACCCACTCGTCCATCGCCCAGAAGTGCGCCCCGGCAAGATCCAGCTCCAGCTCGTTAACCAGCCGCGCCACCAGCGGCAGCTGCTCCGTTGGGCCGATGGGCCCACAGATCCCTGCGGGCGCATCCGCCGACGCCTGGCGCCAGGCGTTGACGTATTCCAGCGCCTCCGCCAGGTAGAAATCCTCCAGCGTGTCGTAGAAGGCCACGCGAAACCCAGGCCGGCTCAGCGCCAGCATATCCTCCGGCGTCAACCGCGCGGCATCATCCAGAATCTCCCGATCCAGCGTTGTGTAATCCCACCAATCGGGTGCAACTTTGCTCAGGGGTCGCATTGATAGGCTCCTTTGGCGAAGGTATGGGAGTTCCCCGTTTCCCGTTTTCAGTTTCCAGTTTCCAGTTGTTGGGTCGAGAACTGTCGTCACGAATCCGAGCCCTCAACTTGCGAGGCCCAATCGGTAGCCTTAGGCTGGGGACTGCGGACTGTAGACAGGTCCCTTACTCGCGATAGACCGCCTCGCGCAGCCCCTTGATGTAGCCGATGGCGAAGAGGCGGCCGATTTTGGTGTAGCCAGGGGTCCCGTAGGTGTCGCCCTCCATCGTGGGCACGTGGTCCGGGCGACAAACGCCCTCGTAGCCGACCTCGCGGTAGGCGCGCAGGCAGGCCAGCATGTCCGTCTTGCCCTCGTCGTGGAAGGTCTCAACGAACTTCTCCGGCGTGCCCCGCACGTCGCGGAAGTGAACGAAGAAGATCTTCTCCTGCCTGCCGAAGTGGCGAATCGCAGCAGGCAGGTCGTCGGTCATCAGGGTGAAGTTGCCCTGGCAAAGCGCGATGCCGTTGACGGGGCTTGGGACCAGGTCGATCAGCTTCTGGTAGTTCTCGAGGCTGCGCAGGACACGCGCCATCCCACGAATCGGGGAGAGGGGCGGATCATCAGGATGCGCCGCGAGCTTGACGTCGAATTCCTCTGCGACAGGGACGACCTGCTCCAGGAAGTATTGAAGGTTCTCCCAGATCTGCTCGTCCGAGACTTCGCCGTACTCCGTCAGAGGGGCGTCCTTCATCAGGTCGTGGTCGTACCCGGTCACCAGCGCCCCGCCCCGCGAGGGAATCGTCGCCGAGGTGCGCACGACGCGCACGATGGGCATGAACTCGTAGCACCAGACCGGGATGCCCAGCCGTCCCATGTTGCGGATCAGCTCCTGGATCACCTCGATCTCCTCGTCGCGGCCCGGCAACCCCAGCTTGATCCTCTCCATCGGCGGGCGGCTCTCAATCACGGAGAGCTCGAAACCCGCGTCGTTGTACGCCGTCTTCATCCGCAGCAGCGACATATAGCTCCATGGCTGCCGCTCCGGATCGGCGTCGGGGATCGGATGCAGGCTGAAGCCCGCCACCACGTGGTTGACGCCGCACTGCTTCACCAGCGTCCAGAGTGATCGATCATCCGGATGGAATACTTCAGCGATTTTGATCATTGTGCCTCCTGTAAGGATGACTTGGGTCGGTTCTCAGTTCAAGCTTTCAGCCGTCAGCTGTCAGCCTTTGGGCTTGGTCGTCAGTCGTCTGTCGTCGATTGTCAGTCCTAATGGGATATCTCACGGCGGTCTTGAATCTTGTCCTCATCCAGGGCCATGCCCAAGCCCGGACTGGTGGGCAACGTCACCTGGCCGTCGACGGGATGGATAGGGTCCTTGAGGAAGAACTGGTGGATCGTGTTCCATTTCACCAGGTACTCCAGCATTGGACACGTCGTGACGGGGTGGGCGGCGATGAAGTGGACTGTAGCGGGCACCGAGTGACCGTGGGGGATCACGGGTAGGTCATAGGCCGACGCCAGAGCCGTAATCTTGAGCATCTCGGAGATGCCGCCCGCCCAGTAGATATCAGGCTGGAGGACATCCACAGCGCCGGCGTCCATCAGAGCCTTGAGGCCCCAGCGCGTGTACTCGTGCTCGCCCCCGGCGATCGGAATCGGGGAGTTGCGTCGGATCTCGGCGTACTGGGGGATCTTGTCGGGGAGCACCGGCTCCTCGAGCCACCGCGGCTCGTAGGGAACGAGGCGTCGGGCCATCTCAAGGGTATAGGGGACGTCCCAGCTCATCCAGCAGTCGAGCATGATGTCCACATCCGGCCCCACCGCCTCGCGCAGCGTGCGCACCAGCTCGACGCTCTTCGCAATGCCCTCCTTGCCGTCCGTCGGGCCGTGCCGGAAGAACCACTTGGTGGCGCGATAGCCCTGATCCACTATCTCCTTAGCGCGCTGCGCGACCAGCTCGGGCGCAAGCGAGTACCCCAACGCGCTGGCATAGGCCGGAATTGTGTCGCGCACAGGGCCGCCCAGGAGACGGTAGACCGGTGCGCCAGCCCACTTTCCCTTCAAGTCCCAGAGTGCACAGTCAACGACGCTCAACGCCATCATCGGCGTGCCCTTCCGACCGTGGACCATCGAACGGTAGAGCCGATCCCAGATGCGCTCCGTCGCCAGCGGATCGTGATCGACCAGGAGGGGCGCAAGCTGGTGCTGAATCACAAACGCCTGATCTCGTGTGGTCGGCCCGCCCAGCCCGCTGAGGCCCTCGTCGGTCTCGATCTCACAGAAGAGGGCGCGCATTCGATAGCGTCCCTCCTCGATCTTGGCCAACCATCCGGGCCCCTCATTCTTGTGCTCAGGGTAGATATCGTGCGGGCGGATCAGCCGCTCCTCCCAGAACTCGCCGGGAAACGCCATCTCCCCGACCACCTCGAACAGCCGTACAGCCGTGATCTTCATCGTAGGACCTCCGCTACCGCCTATCACCCGGATCGCAAGTTGGGGCAGCCTGTTCCGCCCCACGCCCTCATTGTAGAAGCGCCCCATGGCGGTGTCAACCGATCTGCAGTAAGATGATGGCATCCCCAATATCCCTACGAGGAGGCAGATAGATGACGGTTCGAAACTTAAGCCCCAACCAGATGTTCGTGGAGATGGCGAAAGCCCACACGCCGCGGTATCACTTCACCGGCGAGACGCCGGCGGACTTTGAGGCCTGGAAAGCGGAGGCGCTGCCCGAGGTTCTGGCGACGCTCGGCGCCACTCCGCCCGCGGTGGATCCGAATCCACAACTCCTGGCGGAGTGGCGGGATAGAGGCCTGATCCGCCAGCGGTGGATCATCGACGTCCAGCCCTATCTCTCGGCGACGCTGCGCGTCAACATCCCTGAGGGCCTCGCGGAAGGCGAGACGCGCCCTGCCATTCTCTGCTGCCACGGTCACGGGCAGTCTGGCAAAGAGCCGGTGATGGGCAACGACACCAGCCCCGCACTGCGTCAGGCTATAGAGGATCACAACTACAACTACGGTGAGGTCATGGCCCAGAAGGGATTCGTCACCTACGCCATCGACTGGATCGGGTTTGGGGAGCGCAACGACAGCCAGAAGCCGAACCACCTGTCCGTCGCGCGCGAGCGGGACTGGTGCAACCTCTATTACCTGCACGCTACGATGTTCGGGATGACTTCGCTCTCGATCAACGTGGCACACGGTAAGGTCGCTACCGACGTCGTGAGTCAACTCTCGCAGGTCGATCCAGAGCGCCTCGGTGTGATGGGCCTGAGCGGCGGCGGCACGATGACGCTGTGGATGACGCTCTGCGACGAACGCTTCAAAGCCAGCGAGATCATCTGCTACAGCGACCTCTGGTGGGCCTTTGGCATGCGCGACATCAACTACTGCGGCATGCAGGTCGCGCCGGGGCTCTATAAGCTCGTCGATCTGCCGGATCTGCAGGGCTTGATCGCCCCACGCCCCTTGCTGATCGACATCGGCGCCAATGACACCTGTTTCAAGGTCGACACGGCGATGCAGTGCTACGAGCAGCTGTCGAGGATCTACGCCGCAGCCGGCGCCAGCGACCGACTGGAGCTCGACCTCCATCCCGGCGAGCATGGCTGGGGAGGGAATCGGTCGGAAGCATTCTTCAGGCAGTATCTGGCGTTCTAGACCTTTCCCCCCACAGGGGGGAATACAAGGGGGGCTGGCGCCAGCGAGCCACGTGCTCCGGCGCGTCCCCCTCTAACTCTATGGATTGGCGCTGAGTTGATCGCTGCTAGCTTGCTTCCGCCAGAGCCGGAACAACACCAACGTCCCGCCGAGCGTTGCCACAGCCGCCAACGCAAAGGTCACAGGATAGCCCACCGCTCTACCCGGCAGCAGTGCGTTGAGCCCATCGATGATCGGGCCGCCAAGCCGACCGGTCGCGCCGGCGCCGGCTGTGGCCAGATTCGACAGCCCGAGGTATTTGCCGGCTTCTTCCTGCGGGATGAGGTCGGTCGCCAAAGCCCAGTTGACGCTTAGAAAGATGCCCGTGGCCATCCCAATCATCGCGCCGAAGACATAGAGACCGACCACGCCGCGCACCGGCACAAGCAGGAAGATCCCCAGCGCGGC
>CAZPJP010000036.1:28750-30326 GCA_964586915.1 uncultured Anaerolineales bacterium
CACCGATGATCACGAACGCCAGCCCCGAATTGCCACCGTCCATCAGACGTCCCGCCACCTGGGACGTCACGATCAACCCACCCATATCGAAGAGGCTCTTGACGCCCGAGGCCAGGCCGCGGTGGTGCGCAGGGACCAGATCGGGGATCAACCCTTGCGCCGGGCCGTGTGCCGCATTCGAGACGACTTGCAGCACGACGTAACCGGCGACCACTTGTCCTAACGTTCCGGCGCCGGTCATCAAGCCCAGCACAATCAGGCTGGCCAACGTCCCGGCGACCATCCAGGGGCGACGACGGCCCCAGAGCGCGCGGGTCCGATCGCTCAACGCACCCGCGAGCGGCTGCACGCCCATCGCCAGGGCCAAACCCACGAAGGTCATCGCGCCGAGATAGGTGTTCTTGAGGGCATCGGGGACGAGATCCAAGAGCAGCGCTGGCAGGACGATGGGATGCAGAGCGTTCCACATAAAGGACAACCCAAACCAATAGACATTCATCGTTACGAAGACATAAGGCCGCATTGTCACAGGACTTTCTCTCCTGGCAAAAAGGGTATACGATTCTGCCATGGGTACGCCAGAAAAGGAAAAAGCGCAAGTGGGCCAGGCTGCACGGTGGCTCGCTGCAGCATCAGGACGGATCGTCGCTCCCAAGCTGGCTGAACCTGACTACCCGTTGCCTGGCGCCATCGTTCGTAAGCTCGTCTGGGCCGCCCTCGCCGGTCGACCTCGCTCCTTTGCGGAGGACGCAAGAGCTGCCATGCAAACACTCCCCAAGACCCCGCTGATCCTGGGGTGGAACCACGTCCCCGCCGAGGGATCCTGTCTGGTCACCTGCAACCATTACACGCGCCCAGGCTTGGGCGCGTGGTGGACCGCCCTGAGTATCTCCGCTGCGATTGCCGAGCGCCGCGCGCGGCACGCCCCAGCGGACGTGCACTGGGTGATGACGGCGGCATGGCGCTACCCCGAAGGCGACTGGCGCCGCAGGACCGTCACGCCGCTCACCCGCTGGGCGTTTACGCGCGCAGCAAGGATCTACGACTTCGTCACGATGCCACCCCTGGGCTCTGACGGCGCTGTCACCCTGCCGCCCGAGGACGTCGAAGCGCGGGCGGTGGCGGTCCTGCGCACGGTGCGACTGGCACGGCGCTTGGTCGACGAGGGCGGTATGTTAGGGCTGGCACCCGAGGGTCGGGACACGCCTGGCCTGTTAGGAGAGCCCCCGCCCGGCGCAGGCACGTTCATCGCGTTGCTCGTTGCTGCGGGCCTTCCGGTGCTGCCGGTAGGCGTCGCCGAGGCGGATGGGCGTCTGCGGGTGAGCTTTGGCGCACCTTTTGTGCCCGAGATCCCTCGGTCTCGCGCAGCGCGGGACCGTGCCACGATCGACCAAGTGATGGCCGCCATTGCACGCCAGCTCCTCGACTAGATCAGCCCGGTAGCCTCAGCCGCCACGCGCTCGTGGCGCAGTAGACTGTAGGCAACCAGCAACTGGACGATTAGCCCAATAGCGAGGACGCCTGCCAGGCGCCAATAAGAGCCGCCGAAGGACGTGCCAGGCCGGTGCAGAAGCCC
>CAZPJP010000037.1:0-20310 GCA_964586915.1 uncultured Anaerolineales bacterium
GCTCCGCATTTGCGGCTCCGCATTTGCGGCTCGCACGTGCGGCTCTCGCTCCACCGCATCATCTCCGCGGTCCTGCCCGACCCTTCCCGCCCGGGTCTCCCCAGGCAACGAGCAGGGATCATACCACGCCCCCAGCCCTCGTCAAGGGCAATTCCCACCGCCTGCCAGTCAGAGCCCCGACGCTATGCAGCGGACAGCTCTCCCACCATCCGCGCCAGATCCGCCTTGGAAAAGAAGCGGCGATAGGCCACCGTCTCACCCAACGCTTCCCGTAGCTCTGCCATAGCCCGTCGTGCCCGTTCAGGGTCGAGCGATCGCTCTGGATCAGGCGATCGCTCTGGATCGGGCGATCGCTTTGGATCGGGCGATCCGGGTCGTTCCAGACGCAGCACCAAGGCACCCTCGTCGATGACGCGGACCACGCCTTGGGCCTCCAGCCACGTCAGCCCACTCCGCACCGTGATTTCCCGATGCCCCGTCGCAGCCGCCAGCTCCGGGAGGCTCACCCGCCCCCTCGCCTGTTGCAGCGCGTATTTCACCAGTCCAGTGAGATACGCCAGAAAAGCACGCGGCGCATCCAGCTCGGACTCCTTGCCAACGACGATGATCCGCTCTGGATCGGCGCGGCGCAGAGCGATCCGCAGTGCCTCGGGACCGGGTGGCGCCGACCAGATCACCAAGGTCTTCGCCGGAGGAAGTTCAAGTCTAGACCCTCCGACAACCATCCCGGGATTTGGGCCTTCTGCCCACACGGCCCACGACTCCCCACGCTCCCGCGCCTGCTTCACCTCAACCTCCGGCCTACTGTGCGTGCGATAGTCCAGGATCTCAATCGCCCTCGTGGCAGCCGCGGCAGCAATCGGTGGAGCGCTCTCAACGGCGGGCTGCGTATCCTCCCAAACGAGCTGGACCGAAACCTCGCCTCGATACTCGTTGACCCCAGTCGTAAACGCCAGATCAAACCAGGTCTCGGGCAACGGCGCACCGCGCCAGTTCCACCAGACCACGTTGCGCGTCACGTGCTCCGCATCCTCGACGGTGACGCGCAGGTGATGCCCCGCCCGCCCCAGCTCCCGTTGGCCGGCAACCACGACGTTCCGCACAGCGAGCATCAATGGTGGATTCCCCGGCCCAAAAGGTGCAAGACGTCGTAAGTCCGAGACCAGCGAAAGCGACAGCTCACCCAGCGTCACATAACCGTGCACCTGAATCACCGGCTCGATCTCCGCAATCTCGAGTTGCGCTTCGACGGCGCGGGCCAACCCGCGTCGGAAAGCCTCAATGTGCGCCGGATCGATGGCGAGCCCCGCAGCCATAGCATGTCCTCCGAAGCTCTCCAACAGAGCCTCCTGGGTCGCAATCGCGTCGGTGATATGGCATCCGGGGATCGAGCGTGCCGAACCGCGTGCGGTCTCGCCGGGGGGTGTGCACAGAAGCACGGTCGGACGCTGGTAGCGCTCCGCCAACCGATTGGCGACGATCCCGATAACGCCCGGATGCCACTCAGGGTCAGCCATCACCAGGACCGGCGCATCCAACAAGTCCCGATCGCGCTCGATCCGGCTCTCAGCTGCAGCGTAGATCTGCTCCCCGAGCATCTTACGGCGCGAGTTCAAAGCGTCCAGCTCGGAGGCCACAATTCGCGCCTCCGTCAGATCCTCGGTCGTCAGGAAATCGACGATCAGGTTGGCATCAGCCAGCCGGCCCAGCGCATTGAGCCGCGGCGCCAAAGCAAAGCCGATATCCTCCTCCGTTATCCGCTCTGGATTGACATCCGCCACCTTCATAAGTTCCTGCAAGCCCAGCCGCGGTGTCGCCCGCAGCACACTTAAGCCGCGCTGGAGCAGATAGCGGGTGTCGCCGCTCTGTACGGCAACGTCTGCCACGATACCCAGCGCCACAAGGTCGAGCAGGGACTCAGTGGCTTCGATCCTCTCCGTCCGGGCGTAGAGCGCCTCCGCGAGCTTGTATGCAACGCCGACACCGGGCAACGAGCTCAAGGGATGATCATCGTCGACAAGGTGGGGATTCACAATTGCGACAGCTTCAGGGAGTGTCGAGGGTAACTCGTGGTGATCGGTGATGACGACGTCTACCCCTCGCTCCCGTGCGTACGCGACCGCCGCCACGGCATCGACACCTGTATCACACGTGATCAGGAGCTGTACGCCTTTTTCGAGCTCCTGTCGCAGCCACGGCAGCTTGATCCCGTGGGACTCCGTGGCGCGCACCGGGATGTGGTAGACAACATCCGCGCCCAGGTCCCGCAGCACTGAGACTAGGAGTGTCGTCGCCGTCTGGCCATCAACGTCGAAGTCGCCCCATACGCAAATGCGCTCTCCCCGCCGCACGGCCAGCAGAACGCGGTCAGTGGCTGCACCCATCCCAGGCAGCGCCTCGGGCGGCGTAGGCGCGTAGGCGTCGGGATCCAGAAACGCCCGGGCCGTCTCAGGTGTCTTGCGACCCCGGCGGACCAACGTCTCCGCGACCAAGGGATGCCCTCCGACGACCTCCCTCAATGCCCGCGGTACCACAATGGGCTCCGGTTCAACCCAGCGCGTCATATGGGTGCCTGAATGCGTCTCCGGTGAACGAGCGTGCGATAGGCAGATAAGGACACCGTCAGCAAGCGGGGTGCCTGCTGACGGTCGATAGCAGAGAACAGAAGCGCAGCTTCGCTACGCACCGAACTTCGCAAGGCGCCCTGCGTGGGCCATCATCAGCGGCAGCAGATCGTAATGGCGAATATGTCCCAACCCGCCATCCATGCACGGGCGCTCCCCGAAGGCCTCGACCCGGTCTGGGCGGACATGGCGAGACCACAGAAGCACCGGTATTTCGTGCCACGAATGCGACTTGAGAGCCCAGGGCGTGCTATGATCGCCGGTCACCACGATCACATCGGGATCGAGATCCAGGATGTCGGGCAGCGCCGCGTCCGCCTCCTCGATCACGTGAACCTTGCCATCGAAGTTCCCATCCTCACCATAGCTGTCGGTCTTCTTCACGTGGAAGAAGAAGAAATCGTGGGCGTCCCAATGCTCGCGGAGCGTCTCAACCTCGCTCGCGATCGTATCCCCCGTCGGTAGCACCGACATGCCCACCAGACGACCGATGCCTCTGTACATCGGATAGGTCGCAATGGCGCCGAGCTTCATGCTGTAAATATCGGGCATTTTGGGGATTGGGGGGACCTTCGCGATACCGCGAAGATTCATACTGTTCGCCTTAGGTTCATCTGCCAGCAGCTCCCGGGCCTCAGCCAGCCATTGGTTCAACAACTCCGCCGTCGGCTTCGCCTCCGGGCGCGTGGCCTCCACAGGGAGGGATGGCACGCCAGTCTGCTGCGGATCTGTCTCAGTGAGACCGTCCTCGAGCTGCTCACCCCGCAGAACCAGCACAAATCGGTACTCCTTCACGACTTCAACAAACGTCTCAACGCCAGGCAGCTCGATCTGTCGCAGCTTCTTCACCAGGCGCGCGCCCTCTTCCGTGGGGATTCGACCGGCTCGCCGATCGAGAATCTTTCCCTCCTCATCCACGGTCGCGAAGTTGCCGCGCGCCGCGATGTCATTCGGCCCGAGGTCGAAATCGATACCCAACGCCTCCAGCACCCCACGACCAATCTCCCACTCGATAGGATCGTAGCCAAAAAGGCCCACGTGTCCCGGCCCGCTCCCTGGGGTGACGCCCGGTCGTGCAGGTGTCGTCAACCCGGTGATCCCCCTCTTCGCCAGAGCGTCCAGGTTTGGCGTTAGAGCAGCCTCCAGCTCCGTAAGGCCGTCAGCGCCCGGCAACCCGCCCACACCGTCCATCACCAGCAAGAGCATCTTGGTCTGCCCAGGCTCACTCAGCTGTCGCATCAAGTCCAGTTGCTTCATAGGCTCACCCCTCCATAGGATTCTTATCTTGGCTCATTCTACTGCGATCAACTCCGATCGCAAATGGTGCGTCGCGCGCGCGACGGTCGTGCGGCTGCAGGAGCGCTAGAACTCGATCTCTGCGATCTGGTCGAAGTCAAACTCAACACTCTCGACAGCCTCCTGGAGCACAAATACCGCCTCAACATCCTCGAGTGCGCCGGCTTGCGTGCCCCGATCGCAATACGATCGATATGGGCAGTATAGACACCGTCGCTCATCGCTGGTCAGATAGAAGTCATCTGCGCTCATCTGGGCGATCCGCTGAATCAAGCCTCCAAGGTACGCACCATCCTCCTGATACTGAGCTTCGGAGTAGGGGAAATGGGCGGGAGAGTCCGGAAATCCGGGGAACCAATAGACCATCTCCACTTGATCCGGCGTGATCGCGACGCCTGTGCAAAGCTCTGCACCAGCCTGAACCATCAGAAAAGGATACACACGCGTCTGCAAACGCTCTCGCAGAAAGCGATCTGGGGTGCGCTTGGCCGAGGTCTTCCAATCAATGATCACGACTCGAGTACCCGGCTGGCTGATCACCACATCGTACTTGGCGACCAATCGGTATCCGGCGACGGCGCCCGCGAGCCCGCGCTCGCTCCAAACCGTGGCAGACTCGGACTCGCCACCGTAGAGCGCGATCGGCCGATAGGCCAACGTGTTTTCCCACCACGCCCGGAGTTCAGGATCCGAGATTGTGCGACCAATCTGATCCTCCGGGATTCCAAGCGCGCGCTGTTGTACAAGGCGATGATAGGCTCGCCCGAGCTCCATCCGGTGTTCGTACGCATCGATCGGTTCGGCTTCAGCCGCCGGCCAACGCAGCTCCATCAGATAGCGCAGCTGGAACCGCCGTGGACAGTCAACAAAATCCTGCAGGCTAGCCTGGCTGAACTGAAAGTCCTCGGGCAAGGATGTCATAATTCACGCTCCTCCCACCAAGTCTGAAGCGCGATGAAAGGCACGGAGGGCTGAGCGTTCCCTCGGCGACCGGTGTTCCAGGTCACGCTCAACGCTTTACGGGCTCGCGTGATCCCGACGTAGAACAACCGCAGTCGCTCTGCGGCATACTCCCGGCGCGCCGCCAACGTAGGTGTGCCCTCATCGTAGTCAAAGAGATCGGGGTTGGCCTCCAATGCCTTCAACTGAGCCAAGGCCTCGGCCTGGAGGTTCAGACGCTCGCGTATATACCAGGGTTCAGAGATGAACTGATCCTGCGGTAACGCCGAGGGGAAATTATAGTCGTTAACCGACAGAAGATACACCTTATCCCACTCCAGACCCTTCGCCTTGTGCATCGTCGTCACAATCACCTGTCCCGGATAGGCGTCCGGGTCAAATCCAATATCCGTATCGGCGAAGCCCAGAAACCTCCGCTCATTCCGGGCGATCACCGCAAGCTCCTCCGTCAACTCGGGCAGACGCCAAGATGGGTGCGTATCTGCCGCTTGTCGCAAGACAAGGGCCAGCTTGTGCGCAATCGCCAGGTCCGCCGGCTCGCAGAAGAGATCCTGCGCAAGGGTCAGGACAATCTGATCGACCGGCAACGCGATCGTTGCCTGCCAACGACGGACCAGGTCTCGAAAGGCCTCAAGATGATCTTGAAGCTCGGGTGACCAGATCTCCTCCTCACGCAGTTCCTCTAGCCAATCGCGACCAACACGGGGCCAAATGTAATCCTCGACGTGAGAGCAGCGACCGATGAGCTTGGCAAGCGATTGCATCTGTTCCCGCGCCTCGTCATCCTCCCGAAGCTCTCGCTGCCATACCCGATAGACGGTCTCAAGCCTGCGCGTCGAAGCCGGACTAGCCAGATATCGGACGACGTTGCCCAGCACGCCTGCCACCTGTCTCGTCGAAGGCGTGCTCCTCAGGAGCTCAACATAGGGCACGTCCCTCTCCGCCAGCGCGTCGGCAACCTTGAAGCCGCGGGCGTTGCGCGGGACCAGGATCGCGACGGTGTCCTCTGGGTGTTCCTCGATCCAGTCACCCGCAGATCTGGCGACAGCCGGGATTTCCGCTGCAGGAGAAAATCCCCGTGCCACGAAGTGGATCTGACTCGGCTCATCCGGCGGGTTTGGCTGCGCATCACCCGGCGGCGTCGGTCGGATATGCGGCGGGCTCAGCGCCGAACGCAGCTCGGGCACCGGATGCTCGACGGTCGACCAGTCGATGAGGTAGTTTGCGAGGTCCATCACGCTCTGCATCGAGCGCCCCGAGTTGGGCAGATCCTGCGCCAACACGTCGGGTTCTCTGAGAAAAGCCCGGAGATAGTGAGGGCTAGCCGTAGTGAACGTTTCATAGATCGCTTGGTTGGGATCGCCGACGCGAACCCAATTCCCGTCCGGTCCGACCAGTTCACCGAGGATGAGCTCCTGCAGCCGGCTGCTGTCCTGAGCCTCGTCCTCAAGGATGTAAGGCCACCGATAACGCAGACGACGCAGAAAGGCGGGATCGAGGCGCAAAGCCTGCAGGGCAAGGCGGATGAGGTCGTCGAAGTCGATCGCGCCCCGGTACGCGAGCGCCCGTTGGTAGTCCGCATAGACAGCGCACCCCATCTCCAAAAGCGGCAGTTCGTCAGGAAAGCGATCGAGCATAGCCCGCAAGCCCGCTGGCGTGATCTGCAGATCCTTTGACTGCTTGATAAGCGCCGTCGCGATCCTCACCACCAGATCGGTCCATGGACCCTCGCGCATCCACTCCGCCTGGCGGGCCTCCAGGCCGGGAGCAAGGAATTCATCGGCCACATACGGGCTTGTCTGCAGCCACGTCATCGTCGCGTCCTCGAGGATCTCCCGAGACAGTCGCTCGTCGACGATACTGAACTCATCCGAGAGCCCGACCAGTCCTGGACGCTCCCGCACGATGTCATGCGCCAGCCCGTGCAGGGTCCGAACTCGGTAGCCAACGCCGGGCAAAAGACCCCGCTCCGTGATAAAGCTGGCCACGCGGCTCGAGAAGTTATCGACGGCCGAGTTGACCAGGGTGACGATCAGGACCTCCTGATCCTCAGTCAGGTCGCCGTCGGCGACCAACTTGGCGGCAAGCGCCGACAGGGTCCACGTCTTGCCGCTGCCCGGCACGGCGGAGACCCCCATCTTACCCCCAGCATAGGCCAGCACGGCCGCCTGCTTCGGACGGGGCTGGAACGGGAGGAGCTTGGCTTCGCTCAGAGTTCGACCTCCGCTCTCACAGTTCCCGCACGCTCGTGACGGGCAACCAGCTTGACCGTTCCACCTTTTGGCGCGCGCACCACCCACTCCACCTTGATCCGATCCTTCGTCTCATCATCCGCCGTCATAAAGGCACGCTTGTAGGCGCGCCCCTCCAGCTGGCCCAACTCCTCTCGAGGCTCACCCGTCTCCAGGCTCGCCCCTTCAGGCAACTCGATCTCGCACACGAGATCCCGGCTCACCTTCTTCTCAAGGGCCTTCTTAGTCACATAAGAGGGCAACCATCCCGTGTTCTGGACGGCGAGGCGGATGCGGTACGCGTCCTTCCCTAGAGGCATCGCTGTGGCCTCGTAGAGCTCCAACCGTGGCGAGATCAACAGAGCCCACACAAGCCACTCCGGGAAGCGCGCGACCTCCTCCTCAAGAAAGCGCTTGGGCGGATTGCGAAATGCATAGACGCTGTCCCAACCGCCGAGCTCGATCCTCCCGAGCTGGGGATGCTCAAACTCATACCAGTCGACGTAGCCCTTGCCATCCAGCTTCTCATCGCTCCAGGCGAGCAGCTTCAGATCGTCGTCCACAGGATGCTCGCGATACCAGTCAATAAACTTGAAGTCCTCGATACCGGCCTCGTGCTGCGGACTCCAGATCTCAATCGTCCACGCGAAGGCGCCCATCTGTTCGTAGAACCACGTATCGAACCCGCCCGTTATGATCTCCTTGGGATGATATCGAAAGTCGTGATAGACAGAGATGTTAGGATATCCGGTCATCTCCGTGCCCTTTGTGCCTATCTTCTCATAGGTCCACAGATCCTCGGCTGGAAACGCCTTGTCATCGCGATCGTCATACGGTCGGAGCATCACACCGCTGTAGGTGTGGAAGGCAACGCCGCCAGTGATATTAGGATGGTCTGCGATGAAGGCCACCAACGCCCGTACCTCGGGCTCGGATGTCGGATAGGGTCCCGCACCGCGCTGCTCGTGCTCCTGACGCCAGTGCTCCGGGAAGTTGCGATTGAGATCCAGTCGCTCCTTCTTGGGTTGGATCGAGACCATCACACCGTCGTAGTTTTCGACGCGACCCTCGGGAAGCAGGCGATAGTAGTCCCCGCCCACCTCCGTCGGATCTCGACGCACCATCAGGCGAGGCTCCTCAGGATATACCTTCCACGGACCGTTGGGGTCCGGAACCCGCATCGTCAGCATTCGGCCGTCGTCGTCAATGTCCTCCACCACCAAACCCCCGATGGGCTCCTCATCGTAAGGGTAGGGACGGGTGCTCGACCGGATATACTTCGGCTTATCTGCCAGCGCCCATTCTGCGCCGTCAGGATTGACGCGCGGCACAATGTAGTAGGCGCGCGTGTCGAGAACCCGGGTCACATCATCGTCCTCACCGTACCGGGTCGTCAGATAATCGATGAAATAGAGACAGGCCGTCGATGGTGAGACCTCCGTCGCGTGAATGTTACCATCGATCCAGAAGGCCGGCTTTTCCCGATCCTCGCCAGCCGCGAAGTTCGTCACCGTGACCAGCCAAATGTCGCGATCCTCGTGGCTCTTGCCTATGCTCTCGATTCGCACGAGATCCGGATAGGCCTCTCCAAAAGCCTGCAGATGGCGGGTTAGATCGTCGTAGCGATAGAATGTGTCGAAGCGCATATCAGGCACCTTAAGACCTCCAATAGATTGACTAGCTGCTGTTGCGGGGAAAGCTCGGACGAGTGTTGCCGTCTACACCCGGCGGAGCACCTGCTGCACCGCCCTCAGGAGCGTTCCCTCCTGTTCGAATCCCTGTTCTGATAGCTCACTCAGGCCGAGATAGATCCAGCCTCGACATCGACGGATGAGCCCCAACACCAAGCGACGGAGCGTCTGCTGGCGCAGCGCATACTCGTCCGCATCCGTCCACACCTTGCCCTTGGGCCAGCGGCGGCTCAGGACATAGGGGTGCGTAAGCGGCTGATAAAGCCGCTCCCACCAGCCTTGCCCCCCCACGTTGAGCCAGAACTGCACGTCCACAGGCCGGTTGCTGAGCAGAAACGTATACGCCGGGGCCAGGAGCACGGCGTCCTCAGGCTCCTCCTGCCAAGGCAGCAGGTACTGGGCCGCGATCAAGCCATCCCGAACCATCTCAAGGTACTCCTGCCCCAACGGTTTGTCCTCGGGTAAATCCGGCGCAATCCACCGGAACTTCTGAACCGACTCAACGAGCATCGCCGCCACACGTCCACTGTCGAGATCTCGGTGGAAACCGAATCCAGGCTGCGAAAGCACCTCCCCGAACAGGCGCGCCAGGAAGTGATCCAGATGGGTCGGGCGCTGCTTGCTGTACGCAGCGATCCAGGTTCTCAGCGCCTCGTACCGCCCGCCAAGAACGTAAGTGATGCGCTGTTGTGTGTCAGGCTGGATCTCGTCGAAAGGCGTGAGCAGAGAGTCCTCGTCCTGAGGCCGGTACACAATCTCTGCCAGAAGCTGGGCTCGCACCAGATCGAGATCGGCGATCGCGTGCATAAACGCATAGGCAACATCATAGCGCGCTGGCAGCACGCCATAGGATGGGTGGGCCAGAGCAGCCAGCGTCAGCAACGTCTGCGTGGCAGGTTCATCGCGCAGAGCCCGGGATGGGCGATGCGACCGAACGGGCACCTCGTGCTGACCCAATCGGTGGGCCAGCGAGAAACGAAGGGCATCGGTCAAAAAGGGCGCCAGCACCACAATCTCCCCCGGTGCGATCCCCTCATCGTGGACCAAGCCACGGATCTCCTCAGCTACCCAGTCGAGCATCTGAGGATGGAAACGGTGATTCTCAAACCGCAAGATTCCGCGAACGTCGGCCGATTCCGCATCTGCCTCTGGAAAGTTCTCTGCAGTAACGACGGGATAGAGGTCATCATCCTCTTCGGCATCTTCTCCGGCCGAGTCCTCAGCAGCTCCATCACGATCTGGAGGCGTGAGGGGCCTCAGGACACGCATCAATGTTTGGCCGAAGGCTGCTACTGACGGGCTGATGACAAAGGAGTCTCTGAACTCAACCCTCTCATCGCACAGATCACGTAGCATCCGTGCACTTGTTGGATCCGCACCCAGAAAACTCCGATAGGCCGCGCCCTGGTCAAAGATGAGCAAAGCCGACTCGACGTGATCCAACCACGTGTACGCTAGATCGTGAGCGACCGGGGTATCCTCCTCGACATTGTCGAAAATCAGATGGTGGTAGGTCTCCAACAGATGATCTCGACAGAGTGGCTCCTCCCACAAGTGCTCGGCGAACACGCCCATCTGCAGCGAGAAATCAAGCAGGTTGTGGGTTAGACAATAGTCTCGAAATCGCATGGCGCAATCCTGCGCCTGATCGTAGACACGTGCCTGGGCGAGCTCCCCCATCCAAGCGTCCTTAAGCCGCTCAGCGATCTCCGTAGGCGGGAATCCGACAACGGCAGACTTGTTCAGGTTGTCGAGGATCTGACTGTACAATCGATTACGGTCGATGGTGATCGATTCGAAGTATCCCTCATCTCGGACCAGAGGCCCCACCACTCGCGCCATAAAATACTGCGCCGTCTCCAGCGTCAAAAAGGTGGGACGTTCGTCAGGATGGGCGAAGCCGGCCTCCTCTGCCACGAGCGGCCAGAAGAGATCGATCATACGGCGAGCCAGTCCGCCAAAGGTCGCGACGCTCACCTGGCTACCGTTCGCCACCTCAGGCTGGCGTAGCGCGTCATAGTAGGGACGGGCCAGGGTTCGCTGCGGGACGAGGATCAACAGCGAGTCCGCCGACACGCCGGTCTCGAGAAGATGTCGTACCCGCGCGACCCCCGTCGTCGTCTTGCCGGTGCCCGCAGCCCCCTCGAGGAAACAACGAACCGCAGCGGGAGCGCGAGCCACGTCGACCTGATGGGACGCAAGCGAAACATCCATTGCCAAAGTCATCTCCACACATCACACCTTGCCACCGGGGTCGTCCGGAACACAGCTAATAGCGGCCTCGAACGGGCCCGTGGACAGAACAGCTGTTCCATATTGTACCAAGGATATAGTTTGCAGCAACTAAAACGGTTGCGCTCCACCCTATCCCCGAGTAGAATCACGGGCACTGGTACACTCTATCATCGTGACAGAGGAAACAGAGGAGCGACGATGCCTACCGAGACAATGACGCCCAAGGAGCGCTGGCTGGCGGTCCTCCGGCGCGAGACGCCTGACCGGTTGCCAATGGACTACTGGGCAACGCCCGAGGCCACCCAGAAGCTGCTGGCTTACCTCGACTGCAACACCCTATCGGAGATGTGCGATCTTCTTCATATCGACCGGCTGCTCACGGTGGCGCCGGACTATGTAGGCCCGTCCCTGGCACCGGATATGGACATGTACGGATGCCAGTACGATGACGTCGACTATGACACTGGCGTCTATCGCGAGTGCGTGGGCCATCCCCTAGCCCAGTACACGACCGTCGAGGAGATCGACCAGAACTACACGTGGCCCACAGCGGACTGGTTCGACTACACCACGATTCCGGATCAGGTTGCGGGCCACGACGATCTCCCTGTCCGTGGCGGCGGATCAGAGCCCTTCCTCGTCTACTGCCACCTCCGCGGCCTCGAGCAAGGTTTTATGGATCTGGTGCTCAATCCCGAAATGGTCCATTATTGCCTCGACCGGCTCTTCGACTTCTGCTATGAAAACACCCTCCGAATCTACGAGGCCATCCCCGGACGCGTCAACGTTTCGTACGTGGCCGAGGATATGGGATCACAGGAATCGCTGCTCTTCTCGCCCAAGCAAATCCGCGAATTCCTCATCCCACGGATGAAGCGTATGATCGACTTGGCCCACAGCGCCGGCGCCTACGTCTTCTTCCACAGTGACGGCGCCGTGAGGCGAATCCTCCCCGATATGATAGAAACGGGCATCGATGTCCTGAATCCTATTCAGTGGCGCTGCGTCGGAATGGAGCGCGCGGGCCTCAAGCGGGACTTCGGCGATAGTCTCGTCTTCCACGGGGCCGTCGACAATCAACAGACGCTCCCCTTTGGCACTGCAGCCGACGTCCGCGCCGAGGTGCTCACCAACATCGAGGTGCTCGGCAGCGACGGCGGCTACATCATCGCGCCGTGCCACAATATTCAGGCCAACACCCCACCCGAGAACATCGTGACCATGTATCGAACGGGCTACGAATCCGGCTGGATGTGATCATCCAACTGGGGGTCAAGCTAGAGGGGCGACTGCGAGCAGCCGCCCCTTACGGTTACCTGCTCGACGGCGCATCTACGTATGGCGATACAGTTCCCATCCAAGATATGTCGTAAGCGCCTCCTCCAGCACATCCGCGACCCGTCCACGGGTCACTGCCGTGTGATGCTCGAATCCATTGCGACACATATAGTCCAAGAGCGATTGCAGCGCCTTGACGTGCAGCACTGCTGACCCACCTTGGAAGTCCCCAACCGGATCGTCGGTCATCTCCCCCTCGCCAAGATAAGCTTTGATCACGCCCTGAGGATCGTCAGTCGATGCTCGGAAGAACGTGATCGGTCCTGGCGCCGCCTGCCCCTTGATCGCGCCAAAGCAGTTCTCTGGACCTAACGCGGCGCCGAGAATATCCAGGTTGGAGATCTCCACCTCACCGCCCATGAAGCTCTTCGGGAAGTTGCTGCAGTGCGTGTTGATGCACATGTCACGGTCCTCACCGTAGTTATTGTTCCAGTCCTGGAACGCCGGTGGATTGCCGGAGGCCAGCAACAGCGCGTACATCGACACCGCTCCCATCACATCGACCTCACAGGCGCTCGGCAGCAGCCGGTCCCCCATCATCGCCATCGAGACGCACGTAGCGCACCCGTAATTCTTCTGGATCGAGTCCCAACACTCCACCGCACTCGCATCGCACTCGTTCTCATCCATCCACCGATCGAGGGTGACCGAGAGCCGGGCCTGCTTAAGGATGTTCTTCTCCGGTATGTGATCGGGGATCGTGCCATAATCCTTGATTGTCGCCAACTTCTCTCGCACGGAGGGATCATCGGCGCCAAGCGATCGCGCACCGAAGATAATCTCCGAGAGATCGACGGGCACGACGGTAATCCCCGTGGTCTGAAGCAGCTTCTCGCTAAAGCGCACCGTTTGGAAGGCGGCTGGTCGTGCACCAATGGCGCCAATGCGGGCGTTGCGGAGGCCGTTCACAACGCGGCACACTCGCTTGAAAAAGTCGAGATCCTGCACGAACTCGGGACTGTCGATAGGATAGGTGTGGTAGGTCGTATTGGTAAAGGGGATGTCATACTGATAGAGGTTGTTGCAGACCGAAAGCTTACCACAGAACGCATCCCGGCGGTCAGCCACCGTTAGCTTGTCCAGCTCATCGTCGCAGGCCTGTACCAGAACAGGGACGCCAAGATCCGCCATCTCCAACGTCTGCACGATCCCCAGCTCGTCACCGAAGTTGGGCAAAACGACAATCACACCGTCGATTTTCTCCCTCTGATCACGGAAGAGATCCGCCGCTACCTTGGCGTGCTCACGCGTCTCGATCGCGCCGCAGGGGGTCGCGTCCTCGGGCGTGATCACATAGTCATAGCCGTTCTCCTCGAGGATCTGGAGCAACCTGTGACGCACCCCTACAGCCAGTTCAGCGTTGAAAAAGCCACGGGTACCAACGATCAGACCAAAACACGGTTTCTTCTCCGTAATACGCATCGCCCTTCACTCCTCTGCTAAGCGAACAGCTGTATGTGTCACGGGAGATTGTACTAGCCTCGGCAGGGCGCGCAAGACGCTCTTCCGCCGGCACAGATTGGCTTCGCTCGTGGCCATACGCCCGACCAAATGACCCAGGAGAGCGCGGTGAAAGGCGCGACTCTAACTTGTGCTTGGGGATATTGCGTGTACAACAGACATGCACACGGGCCAAGCCTTCAACATACTGAAATGGAGAGGCGATGGGAGTATGGGAGAATAGCAGACAGGTGGTTCTCGCGTACAAGGCAGGGGAGCGCCGGTTCGGCGCAGCCAACCTCTCCAAGGCCAATCTGCAGGGCGCCGTGCTTAGCGGGGCCGACCTGAACCATGCCCGCCTGTGGGAAGCCAACTTGAGCGACGCTAACCTGAGTAATGCGAATCTCCAGGCTGCTCAGTTGGGCGAAGCCGATCTGAGCGGTGCCAACCTTAGTACGGCAAGGCTAGACGGCGCTGACCTTATGGATGCAAAGCTGGACGGCGCCGACCTTCGCGGAGCCAGTCTGGATGGAAGCTTGCTGTTCAGAACCGACCTCAACGGCGCTGACCTGCGCGGGGCCAACCTGCACGTAGCCAGGCTCAGTAAGGCCGACCTGCGCAAGGCGGACCTGGGCGGTGCCTACCTGGGTCTCGCCAAGCTTGACGGGACCAACCTGAGCGATGCTAACCTGCGTAGGGCGGATCTAGGCCTTGCCAACTTGAACGAGGCCGATCTGAGCGGAGCTGATCTGCGCAGGGCGGACCTGAGCAACGCCGACTTGAGGGGGGCTAGCCTGAGCGGAGCGGATCTGGATGAGGCGAAGCTGAGCGGTGCCAGACTGAATGGCGCCAATCTGAGTAGGACTACGCTCTATCGAGCCGACCTGGGCAAAGCCGACATGGGCGAGGTTAACCTGAATATGGCGAGGCTGGAGGGCGCTGACCTTGTAGAAGTCAAGCTGCACGGCGCCGACCTGCGTGGAGCTAATCTGAACAATGCTATGCTCCACAAGGCCGACCTCAAAGGGGCCAACTTGAGCGGCGCCAACCTGCAAAGGGCTGACTTGAGCGAGGTCAACTTGGACGAAGCCGATCTGAGCGGAGCCGACCTGCGTAGGGCTGATCTGCTCGGCGCCGACCTCACCGGCGCTAACCTGAGCAATGCGGAGCTGCAGTCCGCTCATCTGCGCGGGACCACGCTTCGCGGCGCCGACCTGAACCACGCCAGCCTGTGGGAGGCCAACTTGACCAGGGCCAATCTGAGCGACGCAAAGCTCCAGTCCGCTCAACTGACCGAAGCCGATCTGAGCAACGCCAGGCTGAGTATGGCCAGGCTGGAGGGGGCCGACCTTATGGATGCCAAGCTGGTCGGGGCCGATCTGCGCTGGGCCAGCCTGGAAGGGGCCCTGTTGTTCAGGACCGACCTGAACAGCGCCGACCTGCGCGGGGCCAACCTGCGAGTAGCGCGGCTAAGCAAGGCTAATCTGCGCGAAGCCGATCTGGGCGGAGCCGACCTAAGCTTGGCAAAGCTGGGCGGCGCTAACCTGAGTGACGCTATGCTCTACAAGACCGACTTGAGCGGCGCCAACCTGAACGACGCAGACCTCAGCAACGCCGATCTTAGCGGCGCTAACCTGAGCAACGCCGACCTGTGCAACGCCGATCTGAGCGGAGCCCGCTTGAATGGTGCGAACCTTCGCAACGCCAAGCTCGACCGAGATACACTGGACGGGGCCGATCTTGAGGGCGCAACGATGCCCGATGGCACGCTGCACGACTAGACATACCTCTTGACGTGCGCTGAAGTCCAACAGACAGGCCTCTTCCAGAGCGGCGCCCACGTGCCACGATTGGCGCTCGGTCCGAACAGCGCCTCTCCGCGTATCCGCGATTCTGCAGCCTCATCCTCGCGCGACATGCTACCGGTGACGTCCAGGTGATGCATTCTTATGCCGCTTGTACAGCGAAGAGGGCGCGAGTAAAATGAAGGACACCATCCAGCCACAGAAGGGGACAGACCACCGTGAGCCAACTGGAACACCGCTATAGAGCATTGGAGATCATCGCGCACCGTCAGGCAAGGCTGACCGAGGATGGCACGGCGATCGAACGGCTGGGAGAAGTCCTGAACGTAGCGCGACGGATCGCGGCTCAGGAGCCCCAGGCAGCTAGCCCAAGACAGCTCGTCACGGCGTTGGAAGCGATTGTGGAGCGGGGCAACGAAGCAGAAGCCGCGGCTTGCCTGCAAAACCTGGGATGGGGCGTCTTGCTCGATACCGTGACGGGATGACCCCGGTGTGCGCTCATACGCTTTAGACTCACAGGCTCCGAAGCGACGGACCAACCGCACCCGCGACCTTCACCAATATCTTCCGGTAGCGTCGCACGTCCATGTCCCCCCGCGGCGGTAGGGACCGTTAGCCGTCGTCTAGGCCCCCTCGGTCGTTACAAGAGAGAGCGTTAGAACCCAGTCTTGAGGTCGGCCTTCGCCATCATGCGCCAGCGGAGCTTCTAAGCGCAGCCCTTCTTCATACGCTTCAAACCTGCCGGCGCGCACCGCGCCTGTCCTCGGATCGTACCATTGCGCGGTGTAGCCACGATTGGACACCTGCAACGTCACTGCACCGCCCGCGGGGAAGTAAACCGCGATCAGGTCTCGGTCCTGAGAGGCCAAGACCAGCGGCCTATGACCACGGTCATAGTCATCAGGGGCGACCAAGGTCGGTGCGGGATGTAGGCGGTGGAAGGGAATCGCCTTCGTGACAAAGCGCCGCAGATGCGGAAAGTAGCGCACCCCCTCATCTCTTCACTCAAGATAGAACAACTCTTCGGTCCTGGGACCCGTCCCGCGCGCACGCGCCTCGAACGCGGCTTAGTAACGCAGCGTAGTTGGTCCGGTTCCCCACGATACACGCGACGCAATCCGGAAGCCAGCGCGCTCACAGCAACAGGACTACATCCGGTGGAGCAGATCCCCAAGTGCAGGATAGAGTTCGCTGTACAAGGCGTAGCGTTCTGCATACCGTGCCGAGCGATCGGGATCCGGTTCGAACCGGCGCGCGAGCTGCACGGTGTCCTCAGCAACTCGCTTCAGATCCCCAAAGGCCCCGGCTCCCGCCCCGGCCAACAGCGCTGCACCCCAGCAGGATGCGTCGGTGACCTGCGGCACCACAACGGGAATGCCGGTGATATCCGCTTTGAGCTGCAACCATAGGTCTGAGCGCGCCCCACCCCCAATCGCCCGCAGTTCATCTATGGCGACCCCACCATCTCTCAACAGGTCCAGATTCACACGCAGCTCAAAGGTAAGCCCCTCCAAGATCGCCTTAGCGACCTCGGTCTTCGTGGTGCTGAACGTCAACCCCAATAGCGCTCCCTTTGAGTTCGTGTCGAAGGTCGGCGTCCCGCTGCCCGCGAAGTGCGGTAGCAGCAGGAGCCCTGTGGGCTCAGGAGAGGCCCCTTGCAAGAGAAAATCGTAGGCGTCCGCCCCGCCTGCACTCTGGCCCCCAGCTTGTGTCACGAATCGTCGAGCCCGGGCCATCTCCTCCTCGCCAAAACGGTCGCGGAACCAGCGGAGGATCAGGCCGCCGCTGTGATTGAGCGTCATAGCCAGGTACAGACCGTCCACCGTGTGCCAGTAGATCGAGATGTTGCCGGCATAGAGAATCTCGTTCAGCGCCGGCTCAGCCAGCGCTCGCTCGGTGAGCGCAACCTCAACGACCTCCGCCGTGCCCGTGGAGACCATCGCGAGGCCCGATCGCGTCAAGCCCACCCCGAGCGCACCGCATGCCTGATCGTGCCCGCCGGTGACGACTAGAGGGGGTGAAGCGAATCCCAATGCGGCTGCCAAGTCAGGACGCATAGGTCCAACGGCCTCACCCGAGGGACGAGCGCGCGGCAAGCGGGAAGGCGTCAGTCCCGCGGCCTCAAGGAGCGCGGTCGCCCACGTACCGGCCCGCAGGTCGAAGAGCTGCGTGCGGGACGCCAGGCAGCGGCTCACCACAGGCTCGCCCGTCATTCTCTGGATAAGGAAGTCCTCATAGAGCGCAAAGCGGTCGGCGCGCTCCCACACCTCAGGCTCGTGCTTCTGGAGCCATAATAGCTTGGGCAGCGTGTTGATTGTATGAACGGGCATACCCGTACAGTTGAAGAGCGCGCGCTCGTCAAACCGGGCGCGGAGCCACGTATTCTGCGCTGCAGTCCGCGTGTCCATGCCCAGAATAGCGGGACGGAGCGCGTGCCCAGCTCCGTCCAGAGGCATCACCGCCTCGCCCTGCACGGACAGCGAGAGTGCTTCGACTTCGTCGCTGCAGGTCCACGCTAGCGAAAGCGCCGCGAGCACTTCGCGCATCGCGTCCTGGACGAGGCGCCATACCGCCTCAGCATCCTGTTCGGCCCAACCGGCTTGGGGCATGGACACATCGTACTCGCGGCTAGCGCTCGCGACCAGGGCCCCATCCTGCTCAAACGCCGCCACCTTGCATCTCGTTGTGCCTACATCCAATCCAATGAGTCGCATAAACCCTCCCAGCTTTGCTGTAGCGTCCACCGCCGGCGCTTCGCGGCACCGAAAGTCCGCACGCGGGGCCCATCTGCAATTGCCAGCGCAACGCGGCAGTGCTACAATCAGTATACTACCTTGTGAGTAAGCAGGTGAGATGATGAAGGACTTCGAGTTCGACGAACACAAGAACGCTATGGAGCGCTACTTCGATTCCCTCCATAGCGTAGTGCTGGCGTACCTCTTCGGATCGCACGCGAGAGGGCAGGCATGGGCGCATAGCGACATCGATATTGCCGTGCTGCTGGCGGGCGACCGTGACGACGAAGAGTGCTTCGACATACGCTTGGAGATCATCGGTGGACTGATGAAAATCCTGAACACCAACGATGTAGACGTGCTTATTCTCAATCAGGCGCCTCCGGCATTAGCCTACGCTGTGTTACGCGATGGCATCCTGGTCTTTTGCCGCGACCACCAGACGCGGATCGAATACCAACTGCACACCGTGAACAAGTACTTGGACTTCAAGCCTATCCTCGAGCGACACGAGCGCGCTATCCTGGAAAAGGCGCGGAAAGGAGAGTTGCTCAGTGGATACGACAGCCATCACCGAACGCCTCGCCCAGATGCGAAAGTGCTTGCGCGTTTTGCGCGCCTTCCAGCCGATGAGCTATGAGGAGTTCGTAGCGAACTACCTCTACACGGACACCGCGCAACACAACTTCCAAATCGCTATCCAGGCCGCCCTGGACATCGGCAGTATCATCTTGGCCGATCAGCAGGCGATGCTTCCCAGACAGTACAGCGATGTCTTCCCGGCGCTGGCCGAGATCGGCGTCCTGCCACCCGATTTCGCCCAGAGACTGGTCGATATGGCCAGATTCCGCAACGTGCTCGTACATCTATATCTGGAAGTGGACCTGGAGCGAGTCTATCGCTACATTCAGGAAGATCTGGACGATTTCGAGACCTTCGCCCGCTATGTAAGTGAGTGGCTGCAAAGCCATACTGATAGATCTCCGTGTCGCCCTTAACGGTTTTACGCTTGACTGTCCTGGTTGCGCATAGGTCTGCTACACCTCCGGGACATTATCCAACCCATTACTAAATGCGCGCTCTTCTCCAAGCTTCATAGCGCATCGATCTCTGACAGCAGCCGCTTGGGGTCAATCTCGCCCCCCAGCCACTGCTCCTGAAGCTGACGTAAGGTCAGCACCACAGACGACGCCGGCAACTCGACATCGTCATAGGTGATGGGTATGTCCGCTGCCACAGCCCGCTTCAGCCGGGCCCCCTTTGCCAATCCAATGGGCAGGAGCCGCTCTTCGTGCGCAACCTCGTACCGGTCGATCAGGCCGTAGAACGTGGCGCCACCAATCCCATCCAGGACATCGCCAGGGCGTAGATCCTGCTTAGCAACGGCGAAAACCTCAGAGACCAGCCTGTCCTTCGGCACCATATTCGACTCGCCCCGAATCTCCAGCAGCGCGCAGGTCAACGGCACCTCGATGCTGCAGAGATGATAGGGCCGGAAGAGTGTGTAGTAAGGCCCGTTACCCATGTCGCGCAGCACCATAGCCTCGCGCAACCGGGGATGGTCCGTGCGTACGATCAGGAAGACCCCAGGCGCCACCTTGCCCACGCCAAAGTCCACCACGCCCATCTGGTTGAGGATTCCACCGTCCTCCTTGAGCCGGAAGACCTGCTCCAGGATCTCTCGATGGGTGACCGGGCCGTGCATGCCACGCACGTCCGGAACAAGCCCCGTCGCGTTGGAGACAGCCGCCATCTCCACCATCGTCTTGCTGCCGTCCACGAACTCCACCAGCATCGTCGGCGCCAGCCCCCGTCGGGCAGCCTCTTTCGCCCACCGTGCGTCCGTCGGCTTGGCGTGGCGATCCAGCGGGTTGTTCTTCCCCTTCCCCGCCGCCACCACGGTGAACCCCAGCGCGTCTGCGAAATCAAAGAGCTCCTTACAGGCGGCTGGCTCG
>CAZPJP010000037.1:20320-30257 GCA_964586915.1 uncultured Anaerolineales bacterium
TACTAATGCTTTAAGATTCCCTTCAATTTTATTTAGAGAATGCCCTTCTGCTCCGCATACCCTCGCAACACCGGCCCGACGGTGATATCGGTCTCCACGTTCATCATCGCCAGATGATGGCCGTGGCGCACGGCGCTCAGGACGGCCCGGGAGCCCACCTCCGGCACCCCGGTCGCCTCCAGCAGCACATCGATCTCGTCCATTTCCGCGATGACACGATAGTCGGTGGTGTATGCCCGTTCCCCGGCCCGTATGGCAGCGTCCGCGTCCTCGGGCGACGAGACCGCCACCACCTCCGCCGCGATGCGCGCGATCGCATAAGCGTCACGGGCGCGATCAGCGTTGATGTCTGCGGTCGCCACAACCTCGATGCCCTGCATCACCGACGTCTCAGCGACGACGTCGGTGCCCATCTGCCCGGCACCGACCATGCCGATGCGGACCGGCCGACCGGCCGCCTCCCGAGCCGCCAACTCCCTGTTCAATCCGATCATTGACATACCTTCCCGTTCACGGCGTGATGACCACCTTCAACCCTTCGCCCGAGGATGCTACCTCGAACGCAGTTGCGATGTCGTCGAGTGCATAGATGTGGGTGATCAGCGTATCCACCGGGATCAGCCCACGGCTCAAGACGTCCAGTGCCAGAGCGTGCATCGTAGGATGGTAGGAGAATGCGCCCACCAGCTCGATATCGCCGTAGTGAATGCGATTGGCGTCGAACGTTGCCATCGGGGCTGCCTTCGGCAGCCCACCGAAGAGCACCACGCGCCCTCCCTTGCGCACCGCTTGCACGGCATCTGCCTGAGCGGACGCGACTCCGTTGGCAACGATCACCAAGTCAGCCCCCCGCCCGCCTGTCAGCTCGCGCACCCGCGCCACGAAGGCCTCGCCGGTCAGCCCGATTGCCACGTCGGGGTCGAAGCGCCGGGCCAAGGCCAGACGCGCCTCGCTGCGCTGCGAGATGATGACCCGCGCACCCCGTCGCTTGGCAATCACAGCGTGTAAACAGCCGATCGGTCCCGCGCCCATCACCGCGACCGTGTCATCAAGGTCGGTTCCCGCCTTGTCGTGACACGCCAGCACCGAGCTCATCGGCTCCGCCAGCGCCGCGTGAAGGCTCGACAGCCCCTGCGGGATGTGGTGCACGATTCCGAGCGTCAACACCTCGCGGGTCAGCACCAGCCGCTCCGCGAAGCCCCCCGGGTAGCCCGGGCTGATCCCTAGGAAGTGCAGGTCATCACAGAGGTTATAGAGCCCGCGGCGACAGTAATAGCAGGAACCGCAGTGGATATCGGGCGCCACCGCCAGGTGATCCCCGACACGATATTCCATTACCTGCGACCCCACCTCAACTATGGTGCCCGCGACCTCGTGTCCCGCGATGATCCCCGACACGCCAGCAAGGCTGCCCTGGCCCTCAGGCGGGCCCTCACGCCAGCGTCGCAGATCCGATCCACATACGCCGCACGCCTCGACCGCCAGCACGACGCCATCGTCGGGCGCGGTCGGGGTTGGAATCTCCCGCACTTCGTATTCTCGTTGACCCACCAAAAACGCAGCCCTCATTGAGTTCC
This sequence comes from uncultured Anaerolineales bacterium, assembly GCA_964586915.1. Classification (GTDB taxonomy): domain Bacteria; phylum Chloroflexota; class Anaerolineae; order B4-G1; family SLSP01; genus PWVB01. The sequence goes on from CAZPJP010000037.1 coordinate 21,898, forward strand.
TATCCCCTCTCCAGTAGCAGGCTTCTGTTGTTCTTTCGCCAGTCGTTCGCCTACCGCGCCCCCGGGATGGGTCGCGCTGAAGGCCTCCTTGGAATACCCGCGCAGCTCCAGCAGAAGGACGCAGAGCGCGTCGCCCGCGGCGCCGTTGACCAAAGAGCTCCCCGTAGCCACCATGCCATAGGGATCCACGTCCCCCACGGTCCGCACGACGTAGACCGCATCGCTGCGCTCGGCCAACGGAGATGACGGAGCCTCGGTCTGCGCGATGATCTTGGCGCCCCGTCCCTTGGCGATATCGACAAACTCATTCACCTCGGCGCTACGCCCTCCTTTGGAGATCACATACAGGACATCCTCAGCTCGCACCGCACCGGCGCCGCCATGAAGCGCGCCAGCAGCACTGATGCACAGCGCCGGCGTCCCGGCGCACGATAGCAGATGCGCCAGGCGCATCGCCATCGCGTGGGAGGTGCCCGCCCCGGTGACCAACACGTGCCCTCGACATGCCAGCAGCAGCCTCACGACCTCGACGAGGCCGGAGTCGAGCTGCCCCGCTAGCGCCCGGACGGCCTCAGCCTCGCGCGCCACGATCTCTCTGGCGCGCTCAATCAGCGCTTCCTCGGACCACGTTTCCACATCTCCTCCTTGTCCCACCCTATACCACGACGATCTCTGCCGTGACCTGATCCGTCACCAGCACGTCCAACCACCCGCCCCTCAGGGCGGCGTGCACGATACCGTGTTTGACAGTGCCGCCTGCGACCGCGATCACCCGAGAGATCCTCGAGAGCTCGGCGAGGGTGAGGCCGATGATGCGATCGTTAAGCTCGAGGTTCAGGGGTTCGCCCTTCGAATCGATGTAGCGCAGGATGAGGTCGCCGACAGCGCCGGCAGCCTGGAGCCGCTCAAGATCAGCCGGAGTGAGGATATGACCATCCCGCAAGAGAACCGAATCCGGGGTCGGGACGCCCAGACCGACGAGCGCGACATCGGCAGCCGCGGCCTGCTCGAGGACCTCGGAGATGTGGCTGTCCGCCCGAAGGGCCGCGGCTGCCTCGCTAGACGAGACGATGCCGGGCGCGGGCAGCAATCTGAGGCGCGCTCCGAGCTTCTGAGCGACCTGGCGCGCCACCTCGGTGGAGTGCTCCAGGGCGCCCACGGGTCCCAGCCCCCCGTTCAACTGCACCACCGTCGACCCTACAACCGGATAAGCAGGCAGGGCATCGACAGTGGCCAAAATCGTCCGTCCCCAGGCCAGGCCCAGAACCGCGCCCTTTGCCAGGTTCCGCGTCAGGCACCCTGCGGCTGCCGGGCCCAGCTCCAAGGCCACGCGCTCGGGGTCGTCAGGATCGCTGACGGCGACGAGCACCACCTCCTCAAGGCCGTAGCGCTGCTCAACCGCACGCTCCAGATCGGCGAGTCCACCGCGAGGCGGAACCAGAGCGATGTTCACGACGCCCGCATCGCGCGCCTTCTGCAGGAGCCGTGAGACCTTAGGTCGCGACAGCCCGAAGCGCCGGGCTATCTGCTGCTGAGTGTCTCCGTCGCCATAATAGGCTTGTGCGATGCGATAGAGCAGGCGATGCGCCTCACGGTCAAGATGCATAGGTCTCCAGGTTGCACAGGTGATCACATCTGCACATCTGCTCAGATCATAGACGGGTTCGGCCACGTGTCAAGTCAGCGGAACTAGAGTACACTAACGGTGAGCGGCGAGGGAGGGAGGTGCAATAGATGGAACCGATCACCTTTGACCAACGCATATATCGGCGGGGGGGAAAGCCTTTCTACCTGAACTCCGGCGAGTTCCACTACTTCCGAGTCCCGAAGGCAGACTGGCGGCGCCGCATGGAGCTCTTCAAAGAGGCAGGCGGCACCTGCGTGGCGACCTACATTCCGTGGCTCATCCACGAGCCGGAGGAGGGTCACTTCGTCTTCGAGGGGGGCGATGGCACCACGGACCTCGAAAGCTTTCTCGGAGCGGCCCAGGAGACCGGGCTCTACGTCATCGCCCGACCCGGGCCCTACCAGTATTCGGAGCTGATCTATGGTGGGCTACCACCCTGGCTCTTCGAGAGCTATCCAGAGATTCAGGCGCGGACGCCGGCGGGAGACCCCTTCGGCTTGCCTTCGGTCTCTTACCTTCATCCCGTCTTTCTCAAGAAAGTGCGCGCCTGGTTCGACGCCGTCGCGCCTATCTTGGCGCAGCACACCGTTTCGAGCGGAGGTCCCGTCGCCCTAACCCAGTTCGACAACGAGCTGATGGGCATCCACATCTGGTTCGGGGGCCTGGACTACAACGCCGAGTCCATGGGCTTTGGCGACCCACCTGGTCGCTATCCGAGCTTCCTGCGGCGCCGCTATGGCGATGTCGCAGAGCTCAACGCAGCATACGGAACGGAGTTCGGGACCTTTGCAGACGTGCATCCGTTGGCGCCGGATTCGGCCGAGCGCGGTACGCCCGAAGGCATCCGGCGCCTCCGTGACTACTTCGACGCCTATGTAGCAGCAACGACCGAGTACGCCAAGGCGCTCTGCGAGATGCTGCGAGAGCGCGGTATCGACACGCCATTCATCCACAACAGCGCCAACCCGGGCATGAACGCCTACTTCGTCGAGATGTCAGAGGCGCTGGGCGAGAGGTTTCTGCTTGGCTCCGATCACTACTACAATCTCAGCCAGAGCTGGCCCCAGAACAACCCGACGCCGCAGTACGCCCGCAACGTCTTCCTGTCCAACGAGCAGCTCCGGCTCCTCGGCTATCCACCGACGGTCCTGGAGCTTCCCAGCGGCAGCGCCTCCGACTGGCCGCCGATCACGGCCCGCGACGCCAAGGCCTGCTACCTGACCAACCTTGCCCACGGAATGAAGGGCCACAACTACTACGTCTTCACCGGCGGACCGAATCCACCCGAAGTTGGGGAGACCACCGATCTCTACGACTACGGCGCGCCTATCGGGCCCTACGGACAGATCCGTCCGCTCTACAATACACAGGCTGAATTCGGAGAGACGATCGCCAGGTATCCCTGGCTTGTCGAGGCCAAGCACGTCTACGACTGCCGTCTCGGATTGAGCTTCGAGTATGCGCGGGCCGAGCGGTACTGGCACAAGCGCAGATCATTTCTCTTCACCAGCACCGAGGCCTGGCGCTTTCTGGACGCGGGGCTGCTGACTACCGCCTTCTGCGCGAGCTTAAGCCCCGCGTGTGTCGATCTCGCCGCCGACGATTGGATCACAGAGACCGATACCCCTGTCATCATCGTCAGCGGCGACAGCATGCCCAGCGCTGAGCAGGAACATATCGTCCGCTTCCTCAAAAACGGCGGACGCGCCTTGATCGCGCCGATCCTTCCCCGCTTCGACGAACGCCTGATGCCTTGCACCCTGTTGCTAGACTTCCTTGGTGCACCGCGGTTCGAGCAAGGGACGGAGGCCGTCATCCGCGTCGTCATTGGGGAAGAAAACGAGCAGATCAAGAACGTGCTAAAGAGCGAGGTCTTTTTCACCGAGGAGCGCCCCGAGGAGGCAGTCATCTTAGGATACGATGAGTGCACCGATCGCGCCCTGGCCTGGGAGATATCGACCTGCGGTGGCGGACGTGTGATTCACCTCGGGATGACGTGGGAGCACCGCAAACACGAGCAGTCCCAGGCCCTGCTGTGGCTGATGAAGCGCCTTGGCCTGGCACAGGCCGTGGTGTCGACAAACCCAAACGTGTGGACGTCGCTCCGCGTGCACGGCAACCGGACCCTACTCTTCCTGATGAACCTCTTCTCTTCCCCGATGAAGACCAAGATCAGCTACTGCACCCCAGGAAGCGCCTATGTGGATCTGGGAGAGCAGAGCATCGAAGCGATGTCCGTGGCGCTGCTGGAGGTTCAGAAATAGGCGCCGAGATTCACGATAATGGAACCAAGGAGGATCAGGATGACCAACTCGGAAACACTTCGCTGGGGACTGCTCTCGACCGCCCGCATCAACCGAGCGCTTATCGACCCAATTTGCCAGGCCGAGCGGAGTGCGCTCGTCGCCGTCGCCAGCCGCAGCCGGGAGCGGGCCGAATCCTATGCCGAGGCGTGGCAGATACCCACGGCCTACGGCTCGTACGAGGCGCTGCTGGACGCACCAGACATTGATGCCGTGTACATCTCGCTTCCCAACACACTCCACAGCGAGTGGACCATCGCCGCAGCCCAAGCGGGCAAGCACGTTCTGTGCGAGAAGCCGCTGGTGCAGACGCTTGAGGAGCTCGACGCCATCGAGGCAGCTGCAGCGGAGCACGATGTCATCGTCTTCGAGGCGTTCATGTACCTCCACCATCCGCAGGCGCTTCGAGCACGGCAGATGATCGAGCAGCGCCGCCTCGGGCGCGTTCAGTTGCTGCAGAGCTGGTTCAGTTTCTACCTTCCGCCCGATCAATCGGAGAACATCCGCCTGAGACCTGAGTTAGGCGGCGGCTCCTTCTGGGACGTCGGCGTGTACCCAAACAGCATGGCCATCACGATGGCGGGCGGACCGCCGGAGGAGGTTTGGGCGCAGCAAACCGTGGGCGAGACCGGCGTCGAGGTGACCTTGATCGGCCAGATGCGCTTTGAGGACGGTCTCTCCGCTCAGATTGCCTCGAGCTTCCGGATGCCGTTCCGCGCCGGTACGGTTGTCGTAGGGGATGAGGGCACCCTCACGCTCGATCAACCCTGGAAGCCCGGTATGGAGAGTCAGCCCAGCAAGATCGCTTACGCGCCGCGCGACGGGGATCCCCAGACCATCATGGTCGAGGGCGTCGACCCCTATCTCTGCGAGGTCCGCGCGATGGAGGCCTGTGTCCTGGACGGCGCCGAACCTGTGGTTCCCCTCAGCCGCAGTCGCGAGTTCCTGCGGAGCGGTCTGGCCTTGCTCGAGTCGGCCCGAACCGGTACGCCGGTCGCGCTATGAGAATGGAGTAAGCGGACATGCAGCTTCCCATCGACTACGAAGAACGTGTCTATGCCGGTGTGCTGGGCAAAATCATAGGCGTTTACCTGGGTCGCCCTTTTGAAGGCTGGCCCTATGAGCGCGTCGTGCGAGAGCTCGGCGAGATCAACTACTACGTCCACGAAAGGCTGAACAAACCGCTGATCGTCACCGACGACGACATCTCAGGCACCTTCACCTTTGTGCGAGCTCTGGAGGACTACGGGTGTCCGCGCGACCTCACGCCGGCCCAGATCGGCCAAACGTGGCTCAACTACATCATCGAACAACGTACGATTCTCTGGTGGGGCGGCATGGGCAACTCCACGGAGCACACAGCCTTCCTGAGGCTGAAGTCGGGTGTCAAGGCGCCCAAGAGCGGCGCCATTGACACCAACGGCCGGGTCGTCGCCGAGCAGATCGGGGCTCAGATCTTCATCGACGGGTGGGCGATGGTCGCTCCGGGCGACCCGGCGTACGCCGCCGATCTCGCCCGCCGTGCAGCCAGCGTGAGCCACGATGGCGAGGCGATCTACGGCGCCCAGGTGCTCGCCGCTCTGGAAGCCCAAGCTTTCGTGGAGTCCGACCTTAATGCCCTAATCGATATCGGAACGAGCATGATCCCGCACGATAGCGTTATCTACCGGATGATCGACGAGTTACGCGACGTCCGCCGGCGTGAGCCCGACTGGCGCAAGGCCCGCGAGTGGTTGGCCGAGACGTACGGCTACCACAAATATGGTGGTGGCGTCCACATGGTGCCCAACCACGGTCTCATCATCCTAAGTCTGCTCTATGGCCGGAACGACTTCCAGAGAACGTTGATGATCGTCAACACCTCCGGCTGGGACACCGATTGTAACGCCGGCAACGTCGGCTGCCTGATGGGCATCAAGAACGGCCTGGAGGGCCTTGCAACGGGCCCGGACTACCGCGGTCCCGTGGCCGATCGCCTCTATCTCCCAACGGCCGATGGAGGCCGGGCCATCACCGACGCTCTACGGGAGGCGTATGAGCTCGTCAACAGCGGGCGGGCGCTCGCCGGCCTTCAGCCCATCGCACCGAAGGCCGAGGCCCGTTTCCACTTCAACCTACCCGGGTCGGTACAGGGCTTCGTGCCGGACACCGCCCCTGAGGCGAAGGGGACGCTAGAGCTGGAGAACGTCGTCGGACACAGCACGTCGGGCAAGCACAGCCTCGCTCTGCACTACGACGGCGTGGCGCAAGGACGCACAGCCCGCGCGGGCACCGCGACGTTCCTGACGCCGGAGGCCGCAGAGATGCCCGGATACGGCCTGATCTGCTCCCCCACCCTCTACGCCGGCCAGACGCTCCAGGCGCGGGTCGAGGCCGACGGCGGTAACAGCAGCGCCATCACGTGCAATCTCTACATCCGGTATTATGGCGCCGACGATGCCCTTGCCCTCCGCCCAGGCCCAAAGGCACACCTTCTTCCGGCGCAGGATGAAAAGCTGACCTGGGTAATCGAGGACACATCCGGCGCGCCGATTGCTGAGGTAGGAGTGGAGATCCATGCCGACACCCGCGCGACTGGTACGGTCTACCTGGATTACCTAACGTGGGCCGGCGCCCCGGACACCCCCCTCACGCGCCGGGATGATGCAGGCACAATGTGGCGGCGCGCCTGGGTCAACGCAGTCGATCACCTCTGGGCAGGCAGTGGGCTTCGCATCAGTCAGGACCGCGGCACGGGCCTCCTGATACACGGAACGCGCGAGTGGACCGACTACGAGATCCAGGCATCGATCCGGCCCCATCTAGCCCGGCGGACTGGCGTGGCGGCTCGGGTGCAGGGGCTCGAGCGCTACTATGCCCTCCTTCTCTGCGAGGGCAACAAGCTCCGCCTGGTGAAGCAGCGCGATGGCCAGGCCATCCTGGCGGAAACCGACCTCGAATGGACCTACGACGAGACGTACGAGCTCACACTACGGGTTCAGGGCCGGATGTTGACGGGCGAGGTTGGCGGCGAGACCATCCTCAAAGCCACGGACGATGGTGATCTTCTTGCGGGTGGCGGGGTTGCGCTGGTCTGCGATGAGGGTCGTATCGACGTCTCGCAGGTGAGAGTCCAACCCGTCCAGGCGTGAGCATCCCCAAGGCGCTGATCCGAACCCGATCGCGGCCCGGGGGCCCCAACACCGATTTCTACCCAAGGAGAACCTGATGAGTATGAAAGCCGCAATTATCGAAGCGCCGGGATCGTTGGTCGTCCGGGAGATCGCCCGCCCCGACGCCGGCGGACTTGGGGACTATGACGTGCTCTGCGACCTTCAGTTTGGCGCAACGTGCACCGGCACCGATCAGCACCTGATCGCCGGACGCTTTCCCTGGCCCGTTACGTACCCCACCATCCTCGGCCACGAGAGCGTGGGCCGGGCCGTTGAGGTCGGATCTAGGGTGCGTCACATACAGGTCGGCGATCTCATCTCCCGAGTTGGCGCACCGCCCGCACGCGACGGGACCTACCACGCTCATTGGGGCGGGTTCGCCGAGTACGGCCTCGCGAAGGATCATTGGGCGATGCGTGCAGATGGCCTGCCACCCTCAGCGTGGCGCCCTTACCGCATCAACCAGATCATCCCCCCAGACGTGGATCCCCGGGCTGCAACGATGATCATCACCTGGCGCGAGACACTAAGCTATGTCACGCGGATGGGCATCGGTGAGGGCGACAGCGTGCTGATCGTCGGCTCCGGCGGCAATGGACTGGCCTTCGCCGCTCACGCGGCCAACGCAGGTGCCGACATAGTTGTGATGGTCGGCAACCTCAGCCGTCGGGCTGCCGCCCGCGCCGCCGGCGCCACGGACTACGTGGACTACCAAGCTGACGACGTCAGCACACGAGTTGCCGACAGCAGCTCGGGAGGCTTTGACTTCATCATAGACTCGGTCGGGCAGGAGGACTCAGCCAACGGCGTCCTGGCCTATCTTTCGCCTGGGGGCACGCTGGGCGTCTACGGCATTGATGACTATGAGGGCGCCCACATCCAGCCCCACCGCGCTCCAGGCACCTTCACGATCTACGCTGGCGGCTACGATGAGGCCGAGACCCATCACCCCGTGATCGAAGCCATCCGCGATGGGCGTCTGGACGCCTCCCTATGGCTCGATCTTGACCACGCCTTCGAACTTGACGATATCCGGGATGCCTTCGACGCCGTCCGACACCGCCGCTTGATCAAAGCGCTGGTGCAGCTGTAACTGTTCAGCGTTATCCTAAAGTGTGGTATGATGGCGCTGATGACGGAGAAACGCGAGACAATGGAGAGCGAGTTGGTGCGGTTGCGCGCGGAGAATGCCCGACTGGTTGCGGAAGTCGAGCGGCTGAGCACGGCGTTGGCAGAAGCGCTGGAACGCATCGAGGAGTTGGAGCGCGGGCAGAAGCA
>CAZPJP010000038.1:0-7648 GCA_964586915.1 uncultured Anaerolineales bacterium
GGGACGCACTCGGCGACGCCGTCGGCGTTGAGGTCGCCGACGGCGAAGGCGCAGGGGCGATCTCACTCGTGGCAGCGGCACAGTTGCCCGCCACGTCAAGCTGCACGGTGAAGGTCTGGGAGCTTCCATCCTGGTACTCGACACTGAGGAAGTATGTGGCCGGCTCGCATGGGCAGAACGTCCGCGCGCCCCTTCCCCGCACCGGCTCTCCGTTGAAGAACACGGCCTGAATCCGCTCTGTCTGCCATTGGACGGTGGCACACTCGCCCGCCGCGATTAACGTCGGTTCAGCCCAGAACCGCACATATGCCCCGGAAGGTGGCACCAGAGTATCCGCAGGCACGGCAGTTGGAGTAAGCGCGACAGTGTTTTCCGGGACCGCCGTGGTGGGGACCGGAGTCACGGTCGCGGTTGCCGTTGCCGTTGCAAGCCCAATGCCAGCAGCCTCGGGACCCACGAACTGCCCTGTACTTCCATCAGACGGGACGTCCTGAACCCTATAATAATAAACGATACCTGGCGTCACCTGTATGTCAACATACTCATAGAGTGCACCCACACCAAAGTCCTCGCTAGGCACGAACTGCTCTTGAGCTGGACCTTCAAGCGGCAGCTTCGCGTAAAGACCAGCCTGGCCCTCGCTGCGCCAAAGATAGAAACCCAGGTTGCCAACCTCGCTTGCCGTCTCCCAATGGAGGACGATCGCCTCCTCACCAGCCACAACCTGAAAATCAGCGATGGTAACGGCTCCCAACACAGAGATGACCAAAGCAATCAAGAGCAAGAGCCCGAGTACTAAGCCACGACAAACGGAGTAGCAGAGCCTGTCCAACAAGCCCCTCAACCTGCACCCGACTGCGATGTCACTGCCTCTGCTCACCCTGTCTCCTGCCGGACAGCCTGTCGCTCAAAGCTCTCGTCGTCCGCAAGTGCCACGAATTATACCGTGAAGGCTTACTCCTGCAACGCCCTATAGCCAGGCACCCCATAACAGCCGAACACGTGTCGGGGGCATTCCTGCCGAACGATCTAGAACACAAGCCCTTTCTCAGCCGGGCTGCAAAGGACAAGGCTGCTTCAGGTTAGCGCACTCAACGACCTGTAAGGCCACACACCAGGCTCAGCCGCATCGAAGCATCAAGACGGCCCAGCCTGGTTGTTTCCCAGATCCCCAGTGCTATAATCGACACAGTAATCTCATACAAATGCAAGAAATAGGGCTATCTAGACATCGATGCGTCTGGGTGCTCCTCGATCGTAGCTTTAGTCGGGAAAGGATCCACATATGTCGCTAGCCGTTGTCGTCCTCGCAGCAGGCAAGAGCACGCGCTTCAAATCGCGCGTCCCGAAGGTGCTCCACGCGTTTGGCGAGCGTCCGATGATCGCCCACAGCCTGGAGTTAGCCGAGCAGCTGACCCCGTCGAAGCCGGTACTGGTCGTCGGGGAGGAGACTGACACTCCGCTGCGCGAGTGGGCCGGTGAGCGTGCGAGATTCGTCTATCAGGAGCGCCGCCTCGGAACAGGCCACGCCGTTCTGCAGACACGCGGCCTGCTCGAAGGCACTGCTGACCGCATCCTGGTCCTATACGGCGATATGCCCCTGTTGCGGCTCGACACACTCCGGCGCCTGATCGACCGCCAGCAGCAGGCCGATGCCGTGATGGCGATGATCACGATCATCCGCGAGAACTCACAGGGGTTTGGACGTGTCCTCCGCGACAGCGAGGGACGCGTCGTGCGTGTCGTTGAGGAACCCGAGGCGACGCCCGAGCAGCTGGAGATACGCGAACTGAATGCGGGGATCTACGTCTACACAGCCGATTTCCTCTGGAAGAATCTACCTCGCGTGGAACCCAGCGCCGAGAAGGAGGAGATCTACCTGACCGATATGGTCGAGTTGGCCTCGCGGGGTGGCTATCGTGTGGCAGACCTCATCCTGAAGGATCCCACCGAGGCGATGGGAATCAACACCCGTGTCGACTTTGCCGACGCCTTGACTGTCCTCCGCAGGCGCATCAACGAGCACTGGATGCTGGAGGGTGTGACGCTGATCGACCCGGCGACCACGTATATCGGCCCAAATGTGGAGATCGGGCGGGATACCGTCGTCCTGCCCCACACACACCTCCGCGGTAAGACCGTGATCGGGGACAGTTGCGAGATTGGCCCCAACGCGATACTTGAGGACACCGTGATCGGCGACCGGTGTCGGGTGACTGCGTCCGTCTTGGAGCAAGCCGAGATGGAGCACGACAGCGACATCGGTCCTTTCAGCCGTCTGCGACCGGGCGCCCGAATCTGTACGGGCGCGCACGTTGGCAACTTCGCCGAACTCAAGAAGAGCACCCTCGGAGCCGAGTCGCACATGGGCCATTTCAGCTATCTCGGCGATGCCACGCTGGGTGAGCACGTCAACGTCGGCGCCGGTACCATCACGTGCAACTACGATGGAGTGCGAAAACACCCCACGATCGTCGAGAACAGCGTCTTCATCGGCTCCGACTCACTGCTCATAGCGCCGGTTCACCTCGGCGAGGGCTCTAAGACCGGCGCTGGTTCGGTCGTCACGCACGACGTCCCCGCTCACACGCTGGTCTACGGCGTGCCGGCCCGTCCCCACGCATCAGTCAGGGAGCCGGAGGAATCCGACGACCCCAATCAGGATAGCGACGCGGATGAGTCCGCGGCGTGATCTGTCAGCTATGACTACAGACAAAGAATCGCGCAGCGAGCCCTCGACGCTCATCCAGGCGGCCGTCGCCGTCTTCGGCGACGCCTATGCGCCCTACTCGCATTACAGGGTGGCGGCTGCCGTTCTCGCCGATGATGGCAAGGTGTACGCCGGCGTCAATGTGGAGAACGCTGTCTATCCGCTGACGATGTGCGCCGAGCGAGTAGCCATCTTCAAGGCCGTGGCCGCTGGAGCCGAGCGAATCCGAGCACTTGCGGTGGTGACCGAGAACGCCGGTTCGCCGTGCGGCGCCTGTCGCCAGGTTATGCGAGAGTTCGCTCCTGACGATATGCCCGTCTACATCTCCAACATCGAGGGCGAGTACCGGACGCGCACGCTAGCGCAGCTATTGCCCGAGGGGTTTTCAGCGGACGACCTGCATCACGCCGAGGCGCCGTGACTTCAGCGTCACGCCTCACTGAACGCCTGCGTGTAGGCATGCCTTGGGCAGAGGTGAATCACCTATGATCCCCGACGGCGTCGTCACCTGGGCCGAGATCGATCTAGACGCGATCGCGCACAACGTACGCGCCATCAAGTCCTTCGTGGGCGAACAGACCGAGATCATCGCCAGTGTCAAGGCCAATGCCTACGGGCACGGACTTCGGCCGGTGGCGCGGACCGCGTTGGAGGGAGGCGCGACGCGGCTGGCCGTTCATCGTATCCAGGCCGCCATCGCCCTGCGGGAGGCGGGCATCACAGCGCCTATCCTGCTCCTTGGCCATGTGCTGCGCTCCGGGATCGAGCTCGTCCTACAGCACAGGATCACGCCCACCCTTGTGGATCGGGAGACGGCGAGATGCCTTTCTGATCGTGCACATCGGACGGTGCCCGTCCACGTCAAGGTCGACACGGGGATGAGCCGCTATGGGCTCGAACCCGAGCAAGCCCTGGACTTCGTCCGATATGTGTCCGAGTTGCCCCATCTAGAAGTCGAGGGACTCTTCTCTCACTTTGCCTCGGCGGATGAGCCCAATCTGGCGTTTGCGCACCGCCAGTGGGAACACTTTCGCTCAATCTTGAGGGCCGTTGATAACGCCGGCTACACCATCCCCTTGCCACATATCTGCAACAGCGCGGGCCTTGTCACGCTTCCCGAGGCGCATCTTGCCGCGGTGCGACCGGGTCTTCTCATCTACGGCATGGCGCCCTCCCCTGAGAGTATGCCGTCCTTTCCACTCTTGCGGGCCCTCACCCTAAAAAGCACCGTCGTGAAGGTCCGCGACCTTGAGCCCGGCGCGACGATCAGCTATGGCCGCACGTTCACCGCCACGCAACCTATGCGGTCCGCGTTGATCTCGCTGGGCTACGGCGACGGATACCCAAGATCCGCCTCCAACCGCGGATACGTCCTGATTCGAGGCCAGCGCGCGCCTATCCGGGGACGAATCTGCATGGATCAGTTCGTTGTGGAGGTGACCAATATCCCGGGTGTGCGGGTTGGCGACGAAGTCGTAGCCATCGGACGGCAGCAAGGCGAGGAGATCACCGCCGAGGAGGTTGCAGGCTGGGCTGGGACGATCAACTACGAGATAACGACCGGCCTCTTGCCGCAGGTCGTCCGCGTCTACGGACAGAACGGGGACTACCCCTATCCCGAAGAGGGCCTCGAGCAGTGGGCCCGCTATCTCCGAGCCGTCTGATATTCGCCCTCATACCTCAGCTCGGGTAGCCCATTTCCAGCTGCATTGGAGCGGAACAGATAACCGAAAGCGTCGCTCAGGAAAAGCCCTCGCTCGAAGTGGATTCCACGGAAGCTACTGCTGCAGATTCGGGCCCTATGAACGTTGACAGATCGCGGAAACCGTGTATATTAGTGGGAGTTGAACAGATCTTGAGGAGGCAAATCGGAATGATAGAGCTAGCGCGCTGTGACGTCGGGCAAAGATCACCCATACGGCGTGCGCTGATCATGCGCTAGTTTACCGAAACCTCAAAACATCCAGGCCGTGGTGCTTCAAGCCCACGGCCTTTTCTCTTTGTGCGAAGTAGCACACCGTGCGCTTGCCCCCGTCACCCACTATTCACGGAGGGGACTTGCCCCGTCACCACGCTCTGACACTTGGCACTTACGGCCCGTATGCTACAGGTTCGCAGCACAAGAGAGGAAAATGATCTATGCTACAAGCATCCAACATAAGCAAACGCTTTGGCGACGTTCAGGTCCTGAGCGGGATCTCTTTTACCGTCAATCCAGGGGACCGAGTAGGACTCATCGGTCCAAACGGCTGCGGGAAGTCGACGCTTCTTCGCCTTCTGGTCGAACGCGAGCAGGCTGATGCGGGTAGCGTCCAGACGACGCCCGGTAACCTGGTCATCGGTTATCTTGAGCAAGGGCTCACATACCAGGAGACCGACACGCTCGATGATGTCCTCCGCGAAGAGCACCATCAACTGGCGCGTGCCGACCGCGACGTCGTGCGTCTCGCCGAAGCGCTGGCGCTAAGCGAAGGAGACAAGCAATCCCGCCTACTCGACGCCTATGGCGAGGCACTAGCACGCTTGGAGAGGCTGTCACAGACACAGACCGCGCCCCACGAGGCCGCTGAGGTACTCGCTGGCCTTGGCCTCGACCAGCTACCCCTCACCACGCCGGTGAGCCGCCTAAGCGGCGGGCAGAAGACCCGGCTGGGTCTGGCCCGCCTGCTGATCAAGGGTCCGCAGCTCCTGCTTCTTGACGAACCCACGAACCACCTAGACATTGAGGCCATGGAATGGCTGGAGAGCTGGTTGACAGCGTACAAGGGTGCCGTGATGATCGTCTCTCACGATCGCACCTTCTTGGACCGTACCGTGAATTGGATCTTCGAGCTCGACGAGAGAACCCATAAGCTAAGCATCTACCCGGGCAACTACACCGACTACCTGGAGGCCAAACGGCGGGAGATCGAACGACAATGGGAGGCCTACAACGCGCAGCAAGAACGCATCGCCCAACTCACCGGGGAGGCACGCCGGCTATCCGGCTACGCCAACAACATCGAGCGCGGGACCATCGATTTCGGCCCGCGCAAGATCGCAAAGGGCATCGCCCGTCGCGCCACCGTGCAGAGGCGACGTATCGAACGGGAGCTAGAGCAGAAGCGCGTAGAGAAACCCAGCCTGACCTGGGATATGAAGCTGGAGTTCCTCGACACGCCGGAAAGCGGTCAGGATGTCCTGATCCTCAACGATCTCGCCGTGGGCTACGAAGGCCGCCCCTTGCTGACGGGAGTTAATCAATGGCTCCGTCAGGGTGAGCGCGTTGCGCTGGTCGGGCCAAATGGCACCGGGAAGACGACGCTGCTCCGCACGATCCGAGGTGAGATCGCGCCCCTCGCCGGCCGCGTCCGGATCGGCACAAACGTGAAGTTAGGCTACTACGCTCAGGAGCAAGAGACGCTAGATCCGCAGAGCACGCCCTACAAGTACATCCGTCAGGTAGCATCGATGTCTGAGACCGACGCCCGCTCATTCCTGCACTACTTTCTCTTCACCGGCGACGAGGTCTTCATTCCGATCCGCAATCTGAGCTATGGTGAACGCGCTCGCTTAGTCCTGGCACGTCTTGTCGCCACCGGCTGCAACTGCCTGCTCCTCGACGAGCCGATCAACCACCTCGACATCCCCAGCCGGACGAGCTTCGAGCAGGCTATGACGGCTTTCGAGGGCACTGTGCTGACCGTCGTGCACGATCGCTACTTCATCAAGGAATTCGCCACACGCATTTGGGCGATCCATAATGACACGCTACACAGCTACGTCGATTTGGAGGCCTATCAGCGCGTGCGGTCGCGAGAGACGTAGCGACGAAGCCGGACGGGGACGTCAGAGAGGGCTGGTCAGACGATCAGCCCTCATCGGTGTCTTCGGGCTCGCGGTCCACCAGCACCGTCGTTAGCTCGACCGGTCGATCGGTGCCAGGCACGAACTCAGGAGTCTGGTAGATTGCGCCAAATCGGCAACTCACCTCACATTGACCGCAGTACGCGCAACGGTCCGGGTACCAAATAAGGCGGAACTCATCCCGCCCTACGCGTTCCAGCTCCAAAGCGGCTGCCGGACAGTCGCGCACACACAACCCGCAACCGCGGCACTTTTCGGCCCGGATACGAATACGCCCCCGATATCCCTCGGGAAGCTCGGGCGGGCCGAAGGGATACTTCACCGTACTCGGCCTGCTAATCAGGGCACGCACGACGTTCGGAAGCAGATAAGCCAACAACCGAAATCTACGGGGCATCATTAACCTCCCCGAATCCACAACGAGACGAAGATCTGCAGCAAGGCCAGCGGCGCCAGTACCCGCCATCCGAGACTCGCCAGTTGGTCAATACGCAGGCGTGCGTAGAGAACACTGGCAGCAGACAGCATCAACAGAATCACCAACGCCTTAAGGCCAAAGATCGGCACCGCAAGAAACGCCTGGAAAAAACGACTCTCACCAAAGAACAGGTTGGCCAATAGAAAGATGCCAACAACCGTCTGCATATCCATTGTGAGATGCCAGAGGGCCAGCTTGCGCCCGCTGAACTCCGTCAGCGAGCCGGCGACGACCTCGGACTTGGCCTTGGGAATATCCAGCGGGTCGCGCTTGAGCTTGCCGATAAGGCCCACAAGCGCAAGCAGGAAACCCAGGGGCTGCATCAACGCGATCCACGAGGTCCCCGCTTGGTACGCGACGATATCGGCGATACGCCAGGAGCCGCTGAGAATCGCCGGCCCGGACAAAGCCATAAGAAAGGGCACCTCATACGAGAAATACTGCAGGAGAGATCGATGCCCGCCAAGGATGCTGTACACACCCACCGAGGTCCAGCCGGCTAGGAAGTAAGCAAGTGCTGGGAGGCTCAAGAGAAAGAGCACCACGATCAGATCACCCTCGAAGGAAGCCCCGCTCACGCCGGCGACCGGCACATAAAGGCTGGCGGTAAGAAC
>CAZPJP010000038.1:7748-16397 GCA_964586915.1 uncultured Anaerolineales bacterium
TCCACGCCCGAAAGCACCACCGATACATCCGCCATTGACACGCCCCGCAGCTGATCCCGCAGCGTGATCAGACTCGTCAACGTTGGCGTGCGCACTTTCACGCGAGCTGGTGTGTCGCTGCCGTCACTTCTCACGTAGTAGATGACCTCACCCCGCGGAGCCTCCGAGCGGCTCACAGCTTCCCCGGCAGGCACCCGTCGTGGCGCGCGCGTCGACACGTCCCCCTCCGGCAATCCCTCAAGGATCTGCTGGCACAAAGACACACTCTCCACGGCCTCCTGCACGCGTACCAGCGTCCGGGCCCAGACGTCCCCATCAGGATGCACCGGAACGTTGAAGGAGAGGTCATCATAGGGAGGGCGCGGAAGATCGCGCCGGACGTCCACGTCCAGGCCAGAGGCCCGCGCAACCGGCCCTACCACGCAGTATTGGCGGACTTGCTCAAGTGAGAGATGGCCGATCCCACGCGTACGCACGCGCAAAGAGCGCTCGTGTGTAACAACATCCAGAGCGCGATGGATCTGACGCTCAAGCTCGCCCAATTGCTGCAGAATCCGATCGCGATGCTCCTCCGTGAGATCGACGCGGACACCCCCGATGACGTTCACCGCGTGGGAAACACGGCCGCCGGAGAGATCCTCCATAATATCCAAGGCAATCTCGCGGTCGCGCCACGCATACATGAAGATGGTGTCGAAGCCGATATTGCGCGCCAGGACTCCCAGCCACAATAGGTGACTGTGGATGCGCTCCAACTCACAGAGCAGACCCCGAAGGTAAAGGCCGCGCGGCGGAACGTCAATCTGTAGCAGAGCCTCCACCGCCTGACAATACGTCGTGGTGTGAACGTGCGAGCAGATGCCACAGACCCGCTCAAAGAGATGGATGTTCTGAATGTAGTTCTGCTCCTGGCTCAAGCGTTCGATCCCCCGGTGGACGTATCCAAGACGCATCGCGCTATCGATAACGTGCTCACCCTCAACGGTCAGCTGAAAGGAGAGGGGCTCTTTGAGCAACGGATGCTGCGGACCAATGGGCACCACTAGTCTACTCATCGTCGGGCTCCTCGCTCTCGACATTCTCCTCCGTCACTGCGGCCTCTTCCCCGTCTCGCCTCATCGGGGAGCCACCTTGCCAATCGTCCGGTAGCAGCAACGGCTCTAGGCCTGCGTGTCCCTCAAAGTCGACGCCGAACATGCCATAGATCTCTCTCTCGTAGAATGCGGCACCTGGGATGGTGTCCGTCAGTGATGCGATCTGCGGATCCCTGTGTGGCAAGCCGATAACAAGGGTCAGGTGTACACCCTGCCAGAAATGGTAGTGCAGTCTGAGTTCTTCATCCAGATCGTCGGCTGTGATGGTCGACAAATGTCGGATATCAAACCGGTCGACAAGCATGGACACGGCCGCTCTCAGCTGCTCGGCTGGCAGCGTCACGAAGGTCTCATCCACCGGTACTGAGCGCACCTGCACCTCTTCGGTAAAAAGCGACTGCAGGGCGGAGACGACTTCGTCCACCGTCGCAACATCATCTCTCGGGGAGTTCATGCGATCTTCCCAAGCAATCGGACCAACCCATCGATAATGGCCTCTGGGCGACAAGGACAGCCGGGCACGTACAGATCGACCGGCAGGACCTGATCCACGCCCCCCAAGACATTGTAGGCACCCTGGAAAACACCGCCCGAGCAACTGCAGCTTCCTACCGCAACGACCCACTTCGGCTCGGGCATCTGCTCATAGATGCGCCTGAGCCGATCACGAGATTGTCGAGTGACGGGACCCGTGACGAGCAGGATGTCGGCGTGACGGGGTGAAGCCTCCTTTAGGATACCCAGCCGTTCGACATCGTAGCGCGGCGTCAGCAGATCCAGAATCTCGATATCACACCCATTACAGCCGCCGCTATTGAAGTGCAACACCCACGGCGATTTCCGCCGTGCCCACCGAACGACAGGGCGCGCCCAATCGTTGATGCGCCCCTCGAGCCGCTCAAGAACTCGCTCCATATCAGTATTCCTTTCCAGTCAACACAAACACGCTCAACGCTATTCCACAGAGATAGATTGCTGCTATCCGGTGCGGGGTGGCCGTACTGGGCAGCGTCGATATAACCAGGGCCCCAACATGCAGAATCGCGAACAGCAGTGCCAGACGATAGAACGCTTGATAGCCAAGGCTCCCGGGAAGGTCTCGTGGCATTTCGCCACCGGTGTACGGCAAACGCTTGCCAGGCGACGCCGCGCCGCTCGCCTGCAGCACCCCACCCAGCCAGTACAAGGCGCAAGCAACGACAAGGAAAACGGCGCCTGCGACAGGCGGACTATAGAGGAGGTTACCCATTTTGATCTCCCAACCTATCCTTCACTATACGAATCACTTTATGACGCCGGCTGCATAAACCAACCACGGCGCCGGGGCCATCCCCATCGCCACCACCAGGACAGCCAAGACAACCATCGGGACAACCATCCAGCGTGATATCGGGATTGGCGAGCTGTCCGCATCTTCTGGCAAGGGTGTAAAGAGATGGCCAATCAGCGGCAGATAGTAGCCCAGAGAGAGAAGGGTATTGAACAGGAACAAACCCGCCCCCACGTAGACAAGCCGATCTCCAGCCGCCACGGCCTCCGTCAGAATGAACCACTTTGCGGTGAAGCCCGCCAAGGGTGGGAACCCCGCCAGACCCAGAAGCGCCAGCGAGAACAGTACGGCAACCAGGGGCAATCGCTGAAACGTGCCCCTCAAATCAGGGACGCGCGTTGTACCGATGTAGAAGTGGCAAACGCCCTTACTCAGAAACGCCAACGCCTTCATCACAGCATGGCTGAGAAGGAGAAAGAAACCGGCGCGCAGAGCATCTGCCCGACCGTAGCGCAATCCTACACCCAGGGCAAACATAATGTAGCCCGCTTGCGCGATCGACGAATAGGCCAGCATACGTTTGGTGTTACGCTGAACCAGAGCAAGCGTGTTTCCTACCGTCATATTGAGGAAGGAAAGCAAGATCAACGTAAGCCCTAGCTCCGCCGCTCCAAACTCCAGACCCAGGGCCACTCGCACTAACAGATAAAGCGTGCCCTTTGAACCGATACCGGCGAGCAGAGCGCTAATACTGCTTGGCGCGCGTCCATAGGCGTCGGGCAACCAAGTGTGCAGCGGTACGATACCGCTCTTCAGTGCGAGGCCCACCACGAAGCAAGCAGCGCCAGCCCGCCACCACAGTCCGGGAGAGCCCCCGATGGATAGGTCAATGCGTCCGGTCTCACGGTAGATCCAGGCCGTTCCCAGCAACATAATGAGAGTCGCCACGGTACCCAGGATCAGATACTTGAAACCGGCCTCAACGGCCGTATCGGTCTGTCGCCGGAAAGCCACCAGCACATAGCCGGCGATACTAGTCAGCTCACAGAACAGATAGATCGCGAACAGGTCTGTGACCATGACCATACCGAGTATCCCTGTCACCAACAGCAAAAGCAGCGGATAGTAGGTGTGAAAGCGCCGATCTAGCGAAATATAGCGCCCCGAATAGACAGCTACACAGAGACCCAGAGACAACGCGATGCCCGAGACGAACATAGCACCCCGATCGGTCTGCAACTCCACCGCACCGGAAAGCGTGCCGCCCCAAGCCATCGTCTCCCCACCGCTGACGCGAGAGAGCTGGACCAAGGCGATGAGCGCCGCGCCAAAGATCGCGCTGGTGCTCAGGGCAAGCTTCTGATTAGAAGCCATCGCCAATCGCGCCAGAAGGTAGACGAGAAACGCTCCAACTACGGGTATCAGGAGCGGCAACACCACCCATAGATCGTCGGTCATCACCACTGACCCCTGAGGAGGAGCGGGAGCTCCTGGGCAACCCAGTTGAAGAGTGGTGCAGGGAAGATGCCCTCCACAATCGCGAGGACCGCCAAAACCACTGTAGGCACCACCATCGCTTTGGGGACCGGCTTCAACTGCAGTTTGGACGTGATATCGCCCCAGAATAGCCCTGCAGCAAGGCGGATCGCATAGGCTACGGTCAGAACCGACCCCAACAGCGTGATCACCGAGAGCCCTATGTGGGCCGTGTGGAACCCGCCGGCAAAGATCATCCACTCACTGTCAAAGAGGCATAGTGGGGGAACCCCGGCAATGGCTAACAGACCGATCGCGCCACAGGCTGCTACCGCCGGCATCTTGCGGCCCTCACCGGACAACTCATCAAAATGACGCTTCCCCGTCGCAAAGATAAAGATACCAACCACCATAAAGAGCAGCGCCTTGACAATTGCGTGGAATACAACGTGTAGTGTCGCCCCCGAGATCCCATCCTGGGTCAGCGTCCCCAGCCCAAACAAAATATAGCCCATCTGACTCACGCTTGAATACGCCACGATCCGCTTCAGATCGTCCTCAGCCAAGGCCATCAAGGCGCCATACACCTCCGAGAGGACCCCCACAATCATCATCGGTAGGGCAAAAGCCCGAACCTGTTCCGCGGAGAACAAGCTTAAGGGAAAGCGTAGGATTCCATAGGTGCCCATTCCCAGCATAGCGGCAGCGAGCATAATAGTGACCGGCATCGGCGCCACCGTGTGAGCATCGGGCAGCCACAGATGCACTGGGAAAACCGCCATCTTGATGCTGAAGCCAATAAGGAAAAGTGGCATGATCACACTGATCAGATCCGTAGGAACCGTCAGTCCGGCCTCCCGCAGACCCGAAAAGCTATCGTGCCCCATAAGATCATAAAGGATGAGGAAACCAACAAGGACCAGCAGTGATCCCACGTGTGTGAAGATCACGTACTTCAGGGCTACATCCTCCCGCCTTACACCCGTAGTTACATCACCCCAGAAAAGAATCAAGGCGGCCGACGCGATCAACATCAGCTCCCAGAACGTGTAGAAGAGCACCAGGTCATCGGCCAGCGTTGTGCCCGTCATCCCCACCGCGAACAAGAGCAACAGCGCGTAGAAGAGAGGCGTACGGTCATCAACCTGATGGTAACCCCAAGCGTAGACGGTGGCGAACGCCGTCACGCCGGCCTCCGTGAGAAGGAAGGGAAGGGACAACCAATCCAGGTGCAAGACTAGCTCAATTCCCACCACTGGCATCCAAGCAATCCTGAACGACGGCTCATCCCCACGCTGCAGCACAGGAACCAAGGCGAATACCGAAATCAACAACAACAGCACTGAAAAACCGGCCAGCGGACCGGCAATCTTAACGGTCCGCTTGCGAAATACGATTAGAATCACGGCCACAGCAAACGGCGCCGCGAGGGTTGTCAGCAAGGCTAACGTCTCTAGTGTCATCTCGCTCCTCCTTAAGTGTCAGATGGAGTCTATTGATCCGTGGCGTATCCAGCCCATCGGCTTCGGCTGATCAGTGAGGAGGATCACCACACAGTCACGACGATCAGCAGAGCCGCGAGCAGGGACAACACGATCCACATCAGGCTATGTCGCAACCGACCGCTGTGCCGGCGCCGGAACCACCCAGCACCGCGCAACGCACCACGGCTGACAACCACCGGAATGCGGTCAAGTCCTCCCTCTTCCACCCGGCGGTGCAGGATCTCGGCGAGCCGCATCGTCGCATGGGCTATTCGTGTTGCTCCCTCATGAAACACCCCCACCTCGACGAGGTCGTGCAGTATCTTCGCATTGCGCACGACATCCCGGAGCATCTTGTTCAGCCCCCCTTCCAACACGTCGGTCTCGACACCTAGGGCACTGCCGGCCCACCAAGCCAATGCCCTGACAGGAGCGGCGGCTATAAGGAGACCAGCCAACATCGTTCTGGCGCCGGCTGCCCCCAGAACGATGGCAATGCCTCCCACGACAGCGCTCCCATAGACAACCAGCGAACCGGGGTCTTCCGGGACACGCAACACCGCAAGCACCACAGCCATAAGAACAGAAACCAAGCCGAGCATGGTGACCAGTGCGCCGACCATCCCACCCACCAACAGAGGCGAGACGCGATAGAGAAGATAGAGTCCCAGCTGAGGCATCACAGTAGCAAAGAGCCATCCCCGTGCAGGCAAGCGAAGCGCTCGTCCACCGTCAAGCCACTGGTGGAACGGCCAGACGCCCAACTTGACCCAACAAGCAAGCGCAAAGCCCGCTGCGGTCCACACTCGAAGCGATCCCTCCAAGGTCACGCCCACGCTTAGAGCGGCATCGATGTCAAGACTACCCGCCGCGTCCAGCAGGATTAGAATCGCCGCCAACAGACCGGCGTCGCCGATGCGAAGCACCAGATAGACTCGACCGGCTGACGAGATGTCCTGTCGGTCTGCCGATTCTGTAAGAAGGGCTGCGGCTACACAGAGAGCCACGATCTCCAAGGCCACGTACCGTCCCAGGAAATGGCCCATTAGGAAAGCGGCATTTGACGCGGATAGCGCAGTCAAGATGACGGTATCCGTAAACGGCGAGCGCGTATCACGTTCTCCGCGAGCGATAAGGTAGACCAAGAAAGCGCTAGCCGTCGTCGTCACGGCTGCCCAAAGCCCAACGCCCCCGATGTGCAAACTCCACACACCAAACCCAGGGAGCCATTCGACGGGCAAGCTCACATGACGATCGCCATAGGCCAAAAGGCCCAGAGCACATGCCGTCGTTAACGCAGACGCAGCCAGGGTCGACCAGTATTGGACCCGGTCGTTTCGCCGCCCAAACAAACCCGAGATCAGCGCACCAACCAGAGGTAGGGCCAGCACCCCAGCGACCAACAGAATCATATCGATCACGATCCTATCCGCGCAGGCGCGTCAACTCGTCGACATCCCCGGAGGGATAGTGACGGTAGACGTTGACCATCAACGCAAGCGCCACCGCCATCACCACGGCTTCGACGATCAAGGCGGAGATCACCATTGACTGGGCCAGGTATAGATCACCGTTCGCCCGACCGGCAGAGATCAGAGCCAGACAGACACCTTGGAGCATGATTTTCAGACCGAAGATCTGTTTGATCACCTTGCGCTGCGTCAGAAGACCTACCAATCCAAGTACGAACAGAGGAATGCTTAAGATGCTGGCGAGGGTATCGATCCAGGAGTTCGCTGGGACAATCACGGGTCAGCGCTCCAGAGAAGATGTGTCGTCGAATGGCGGCCCTGTCTCCAGAACCTCACCGGGATGGGGCAGGATCGCTGCAACACCGAGAGCACCGGCAAAGATCAAGCCGATTTGCACGAGAAGATCGAGGGTCCGACGCTCCCAAAACCAAGTGCGGAACCCAGCGTCCGTACCGCCCGCATCGATTGAGGGGCTGGGCGCAAGCCATCGACCGACCGCCAGGCCACCAACCAGAAGCACGATCACGAGACCAAGCCAGGGGAAACGCTCGTGCAGGCCGTCAGGTTTGGTCATAGCCCTCCCCGACCGAAGTCGTCAGACTGATGGCAATGACGAAGAGGACGCTGATAAGACCGGCTCCCACACTCAGCTCGAATCCGGCTGCATAGGGAGCATCAAGAGCGAAGAACAGCATCGCCAACGCCGCGCTACCGAGGCCCAAAGCTACCGCAGACCGCACCGGACTGCGATACAGTAGCGCCGCAACGGCACTAGCCAAGACAATCAGCGCCAGAAGCGCGTAAATTACATACATCGCACGTTGCCTGATCCTTTCTGAGGCCCTCCCAACCGTCGGGCTCTTAAGTTAAGCCGCCAAGGCGCCGCAAACCCTTGGCCAGTCACGGCTCAGTCAGGTGATGATGCGCTGAGACAGCGATCATCGTCCGTGCGACATCCCCCTGGGAACTATACCGATGGTGTGGCAATCGACACTCAACTAGAGACAGGCGAGTGAAACTCAATATCTGGCGAAGCCCACCTCGTGAGCGGCCGGCGGCCTATCTAAGCTCCATCAATAGGGAGCGGTCGTAGACGACGGACGGGCCTTTCTAAGTCTAGTTAGTCATATGTTTCATCCACGCCCCCGATATCTTCAGAGGGCACGCACGTGATCATAACATATTTCCCCTGACAACACAAGGTCGAGCATTGAAGATGCCCGACCTCTCGAACTGCGCCCCCTCGTCTCAGCTGAGTGAAAGAATCAGCTACCTTCACGTATTGGGTGCTCGATATCTATCTCAACCGTGACGTGTCCTTCATTATCACTCAGAATATCATCGTTGATGCGAAAATACAGCAGACCCCCGTGAGTAGCGACGACGGTACGTCCGCGTCCAACGACAAAGGGATCCCCCTCCTCTCCGATCCGGCCCAGGAGAACACCCCCAGGCACACCGCCGCCCGAGATAGGATAGGCATTGGGCGCCGGATAAGACGCGTGGCCCTCCGGGCCATGGTATTCATCAGGCGTGTAGAGCCATTCCCCGCGAGCGCGCATATGGACAACGTCACCGGGCTCCAGCTAAATGCCAACGCTCTGCCAATCGCGATAGGCGTGAATACGGGGTCCGAAAGATCGTTGTGGGACTTAGGGCCGATCCCTGAGCGGACAAGCCATCCTCCGCCCCCACAGGCAATGAGGATTGTCAGTGCAAGCAGCACCCAGGTCGTGCGTTTCATGTGGACCGCCTCCCCGGCCGAGTTTCGAGCACAACATGTCGCCTGAATCCAGCCTATCAGCCCACGCCATCAGTCCGCGCTATTGGCACTCGCTGTTAACGCACACTAT
>CAZPJP010000038.1:16497-17656 GCA_964586915.1 uncultured Anaerolineales bacterium
CTATCAGCGCACCATATCAGCGCACCATCGGCGCACCATCGGCGCATGCCGCGCCGTGGTCCGAGACTATGGCGTCTCCGGCACTTCTATCCTGGGGACTATACCCTCTCCGCCCTGCCCGCCGCTGATGATCCACTTGCTGTTCTGCTTCAGTTCCTGAGCGATCAGCAACTGTATGTAGGCCTGCGCGAGGTCACCTCGACGCTCAAGCTCCTCAAGCATCGCGCGCACGGCGATCTGCTGTGCCTCAGACGTGAGCGCAATGCGTTCCGCTTCGGCTGCCGCGAGCATCGTGATCTCGTACGCATCTCCATCGGCAGTCTTCTGAGCCGCATAGAACTCCGCATCGGCTAGAGTACGCCGCTGAGCCGCCTCCGCCTCGGCCTGCTCCTGTCGCTGCGCCGCGACCATCCGGTCCTTGATAGCCGTGACCACCTCCGCCGGGGGCGAAGCACTCTGGATCTGCACGGTCACGAACGGCACCCGTCCCAATATCGGGAGCAGCCAGTACCCGGCGAGCAGTGCCACCATCAAGGCGAGCCACCGCACTCTCCGAGCCCGCACGGCTATGTCCCTACTTCGGCAGTAGCAGCCGGTAGCGGCAAAGTGGGCACAAGTCCGCCGGCCGTCGGCGACTGGGCTCACCAATTCCAGCGTAGCATCGTGGTGCCGCAGGATCTTCTGGGCGATTGCCAGCTCGAGGCCGCTCCCCTCGACGCCGTTAGGGGCAACTCGATAGAATCGCTGCGCCACGAGAGTGTGTGAGCAAGGTCGCAATCGGCGTGCGCAGCTCGTGGCCCAGATCGCTGAGGAGCGAACGGCTGGTCTGTCGCGCCCGTTGCTGAGCGCTGATGTCCAGCAGCACTACCAGATCCAGAGTCCCCTCCGGCCTGACCCACCACCGCGCGACGCGTCCCGAGGCGAACGCGACATTCCGATACCGGCCCGCATAGGCATTCCCCCCCGTCCCGGCTTCATCCCGCGCCGAGGACACATCCTCGCGTAGGAGATCAACCCAATCGGCAGAAGGCAGACGTCGTTCACGTGCGGCAACATGCAGCATATCTCGAGCGGCTACATTCATATACCGCATTTGATCCCCCTCCAGCACCAGCACACCGAAGGGAGCGTGCTCAAAGAGGGCACCCTCAGAGAGGGC
>CAZPJP010000038.1:17756-29679 GCA_964586915.1 uncultured Anaerolineales bacterium
GAGAGGGCTCGCTCGACGGGAGCAACATCGGGGGACACCATCCCTGCGTCAGCATCAGCGTGCCGCCGCAACCTGGCCCACAGCAACATCACGGCACCACCTCCCATAAAAGCGGCAGCACACAGAAGCGCAAAGAGCAGCCACTGCAGATCAAAGATCGCCACAGGAGCGTCCTCCACAAGGATGAGTCACACAACCTCCGAAGCAGGCAAATCCTCGAGGCTCAGGGACAAGACCTCCGAGACGCCGTCATCTCCCATCGACACACCGTAGATCGTGTCCGCCACCTCGACCGTCCCCCGATTGTGGGTGATGATGATGAACTGCGTCTCCCGCGCGAGCTCCTGCAGCATTCTGCGGAACCGTCCCACGTTTGCCTCATCCAGCATCGCATCAACCTCGTCCAGCACGCAGAAAGGCGTAGGACTGACCCGCATCACTGAGAAGATGAGCGCCACTGCTGTCAGGCTTCGCTCGCCACCTGACAGCATACTCAAGCCCGATGTGCGTTTGCCCGGCGGTCGCGCCGATATCTCAACACCCACATGGTTGCCATCATCCTGGGCAAGCTCCAACTCTGCGTTGCCGCCACTGAACAGCAGTTCAAAGACGCGCGAGAACTCGGAGGCGATGGACCTAAATGTTGTGCTGAACATCGTATCCATCATGTCGTCAAGCTCGTGGATGATCTCGCGCAGATGAGCTGAAGCACGTTCGAGATCATCCATCTGTTCGCGGAGGAAATGGTGGCGTTCGGCCAGCTCGGCGTACTCCGCTTTCGCGGCAGGATTCACGGGCTCCAGCCGGCGGAGCTGCGTCCGCAAATCACGAATCTGACCGTCAAAGCCCTGCGGCAGATCCGCGACGGAGGGAAGAGGACAAACGATGTCGTCCAACGGCAGCGGCTGCTGAGTCGAGATGGTCTCGGGCAAATTGCTGATAACGATATCTAGGGTCTCCTCAATCTCGCGCCGGAGGTTCTGCAGCTGATCCTCCCGTCGCCCCGCATCCACCTCCGCCTGAGAAAGCCGTTGTTCCGCCTCCCGCAGGACCCGGCGCAGTGTCTGTTCCTGGCGCTCCAGCTTCTCGAGGTCGGACTCCAGCTCAGCCAGCTCCGCCTCCAGCGGAGGTATCTGAGCCGCCAGCCCATCGGCCTCGGACCGCGCCTCCTCATAGGCCGCCGCCAACGTGTCAAGGCTGTCTCCCAGACCAGTGAGCTCGCCCTTGAGTGAACGAATTCGGTGCTCCTGGCCATCAATCTGTCGCCGCAAGCGTTCGATCTCGCGTTCTCGGCTCTCAAGAAGCACTCGCAGACTCTCGTGCTCTTGCGCCAGGACCGCAACCCGGGTACGTCGATCCGCCAGAGTACGTGCCAGCTCATCGTCAGAGAGCATCTCTATCTCAGACTCCAGGGCCGCCAGCGTCTCCTCCAACTCTGCCAGCGTCCGACCGGCCTCCATCTTGGCAGCCTGCAGCCGCTCTCTTGCTTCTTTTAGGCGCTCCCGCTCCTGCCTGGTCGCGTCGATACGTTCTTCCCGCCATTGCATCTCCTGGATCAACCTCTCCAAGATCCGCACAGTCTCCTCAACAGCCCGATCGCGCTCGCGCACAGCAGCTTCGGCCTCCTGCCTTTCTGCAACGAGCTTGTCCTGCAGCTCTGTTTGGGATGAAACTCGGCGACGCAGCTCTTGAAGCTCTTCCTCCAGCCCGCTAACAGTCGTCTTAAGACCGGCCACGCGACGACGCAGCTCACGACGTTCCCGCTCTCGGGTCAACAGCCCAGGTCCCTGCGACTGCCGGCTCTCCCCGCCCGTTACCGAACCACTCGATCGTACAATCTCACCGTCCAGCGTCACAATTCGGAACCCACCGTGGAGCTCGCGATGGAGTTGACGGGCCGCATCCAGCGCCCCTACTATCGCAGTCCGGCCCAGCAGTAGCAAGACCGCAGGTCGATACGCGAGATCGTAATCCACCAACTCCGATGCCACACCGATCACGCCTGACGTCTCAGGGAGTTCGAGGATGGGTGACGGTCGTAGCGTGTCTAAGGGCAGGAAAGTCGCACGACCAGCACGCTGGCGCTTCAGCCAATCCACGGCCGACTGGGCGTCTGCCCAGGTCTCAGCTACGATATTCTGGAGCTGAGATCCCAACGCGGCCTCCACCGCCCGCTCGAATCGTGACGGCACCCGGAGCAACGCAGAAACCGGACCCGGCAATCCAGAGAGCTCCCCGCGCTCCGCGGCCTGGAGCGCGTTGCGAACACCGGCATACATCCCAGCCCCCTCCGCATGGAGACGGTCCAGAGCCTCCAGACGAGCCGTCAGACGCTGTAGCTCAGCTTCTTGTGCGTTCAGGCTCTGCTGGACCGAGGCGGCCTCATCCTCCGTCTCCTGCAACCGTCGCGCACCGTCCGCTTCTGCCTCGCGCGCGCGAATGAGGTCCGTCTCAGCATTCTCCAGCGCGCGACGAGCTGCTTCTACCTCTCGCTGCTGATCTCGCCGGCGCGCGGTCCCCTCTGCCAAAGCTGACTCTAGATCTGCAATCTGCCGGCCGAGCTCGACGACTTGTTCCTCAGCTTGTGCGAGGCGACTCTGCCGGTCGGCTAGCCGATGGCGGGTCTCCAGAGCCTTCGACTGTGCTTCGCTCTGACCACGCAGCACACCATGGCGTCTCCGTGCAAGTGACTCGTAGTCCTCCTCAGCCTCGGACAACTCGGTACGGGCCCGTCGAAGCTGGGCTTCTGCCTCATCCAGCTGCTCACGCAAAGCGGCGAGCTCCTGACGCTCCGATGCCAATGCTGAGCGGAGCGGAACCAGGTTCGCCTCACTCTCCTCGATGCGCTCCTGTAGCTGGCGCTGTCGCTCTCGGGCAACAGCCAGCTCGCGTTGACGCGTGCCGGCTTCGTCGTGCTGGATGCTGCTCTCACGATGCACCGTCGCCAACCTCCCACGGCGCTCGTTAATGCGCCTCCGATGCGAGGCGATCTGGGTCTCCAGATCATCCACCTGCTGCAGGAGGTCTAGAGCTTTGTCTTCCCGGTAGGCAACCCGGTGCCGCGACTGCTCGAGGTTGGAGAGCGCCTTCTCCCAGCGATACCCATACCAGACCCGCAACATGCTACCGAGTTCTTTATCCAATCGGCTGTGCTCTTCAGCTCTGGCAGCCTGACGCTCAAGCCGTCGCAGGCGCGGCTCGATCTCGCCCACGATGTCATAGACGCGCTGCAGATTGCTCCGCGTCTCATCGAGGCGCCCGACGGCATCCTCCCTGCGCGTACGATAAGGCGTGATACCGGCCGCCTGCTCAAAGAGCGCCAGCCGCTCCTGCGGGCGCAGCGACAGCACCTGATCGACGAGCCCCTGCCCGATCACCAGATACGCGTCACGCCCCAGGCCAGCGAGATCCAGGACATCCCGGAGATCCATCAGACGAACCTTGCTACCGTTGAGAATGTAGTCGCTCGTCCCATCTCGATACGTGCGGCGCTCGACGGTTACCTCAGCGAAGTCCACGGGCAACCACCCGTCGCTGTTATCAAATGTGATGGCAGCTCGTGCCATGCCAGAACGCGACCGCTTCGGGCTACCCGCGAAAATCATATCCTCACCCGTTCGACCACGAATGGACGTAAGACGCTGCTCCCCTAATACCCACCGTATCGCATCGGCGATGTTGCTCTTGCCGCTGCCGTTCGGCCCAACCACGGCCGTGATCCCGGTCGGATAGAGAAAGGTCGCGGAATCGGCAAAGGATTTGAAGCCCTGAAGCTCAAGTTTCCGAAGTTTCGGCACTAAACGATCTCCTGCGCCCACGCTAGGATCGCGCTCGGAACGCGCACTCATCTGGATTGCATCTCACTCGGCCCATACTCGCTCAAAGACCATCCATTGATCAGGCGCCATCCGCACGAAGTCCTCGATCTCGGCGAGGATGCGCGCGACATTCAGCTCAACGTCTCGCTTCCGGTCACCGCTTCGCACCATTTCCATAGGCGGATTGCCCAGAATCTGATACGCCTCCCCATCGTAGAGGAATGACACCGTCATCACCAGAGCGTCAGTTGCCAGTGGTATGCGGATATATCCTACTGGCAAATAGGCGGTCTGGCCGAAGAAGCAGACCGGCTCATTGCCCCGTGTCAAAGGACGATCAACCCCTGTCATAACGATACCCCCCTCCCTCAAGCGGTGCATGGCATACCGAAGAGCGCCTGGCGACACCGGCGTAATGATGCCCCGTCCCTGTGCGCGCAGTTGGTTCACGAAAGCATAGCCCGGCGCCGGATCTGCAATCGACAGGACCTGGGGCGGCACCGGCGCGTAATGGGAGAGCGCAATCCCCCCCAGATCGAAGTTCGACATATGCGTGCCCGCAAGAAACAGACCCCGACGCTCCGCAACGGCGTCATCAAGATAGCCCTGGACCTCTGGCGATATCTTCACCGGCGGACGCAACTCCTGAAGCCGGAAGCCTCCCCGACCGAGATTGTGAAAGAGATGGTAGTAACTTTGAGCCGCATGTGCAATGAGACGATGAACGGCCGATCTCAGTTCAGACTCAGATGTCCCTGGCGGAAGTACGTGGGCTAGATTGTCGAGCGCGCCGACGTACAGATCAGGTTTTCGCAAGACTAAGTACTGTGTGACGCTCCAAGCCACAACGGCGCCGAGCGGCGGTGGAAGATACTTACCCACGTAGTACATAAACCGCGTTGGACCGGATCGCCGAAAGACTGACTCTCGTCCCGCGCTGGTCATTGTTTGCCACTCCTTCGTGCCGACGGGATGTGCGGCGAAGCGCCTATGTGGCGTGTTCCCTTTCCTCCGCCGCGTCGCCACTCGCGCGCATCAGGGACTTGGGCGCCTCGATCAAGACAGGCACACCTCGCACAATGCAGAAAGCCAGGGACAACCACGCGGCCGCCTGAGCAGCCGTCACCAATAGACCGAGCCCCGAGACCTCTCTGATCCATGAGGTCGCCGACGCAGCGAAGCCGTGTTGTAGAGCAAGCAGACAGAACGCGACAGCTTTCACGAACCCGTAGGATGCGCGGAGCCATGGTGACTTCACCAGAAATCGCCCCACAGTGGATCGCATCAGGTCGAAGGGAGCCTGGCCCTGCTCTGGCGCGACAGATCGAAGGGCGTCCACGAATATACCCCTGATCAGGACGGTGAGCGGTATGACCACCGGAATCAGATCCAGGTCAGCAAAGACGATCCAGAGCGTCAGCTCCACAGCGCGATCTGCAGCAATGTCCAAGACACTGCCCAGCACGGAGGTCGTCTGCATCGCCCGGGCAACGAGGCCATCCAGGGAGTCCATCAAGATCAACAAAATCACCAATCCCGCGGCCAGAAACCGCATACTCGGTGCAGGTCTATACAGCAACCCCACGACGATGACGAGCAACGGAATCCGTAGCAGAGTGATCACGTTCGCGATCATCTTGTCCTCCGGGCGTAAACGCCACGTTGCCTACAGCGCAAAGGGATCGGGTAGCATGCGTCTTGCCTGCAGCATCCGGCGGAGTCCCCGAAGCGCAAGGACCGGTTTAAGCCGGACATCCTCTGGCAGGGGATGCGACACGACGAGCTCCGCCCAAGGCTTCTGAGACAGCTCATTGAGCTCCCAGCTCTCCGGCTCCAAGAACAGCGTCAGGGCGTCCCGAGATATGCGCAACAAGCTCACTGAGACGAGATCGACGCGCAGGCGCCGAACTGGTAAGAGATAGACGGCCTGCACGAGCGCATCCGGCACCTCAACACCCCCAAGTCGGGGCGACGTGAAGACCATGAGATAAGGTAAGTGCTCATCCACGTCGGTCAGCAGGTGGATCTCTCCCTCCGTATCCAGAAGATAGCTCTGCCCGGGCGACTGACGGTCCACACTGCACCGCCACGTCCTTCGAACATGCCGTATCAGCGCGTGATGTGGTGGGACGGTCCCGTCGGGCTGGACCTTCGGCGCACCCACGCCAACAGCTGCTGCGTCGTCGGCTAACCGCCCCCAATAACGCGGTGCCCCAAGCTCGCAGTAAAGGCTTGTCTCATCGTACACCAAGCCTGACAGAGCAATCAGACGCAAAGAGCGTCCATCGAGCACTTCGCTGTCCTCATCGACCAATCCCGGATAAACTTCAAAGAGATCCATACCTAGATCCGCCTTTCGTCGTCTGCGAGGATTATACCATCGGCGACGGGCTATCCAAGGGACCGATACGCCCACTGATTCCCCAAAGCGGCCTGTGGTAAAACCTGGCGTCCTATGCTAGAATCTAACTAATGAGATCATCGCCGTGGAGAGTAGTGACCGTAGAAGAGCGAACACTGAATGTACTGCTATCGATGTGGGCAGCGGATCCAGCCGGAGAACCAGCAATGTGTGCGCTGTAGCACGACTATAATGGACACGGACGAACTGCGCCAGCGCCTATCTGATCTGGAGGATCGTCTTGCGGTGAGCCAAGAAGCAGTGGCTCGCCTGCAGCGCTATGTCCCTCCCGTCATCGCCGAGGGCCTTCTCCACGATCAAGAACGGCTGCGAGGGGATCGGCGCGAGGCTACAGTCCTCTTTGTCGATGCTGTGGGATTCACGCGACTGTCGGTATCGCTCGACGCCGAGTCGGTCTTCACTCTGATCAATGCCCTCCTCAACAAACTCGTGGCCTGCGTGCATCGATACGGTGGGCTCGTCGATAAGTTCACAGGCGATGGGCTGATGGCGGTCTTCGGTGCACCCATCGCGCACGAGAATGACGCGGAGCTCGCGGTGCGTGCAGCGTTGGACATGCAGCAAGACGCGCGTGAATTTGCACCCCTCGCACGCGCCAGGCTAGGCGCTCCGGTCCAGATACGCATCGGCATTAGCCGCGGGCCCGTCATCGCGGGCGTGCTGGGGACCGCTGAGCAATCAGCCTACACGGTCATCGGGGAAACGGTGAATCTGGCAGCGCGGTTGCAGTCGTTGGCAAGACCGGGGCATATCCTGGTCAATGCCGGCGTTCGCACGCGCGTGCAAGCCCTATTCGAGTTCCAGGCGCGGCGCCTGATCTCGGTGAAAGGCGTGGATCGTCCCATCGACGTCTATGGCGTCGTACGCGCCCGCTCCTCCCCAGGCGATGCCCGGGGAGTGCCGGGCATCACCGGAGTCTATCTCGGCAGGGATGCGCAACTGAAGCAGCTCCGACATCTCTTTGAGGGATTCAAGGAAGATCCATACGGGCGCCTTGTCACGATCGTGGGCGAAGCTGGGATGGGCAAGAGCCGCTTGGTCGCGGAATGGCTCTCCAGCGTGCCTGCTGAAGAGCTCACAGTGTGGCATGGTCGAGGGATACCCTATGCTCAAGGAACCGGATATGGTCTCTTCCGCTCGCTTCTAGGAAGCGCGCTCGACACGTACACGTCTCCCGAGACATGGCAGAGTCGCGTCAGCAAGATCTTCCGGCCCTTGATCAATCAGCTCTTGGGCCTCCCCCTAGCATCAGAGGATCAGCGGATCTGGGAACAGCATGATCCCGAGCGGCTCAGTCAGTTGACTAGACTGGCGATCAGGGAATGGATGATCAATGAAAGCGCCCATAGAAGATTGGTCGTGATCCTCGATGACTTCCATTGGGCAGATGACCTGTCGCGGGAAGCTCTTCAATTCCTGATCGGGCTCATCGATGAAGCTCAAGTCTTCTTCTGCGTGATCTCTCGGCTGGCCCCCAGCCTCCGTCTGGACCGCGAGCACCTCGCAGCCCGACTTCATGAGACCATTGAGCTCTCTCCCCTGACCCAATCTCAGAGCCACAGGCTGTTGAGCAACCTGGTCAGCCTCGAAGGATTTTCCGAGACCACCGTTGAGACAATCCTTACCCGTGCTGAGGGCAATCCCTTTTATATCGAGGAATTTGTGCGGATGCTCATCGAGAAGGAGATGCTCCACCCCGCGGAGGGGCGATGGCGGCTCGTCTCACCAGTGGCGGTTGAAGACCTCGAATTCCCGACCTCGTTGCGCGGACTTATGCTGGCAAGAGTTGACAGACTCCCGGAAAATCTGCGTTATCTGGTTCAGGATGCAGCTGTCATCGGGATGCAGTTTGATCGTGACCTCCTCCAGGCTGTCGAGCAACAGTTGCGAGGTAACGACAATGTTATGCCCATGATCGAGCGGCTCATCGACCTTGATCTGCTGGAGGCGCGTCCGCAGGTTGCGGCCGGCACCTACGCTTTCCGCCACATACTAACCCAGGAGACAGTATATCGAAGTATCCTCAGGCACGAACGCCCGGAGCTACACCGCGTCGTCGCTGAGAGCATTGAGGAGCTGCACAAGCACGATCTTGAGCCATTCACCGAGACTTTGGCCCTGCACTACGACCGGGCTCGAGTGAAAGAGAAGGCGCTGTCGTATACGTTGCGCGCGGGGACAAGAGCGCAGCGGAGATTTGCGAACCACGAGGCCATCGGCTACTACAGCAGGGCTCTGCAACTATCACAACACTCCAGACACGCTGACGTGGCTCGTTGGACCGCCAACACCGGCCTGGGTGACGTGCACCAGCACATTGGTGAGTACGAGGAGGCCATCACGTGCTATCGCACAGCCCTGCGGGAACGCGTCGCTGTCCCGCCAGCCGCGAAGGCCGAAGTGATGCTGAAAACAGGGCGCGCGTGGGATAAGCTCGGAGACCTGGAAAAAGCCAGGGCATGGCTCGAGTCGGCAGCCTCTGAGATCATCCTCGATGACGAGCGCACGCCCGCCATTGAGGCCGAGATCCAGGGCGCGCTAGGATGGCTCACCCTGCGCGAAGGGGATCTTCCGATGGCGCAGGCGCTCCTAGAGCGCGCACACGCCTTGGTCGATGGAACACAGGCCTACAACGTGCTGGCGTCAATCCTTAATCGCCTGGGCGCCGTCTACTTCAGCCAGGGACACTGGGAAAAAGCGACGTCCGTCGTCCAGCGAGCGCTGGACATCCGCGAGCAGTTGGGGGATCCGCTCGGCGTCGCCCGATCCTCAAACAACCTGGGAATCTTGAAACGAGACAGCGGCGATTGGGCAGGTGCACTGCAGACCTACCGGCGCACCCTGAAGGCAATGCAGACCATTGGCGACGCCGAGGGCATCGCCATCGCCCACACCAACATCGCAAATGTCTACATCGATCTCGGCGAGTGGGCCAAGGCCGAGTCGAATCTCGAGCAAGCCTATGAGATTGCCCGCCGGATCGCCAATCCCTACGAGAAGGCACAGGCCAACATGAACCTCGGGCGCCTCTACCTCCGGAAGGGAGAGTTTGACGGCGCTGAGAGCTATATCGAGGCGGCGCTCTCACTGTACGCTCAGGTGGGGGTGAGCGCCAACCCGAACATCATCGATGCCTACTGGCTGCGCGCTCTGCTCTATCTGGAACAGGGCGACACCGACTCCGCCACGGAGTGGAGCAGGCGCAGCTACGAGCTGCTGAAGGAGGGTATGGGGGAGGAGAGTGGTGAATCTCCTGAATGGGGCCGCTACTATCAGCTGATGGGAAGACTTGCCCTGGCCCGGGGGATGTCCGATCAAGCCATCCACGACCTGCACCATGCGAAGTTGGTGTTCGAGACGAACCATTCCCATGCAGAGATGGCAAGAAGTGCCTACTGGTGCGCCCAGGCTCATCTGAGAGCCGATCAGCCTCAGTTAGCCAGAGACGAGCTCGACGAGGCCCGGAGCATCTTCCAGAGACTGGGCGCCCAAGCGGATCTCTCAAGAGTCACGCAGTTCCAGAAAGGCCTGGAGAAGGCTACGAGGTGAGTCTACTAGGCTCAAGGGGGCGCATTCGGTCGAATGCGCCCCCTTTTTACTCAAGAGGCTACTCAACAGCTACCGGATTGATGCTGATCGGTGACAGATCGGTTGGTCGACAAACCAGAGCACGACATTGCTGAGCCCAGCTTGATTCACCTACATTGCCGGCCCAGCTATCGAAGCTGTCGAGCGTCAAACCTTACGCAGACGTCCTGTTGCCAAATCCGTCAGCCCAGCTGTCGAAGCTGTCGGGCGTTAGATCCCACGCAGACGTCCTCGTGCCGAATCCGTCGGCCCAGCTGTCGAAGCTGTCGGGCGTTAGACCCCACGCAGACGTCCGCTTGCCGAATCCGTCGGCCCAGCTGTCAAAGCTGTCGGGCGTCAAACCCCAAGCAGACGTCCTGTCGCCGAACCGTTGATCGAGGACGCGTACTGCGACAAGACAGGTGACAGTAAGTAGTACTGTAACGATGACGACAGAGATCATAACCTTCGGTCCAGCCTTTGTGTCCATCATATGCCACCTCCCCTGCGGCCCGTGATGCCAACGAGAATAAGGCATTCTAACGATTTTCTATCCATAAATAGAGTATCACAGTTGGAAGTGCGTATCAATAGTACTTTGGTACTATACTACGCAGCAAAGAGCATACTCCCGGAGATCGCGAGGCGATCTCCGGGAGTATGCTGGGTGTTGCTTACTAGGTATCAGGAGGAGCCAATCACTCCACGAAAATCTCGATTCGCTCGCCGTCAGCCTCATCTTGAATATCAAGCAGGTGGCCGATCTCGCCGCGATCCAGCATCTCCTCAAGGCCCGCGGTGTCCAGGCCCTCGACACCAGCGATGCTGCCACCGGCGCGCAAACCGGCCCTCACCAAGCCGACGGGAAGCGTAAGATTGACGCGGACCTTATCCGCATTTGTGTCGGTAACCCGTATCCGGACCCAGCGAGGTCTTCGACGGTGCCGCCGCGCCGTCTCCTCCTGATCGCGCAGGGCATCGAGCAACTGAGACGCTTCATCCGCGCTGATCGTGCCAGACTGAACCATCTCCAGGATCTTGCGGCGCTCCTCCTGCATCTTGCGCGCACCCGGTGAGGGTGGCGGCGTGTGCGAATATCGCTGCCCCCAATCAAAGGCTCGACTCGTCTGCTCATGAACCTCCTGTTGAATACGGTCCAGCGACTCGCGGAGCTGACTTCGCATCTCACTAAGCGACTCCTCCAGCCGCTCCCGCATCTCACCACGGAGTTCGAGCTTGAGCTCGAGCCTTTCACGTTTTCCCAGGAGGCGCTCGCGCCGAGCCTCTAGCCGCTCCCGCTGCCCCAACTCACGCTCGGTCTCCGCACCGGCCAACGCACTGATCTCCGCCTCGATCTCTTTCAGTTCGCCAGTCAGCTCATCCAGCGAATCCGTAAGCCCCTCATCACCCTGAAGCCCCTCCAGTCGGCTGGATAGCTTCTCAATCTTGCGCTCGAATCTCTCTCGAATCCGGTCCTCTAGATCGTCAACACCCATGATAGCCTCCGTTAGATGGCTTGCAGACGCGAACACCTTGCCGCGTTGGCATGCCTAGTGGCCGAGAAGCCTGAGCGCTTCCTCGACGGATATCTCACCTTCTGCCAGATCGTCGAGGACAGACTGAGTGCGAACCTCCTCAGGATCGGGCTCGCCTACCTCGTACCCCATCGCGCCGATCACGTCGTGGAGGCGATTTCTAACAGTGGGGTAAGAGAGCCCCAGCTCTTCCTGAACGCGATTGAGTTTGCCCTCGGAACGGATAAATAACTCCACAAAGTCCCATTGCTCGCGCGTTAGCTGCGAGAGACGCTGAGCCAGGAAGGTACCCCGGATTGAGGTGCCACATTGACCACAGACAAGCCGCTCGACATAGAGCTCGTCGCCACAAACTGGGCATTTACCAGGCATAGGATACATCCTGAGACCTCCGCAAAGACTAACGACGATTTTCCCTATTCTAATACTTTTCTTAATAATTGTCAAGCGTTGATTTGATATTATTTATGGTTTGATTCAGTTTTTACGAGATATCTCTCAGCAGAGGGGGCTTGAGCTCTGGGGAGGGCGAAGGCGCTGAACGCACAACCGGCCCGTGGGTAACGGGCCGGGAGGGGTGT
>CAZPJP010000039.1:0-27463 GCA_964586915.1 uncultured Anaerolineales bacterium
TGGGTAGCAGGAATGCGTCGTGGCCGTAGGGGTTGAGGATCTCTAGGAACGTGGTTGGCACGCCGTTCGCCTGCAGCGCCTTGACGATCTCCTTCGACGCTGATGTCGGGAAGAGCCAATCGCTGCTGAAGGAGACGACCAGAAACTCCGACCGGACGCGCTCGAATGCCTCCACCAGCGAGCGGTGACCGTTGGCCAGATCGAAGTAGTCCATGGCCTTTGTGATGTACAGGTACGAGTTTGCGTCAAATCGCCGGACGAACGCGTCGCCCTGGTACTTGAGATAACTCTCGACCTGGAACTCCGTCTCGAAGTCGTAGCCGAAGGACTCGCGGGTCTGCAGCCGACGCCCGAACTTGGCCCGCATCTGCTCGTCGGAGAGATAGGTGATATGGCCTATCATCCGGGCGATGGCGAGCCCTGCCGAGGGGGACTCCTGACCGTAATAATCGCCGTGTTGCCAATGAGGGTCGGCCATGATCGCTTGCCGGCCCACCTCGTCGAAGGCGATGCCCTGGGCATTGAGCCGCGCTGACGTTGCGATGGCCAGCACTGACGCTGTGGCGTCCGGATACCGCACAGCCCAGTCGAGGGCCAACATGCCCCCCATGCTTCCCCCTCCCACCGCCAGCAGTCGCTGGATGCCGAGGTGTTCCACAAGTCGCTTCTGAGCCCGGACCATATCCGGGAGCGTGAGTACCGGGAAGCTCAGGCCGTAAGGCTTCCCGGTCTCTGGACTCGTGCTTTCCGGCCCGGTGCTGCCCTTGCAGCCGCCAATGACGTTGGCGCAGATCAGGAAGTAGCGCTCCGTGTCGTAGGGCTTGCCAGGGCCCACCATATTGTCCCACCATCCGGGTTTCCTGTCGTCAGGTGTGTGGTAGCCAGCCATATGAGCGTCTCCGGAGAGCGCGTGGAAGATGAGGATTGCGTTGTCGCGAGCGTCGTTGAGCGATCCGTAAGTCTCATAGGCCTGGGTGACCGGGCTCAACGTCCGCCCGCAGTCCAATGGCAGCCGCTCGTCGAAGGTCCACGTTTGCGTCTCGACGATGCCCACGCTCTGGGCGCCGCCCAGCCTGGAGCCGTCCTTGATCTCGATTTCGTTATCGATAGACATAGGTGCGGGATCAGATGCCCTTGCCCTGTAAAGCCTTGCCCCGCAAGGCCTGATCCAAATCGGCGAGGATATCCTCCGGCGTCTCCAGGCCGATAGACAGCCGGATGAAATCGGGGGTCACGCCGGCTGCCCGCTGTTCCTCTTCACTAAGCTGCTGGTGGGTCGTGGAGGCCGGGTGGATCGCCAGGCTGCGCGCGTCACCGATATTCGCCAGGTGGCTGAGGAGCTCCAGGTTCTCGATGAAGCGGCGTCCAGCCTCTAGGCCGCCCTCGACCCCGAAGCCAACGAGACCACTGGCCCCGTTCGGTAGGTATCGCTCGGCCAGCTCGTGGCTCGGATGGCTCTCCAGACCAGGGTAGAGCACCCAATCCACGCGGGGATGGGCCTCCAGGAAGTGCGCGACCGCCAGTGCGGTCTCGGAGTGTCGGGCCATCCGCAGACTTAGCGTTTCGATGCCCTGCAGGATAAGGAACGCGTTGAAGGGGCTGATGCATGCTCCGAGATCGCGGAGCATACGCACGCGCGCCCTGACGATGAAAGCCTGATTGCCAAAGGTTTCCAGGAACTTCAGGTCGTGATAACTGGGGTCGGGCTCGACGAACTCCGGAAACCGACCGCTGTCCCACGGAAAAGTGCCACCGTCGACGATGGCGCCGCCGATGGAGGTTCCGTGCCCGCCCAGATACTTGGTCAAGCTGTGCGCCACGATGTCTGCCCCATGCTCGATGGGCCGGCAGAGCGCCGGGGAGGCTGTCGTGTTGTCGACCATAACCGGAACGTCTTGAGCGTGGGCGACCTCAGCAATGCCTGCCAGATCGGGAATGGTCAGTTTGGGGTTGCCGATTGTCTCCAGGTAGACCACCTTGGTGCGGTCCGTGATCGCCTGTGCAAAGGCGTCGGGCTCGTCGCTGTCGACCCAGACCGTCTTGATGCCCATGCGTGAGAGCGTGTCCTTCAGCAGTGTGACGGTCCCACCGTATAGGCGGGTGGTGGAGACAATCTCGTCGCCCTCGGCGCATAATGTCAGCAGCGCAGAGGAGATCGCGCCCATTCCGCTGGAGAACGCCAGTCCGCCCACACCACCTTCCAACGATGCAATGCGCCTCTCCAGCACATCTGTCGTTGGGTTCATAATCCGTGTATAGATGTTGCCGGGTTCCTCCAGGGCAAATAGCCGCGCGGCGTGCTCGGTGTCCTTGAAGACATAGCTCGTCGTCTGCCATATTGGGACGGCGCGCGCGCCCGTCTCATCCGGTGTGTGACCCGCGTGCAAAGCCAATGTATCGAAGCCGTCGTACTCGTGTGACATGCAAACCCCCTCTTGTGCTAGATAAAGCCGATCATTCTGACTATTCTACCGTCATCGTGTGTCCGTCAAGGTCCATCACGAAGGTGTAGGTGTAAGCGACGAGCGCCTCGATCTCGGCCTGCGTGTAGATCTCGCCGTACGAGGGCATCCCTGTACCCATGCCGCCGCGTAGTATCTTGCCCTCCAACCGCGCCGGGCTGGCCCCCAGTGTATGGCGCGGATCCGTGAAGTCAGGTGGTCGGATCGCCTCGTGACCGTTCTGTTTGAAGTCGTAATGGTAGGCGGGTAGATCGTCCACCATCACACCGTCGCCGCGCCCTGTCTCCCCGTGGGCGGCGGCTCCCTCCTGCCGGTAGATCCGCGCTGCCTCGATCAACGCCTCTGCCGTTGTCTGCTGTGCCCAGGTCCAGGCTACAGCATCCCAGATGTCCATGTCAGTGA
The DNA here is from genome assembly GCA_964586915.1 of uncultured Anaerolineales bacterium. GTDB lineage: Bacteria > Chloroflexota > Anaerolineae > B4-G1 > SLSP01 > PWVB01. The sequence goes on from CAZPJP010000039.1 coordinate 2,865, forward strand.
GCTGGTCCAGCGCTGATTCCTGTCGCAGCCGCACCCACAGCTCGGCGGGGCTATGGCTCCAGTAGGTCGTGTCCTCAAGAGCATAGGCAGGCAGCAAGGGTGACCATTTCGCGCCGCGCTGCGCGACAGGAGTCGTCTCGGGGATGACCTCGGCGCGTTCGGGTGCGTCGAGGTCGATGCCCAATTGGACATACCGTGGCGGGACCGCCGTCTGAGGGTCCTCCCTTGCTGGGGTGGGGTTGGGATCGGGAGCGACCTCAATCGTGCCGCGCATACGCCAATGGTTCGGGCCGCACCAGCGGGTGCAGTAGAATGTGTACGTGCCGGGTTCCTCAAAAAGGAGCGAGGTCATCGTCCATCTGCCCGGCAAAACCTCAACCTCGGCACTGTCGTGGCGTCCGACAGCGAAGCTATGGACGACATCGTCGGAGGTTAGACGGAGCTCTAGGGGTTCTCCAACACGCGCTCTCAGGAGGCCAGGCATCCACCCGCCCTCCTCCGCTATGCGTCCTCGGATCTCGACGGCTGCCTCTGTGCGGTTCAGCCATAGCCCCCCAATGGGGATGGCGATCGCTCCCAGTATCAAGAGCAGAAGCAACACACGTGCCAGACGTTCCATAGTTAGATCACGATCTCATCTGTGTAGCTTATATCAACAACCAGAGCATGACGATAGAGACGAGTGAGCCGTAGGCGACCACCGGTGCCGCGTGTCGCGGTGAGGTTGCACGTCGCGCCTCGACGACCGCCCAGAGCAGGCCGCCACCCAGGATGAGGACCTGCAGCGATGGCGTCACGCTCACCAAATAGGGCTGCCACGCCCAACCGGCAGTCCCGAAGAGATTCCAGCCCAGACCCAGCGGGTCGGAGAGCACCGGCCAGATGTGGGCCAGACTGCCAAAAGCGAAGCTCATCGTAAATGCGATCCAGGCTGCTAGCCCCAGCGGGCTCAGGGCGTGGCTAAGTTGGATGGCGCTGCGCTTGGCGGAATCGGGCCGTCCAGCCAGGCGCCATCCAAGGCATGCTGCCAACCAGAACAACCCGGGCCCGATGCCGAGTGTGACAACCAGGAAGGTGAGGGCATACAGAAGCCAAGCTGGCGTCCCGATTGCGTAGCCCGCTTCCGTGAGCCATCCCCATGGCCCCAGCATCACAGCGGCATAGACCGGGGCGCACGTCAACATGAAAAGCCCGAACCAGGCGCGATCCAGCCGCCGTACGACGCCCCGCGTCCCGAGGGACTGTGTTAGCTCGTGACCCGCGGGGTGCGCCCAGAGCGCCATATTGTCATAGGGACAGGTCCGCACGCAGGCCATGCAGAGGCCGCAGTCAAAGCTCTCTTTGAGGGCCGCTGGAAAGACGCCCCACGGACAGGCCTTGTAGCAGGCCTTCTCGGCGCACCCGGTGCAGATCTCACGATCCCGAACTCGGACCGCCAGCGTCGCAAGCTGCTCGTACCATCCGATATACCCGCCGATGGGGCAGAGATAGCGGCAGAAAGCACGTCGTCTGAAGATGAGGCCGACGATGGTCGCCGCTACGAGAAGTGCCAGCAGGATCCAGCCTGTCGCGCTGGGCCTGGTCAGCAACACAGCACTGAAGAGGCCCATCACAGCGAAGCCGGCCAGCTGTAGCCACTGGCCGCGGAGCTGGCGAGGCCAGCGCAAGTTCAGGCCGATGCCCTTGCCGGGTCGTAGGAGACCGCCCTGCTGCAGCCACTCCCCGGCGGCCGGGATCGGGCAGATGCTGCACCACGATCGCCCCGCGAGCGGCATCAGGACCAGCTTGAGTGCCGTCCACCAGGCAATCCAGACGAAGAGGATGGCGAAATTGCGCCCGCCTATTGGCGTCCCCAACAGCCCTGCCAGGATCGTAAAGATGAAGCCAGCCAGCGTGAGCGTACGACCTAGGAAGAAGGGCCAGCGACTGTGGAGCAGTGGCGCGATCCAGCGAACTCGCGTGAGATCGAAGCGGTGTGGCTGCGGAGGCGTCACGTCGTCACCGCTCTGTTCAGGCGCTGGACCGGCACTCCGGAGATAAGGGCCCAAACCGCTGTCACCAGCACCAGGCCGATAGCTCGGATGAGCAGCCAGTTGGGGCCCACTCGCAGTCTGCCGATCATAAAGGGATGGATATCGCCACACGCCACGGAGCAGCGGAAGCGAAACGATCCGGGACGGTCAGCCACGAAGGAAAGCGTCGCCGTCTGCCCGGGATCCGCCGTGATAGAGATATCGTAGCCGTCCAGATAGAGCCCGTGGACGACGTCGGTGGACCGTAGTTTCAGTGTCACTCTGTCGCCAGGATTCACGATCAGCGTGCCCGGCGTGAAACTGAACTGAGATGCCTCGATCGAGAAGACGTGGTCCTCGGGCACTGTTTGTTGGCGTGGTGCGGGCACAATCGCGACAATCAAGGCCATCACCAGCAAAACGAACCAATCCAGTGGGAATCTGGTCATAGGCGCTAGGGCGTCGGCGGGCCGAATTGGCTGTACCGCTGATCCACGTAGACTTGGATCTCGCTGACGCTCTTGCCCTCCCTCAACAGGCGCATGGTGTCCTGCGTGATGTCCACGCAGATGGAGCAGCCCAATGCGTGACCGTCGAACCGCAGAGTGCTTTCTTCCGCGGCTCCTTGCGCATAGCAATTGTAATTCGACGTATGGCCCATAGCTCCGCAGCCGCAGTAACACGGGATCTCCTCCAGAATGTCGGGATTGGCGACAGCAAACTGATACCCTTCCCTTACTGTCACCGGCGCCTGCTGCACCTCCCGCGGCATGTCAGAGAGAGGTGCCATCTCGATACCGGCCTGGATCTGGTTGCCGCTGCCGCAACCCACCACGAGCGCTGAAACTACGAGCACGCCCAACAGGATCCCCAATACCCTCAGGTATTTCATCAAACTGGTCTTCTCCTTGGATCTGGTGATGCATCCGCCCGAAGATGAGCGGAGCCGCACGACGAACTCACCCTTCGAACAAGTCTAGCAGAAGGCACGAAAGTGCCTGAGAGCTAAATGATGAGGGCTGCACCCCGCCATTTGGCGGGGTGCAGCCCTCGGCGCCAGAAAGGAGAGAGGCTAGTCTTCGACGTAAGAGGGTGTGATCCGGGCCCGCCGCAGCAGGTTCGCGTTCGTGACCACCGTGATGGAGCTCGTCGCCATCGCGATTTCCGCCAACACCGGGTGCATCCAGCCGATCACGGCCAGCGGGATCATCACCACGTTGTAGAAGAAGGCCCAGAAGAGATTCTGCTTGATCTTACGGAACGTGGCACGGCTCAAATTGATGGCCTCTACCACACCGGTCAGCTCGCCGCGCACCAGCGTCACGTCGCTGGCCTCGATAGCGATGTCGGTCCCCGTGCCGATCGCCAGCCCGACGTTAGCCTGGGTCAGTGCGGGCGCGTCGTTGATGCCGTCCCCCACAAAGGCGACCAGCCCGTACTCATCCTGCAGGCGACGGACCTCATCGACCTTGCCGTCGGGCAGCACTTCGGCAAGTACGTGATTGATGTTGACATGGCGGGCGATGGCCTCAGCCGTGCGCTGATTATCACCGGTGATCATCGCGGTCTGGACGCCGAGTGCGTGCAGCTCCGCGATCGCGTCCGTGGAGTCCGCCTTGAGCGTGTCGGCCACCGCAATCACGCCAGCAAGCTCGTTGTTGATAGCCACCAGCATCGCCGTCTTGCCGTCGCTTTCGAGCGTCTGCATCTCACGTTCCAGATCCGACGCTACTATCCCTTCCTCGCCCATCAGGCGGCGCGACCCCACGAGCACGCGCTCGCCATCCACCGTCGCTGTGATGCCGCGACCGCGGAGCGCCCGGAAGCCTTCTGGCGTCCCTAGTGCCAGGCCAAGCGTTTCGCCATGGTCCACGATGGCACGTCCTAGCGGATGCTCGCTCCCTTTCTCTGCGGAGGCCGCCGCCCGGAGCACGACCCGCTCGTGGAAGCCATTGAGCGGCACGATATCGGTCACCTCGGGCTTACCCTTGGTGATGGTTCCGGTCTTGTCGAAGATCACGATGCTCACATCCTTGAGTGTCTGGATTGCCTCACCACTGCGGATCAGAACGCCATGCTCGGCACCCATTCCACTCCCGACCATCAACGCGGTCGGCGTGGCCAGGCCCAGGGCGCATGGGCACGCGATGACAAAGACGGCCACCATCGAGACGATCGCCAGCGTGAGCACACCCAGGTTCGGGTCTACCCAGGGCAGGAAGGAGCCCAGCTCCGTCAGGGACTGAGTGACGCCCGGCAGGGCGAACCGCGCCATCAGCGTGAGCAGCGCGATCCCGATCACGATCGGCACGAAGACCGACGTGATCTTGTCGGCAAACGCCTGGATCGGAACCTTGGTTCCCTGGGCTTCCTCAACCAGCTTGATGACCTGCGCGAGGAACGTGTCCTTGCCGACGCGGGTCGCGCGAACCTTGAGCAGCCCCTCCTGATTGACGGTCGCGCCAATGGCCTCGTCGCCCTCGCGTTTAGTGATGGGCATGCTCTCCCCGGTCGCCATCGACTCGTCCACGGCGCTCTCACCCGCAACCACGACGCCATCGGTGGGGATCTTGTCCCCGGGGCGTACGATCATCACGTCACCAATCAGCACCTGATCGATGGGTATCTCGACCTCGAGTCCGTCCCGTTCAACGTGGGCCGTCTTGGCACCGAGTTCCAGCAGCTTCCGGATCGCCTTGGAGGCGCGTCCCTTGGCTGTCTCCTCGATATAGCGCCCGGTCAGGTGGAAAGCCATAATCATGGCTGCGACCCCTGCGTAGTTTGCGATCGGCGCAAAGAAAGAGGCCGGTCCGCTCAGGAACGACACGCCGGTTCCCAGCGCGATCAATGTATCCATATTGGCGTAGCCGTGCAAAGCCGCGCGGACCCCGCTCCTGAACGTGCGACGGCCCACCCAACCGAGCACCGGCAGCGCCAGCAGGATCATCCCCAGATTGTAGATCGTGGGGTTTGGCCACATCCGACCGAAGAACATCTCCGGCAGCATCCAGGCAATCACCACGGCTGTGAAGGCCCAGGCGATCCACATCCGACGGCGGGCTTCCGCCATTTTGCGATCGGCCTCCCCCGTCTGCGGAGATTCTTCCTCCGCGGCCTCAGCCGCGGTCTGGTCCGCTGCGGGTTCGATCAGCTCGTACCCCGCGGCGGTGACAGCTTCTTTGAGGATAGGCAGATCCACCGAGCCGGGCACGAAAGCGACCGTGGCTTTCTCTGTCGCCAGGTTCACGTTTGCCTCTAGCACGCCCGGGATTTTGCTCAATGCCTTCTCTACGTGGCCTGCGCAGGACGCGCAGGTCATTCCGCCGACGCTGTAGGTCGCGTTCTCCGTTGCGACATCATAGCCACTGCTCTGCACCGCCTTCACCAGCGAGCCGGCTGTCACATCGGTATCGAACCAGAGCCGCGCTTTCTCGGTGGCGAGGTTCACATTCACGCTACTGACCCCTTGCACGCCGCTGAGTGCCTTCTCGACGTGGCTCACGCAAGAGGCGCAAGTCATCCCCTTGACGGGGAGTACCAATTCTCTTCGTTGACTCATCAGGACTACCTCCGTATACGTCCCTTGATTGTGTTGGAATGATCTCGATGATTGTCCCGCATCGCCGAAAGCCTGCCAGGGCTGTTTCTCCTCATGCCATATGGGCCATTTGGCGGTACCCATGACCAGCCTAATGCGCCTGTTGGGAGGACTTCCTGTCAGCTATGCTACATAGGACATAGACTTAAGGGGGTTTTGCATGTATGCTTGGATATATCGAGCCTTCACCGGATGGATGAAGGAGTTCGCCCGATCGCTGGTCTCTCTTTGGGTCCCTGGCGCTGGGCCACGACCGGTCCCGGTTCGCGTGACCGTTCGCCGCTCGAATAGGTTAAGATGAGGTGGCAAATGCCATATCGGTTGCGTTCACCGGCGGTGCCGAGTGGAGGTAGCCGCTGGTTTTGGCTGATTCTCTCAGCGACAGGAGCGTAGGTGATGGCAGAGAGTCGGGTGACAGAAGAATCGGAGACGCACCACACTCCCGTTGTGGTGGCTTTGAGCGGTGGCGTCGATAGCGCTGTCGCTGCCGCTTTGCTCGTCGAACAGGGCTACGACGTAACAGGCGTGATGCTTAAACTGTGGGCCGAGTGTGGGCCGGGAGACGCCCGGATCAACCGCTGCTGCACGCCGGCCAGCGTGACTCGCGCAAGGGCGGTCGCGGCGCAACTTGGCATCCCCTTTCATCTGATTGACGTTCAGGATGAGTTCAGGGAGGCGGTGGTCGACTACTTCATCGGGGAGTACGCAGCTGGCCGCACGCCCTCCCCGTGCGTGCCCTGCAACCGCACGATACGCTTCGGTCTGCTGCTGGATCTGGCCCTGCGTTCCGGGGCAGACTTCTTGGCGACCGGTCACTATGCCCGCGTGCGGCAGGAAGGAGAACACTACTCTCTCCTGCGGGGTGTGGATCACCACAAGGACCAGTCCTACTTCCTGCACATCCTCGGGCAACACCAGCTGGCCCATACCCTCTTTCCGCTGGGAGAGATGACCAAGCCTGAAGTGCGTGAAGCCGCTCGTCATCGTGACCTACCAATCGCCGAGCAGCCGGAGAGCCAGGATCTGTGCTTCCTGGCCGATGGCGACTATCGGCGCTTCTTGTCGGAGCGAGTTCCCGAGTTCTTTACGCCAGGCCCCATCCGCGACAAGCGTGGGTATGTGCTGGGCGAGCACGAGGGGCTGCCCGCCTATACGATCGGGCAGCGTCGGGGTCTGAATGTCGCTGTCCCCGAGGCAGTCTACGTTCTGGATATTGTCGCGGACGAGAATACCATCATTGTAGGACCGGAGGAGGAGCTGGGCTTTAGCATGTGTCTCGCGGACGGGATGCATTATGTCGGCGGAGAATTGCCGCGCGAGGCCTTTCGGGCCACCGCCAAGATACGCTCCCAGGCCGAGCCCACGACCGTGACGGCCACGCCGCTCTCTGCAGAGCGAGTGCGGATCGACTTCGACGTGCCGCAGCGCGATGTCACGCCGGGCCAGTTCCTGGTGCTCTATCGCGGCGAGGTGGTTCTGGGCGGCGGCGCCATTCTGCCCCGGCACTGACCGACCTACGGGTGGCTGGGCGGCAGAAGCCGCGGGGAAGCAGAGGGTGAACGCACCTCAGCGGTGAGGACACGCTCAATTGTATCGTCGCCACTCACGCGTAACGCCTGCACCGCGTGCACCTTTCACGCCAGACAATGAGGGAGAACAATGGCCGATCGAACACCCACTGCAGCAACGCGGAAACGCTACGACCGCATCGCACCGATATACGATGCGATGGAGGGCATTGTGGAGCAAGTCGCGTTCAGCCGCTGGCGCGAACGCCTCTGGTCTCGTGTAGAGGGCCATGAGTTACTGGAGGTGGGGGTCGGTACGGGCAAGAACCTTCCGTATCATCCCGAGGCGTCAGAGATCGTGGCCATCGATTTGAGCCGTAATATGATGGCGCGGGCTCAGCAGCGAGTAAGCCAGAGCGGCGCGACCGTAGAGCTCGCGCAGACAGATGCACAGCGCCTCCCCTTTGCCACCGGCGTCTTTGATGCTGCTGTAGCAACCTTTGTCTTCTGTTCGGTACCAGATCCTGTCCAAGGCTTGGCCGAGGTCGGTCGCGTCGTCCGGTCGGGTGGGCAAGTGCTGCTGCTGGAGCACGTGCGCGTCAACGCACCCGTCATCGGGCCGCTGATGGACCTGCTGGATCCCCTCGTAGTGCGCATAATGGGGCCACACATCGCACGTCGAACCACAGTGAACGTGGAGAGATCCGGCCTGCGCATCGAGGATGTGGAGGAGCTTGCTCCAGGCGCACTTGTGAAACTCATCCACGCCCGGGCAGTCTGAATGGCAGACGCGTAACCCGCCGCATAGCTTAGCTGTCCTTGTCGGGAGCTACTCGTGGGGCTTGTGGAGCGTAACCAGAGCTACATCGCCAAAGAGACCGCGATAGCGGCTTACAGCTGCCAGCCCGGGGAATTTCAGATAGATTTCCTCGGGTACGTGTCTGGCGCTGAGGAAACGCAGCAGATGGTCGACCATCTGCCCCCACCAGAAGCCCGTAGAGATTTCGAAGAATAAAATCATATCTCCCCCTGGGCGCAGGCGTTGCCAGGCCTTCCGCACCACCTCATCGGGATTCGCAAGGTGCTCAATGACCCACGTGGAGACAACGAGATCGTACGGGCCTTCAGGGAGCGTATCAGTCTGCAGATCTAGCTGGAGAAAGCGTACATTCTCCTGCCCTTCTCCTTTGCATCGCGCGCGAGCCAGCATTTCCTCTGACAGATCTACACCGGTGTAACTGCCGAAGGGTTGGCCCATGTGGCTCAGCCGGACCAGGTTCGCGCCGGTGCCACAGCCTAGGTCAAGAACGTCGCCGCCAGCGGGCAGATGTGCTGCCATCGCAACGTCGAATGCCCGGTGCCCCTCACCATAGAGCCAGTCTCGCCAGACAGTCTCGATTTGATCGTAGATATCGGCCGTCGCGGCGTAGAGTTCAGGCACGGAGACAGGTGCAGTGCCCAATAGACCGATGCCTACACTGGCTTCCAACAGACCCGCCACGCGGATGAGCCAGGGGGGACGCCGTGCCAATCAGCCTATGGCCCGCCTGTAGGGCCTACTCTCTGGACCACACTCCCAGACGCGGACATACGTGCGCCCTAGCGTGGCCGCCAACACTCCGTCAACTATCAGGAAGGCGCCTATCAGGCGTCTCGCGCGGGGACCGAATCCGTGGTTGCTCATAGATTTATCCTCCGATGTGATTCCGCATCTTCTGATGCTAGACTATCCTCAACCGATCATAACTGCTGTAAGCCTCGACTGTTCCTCGAAAGGACTGCCCGCGTCTCTCCCATCTCCATCCTTGTTGTCGTAACAGCTAGACAATCGCCAGGTGGGTCGGGTGTGCACGTCGCTGACGTCCAGGCTTTCGTCATCTCTAGTACCGGGTCTGGGTCAAGGGGCAGACGACGCTCTGTGTCAAACCCTGTGCCGGACTCAGTGGCTAGGGCAAGATACTGTTGGTCTAGGGTCGCCGAGCTAACAAGCTGTCTCCTGACTCCAGGGCTGCTAACTCATGCCAATCGCATCTCCAACTCTATCCAGCCGCGGTAGGACTAGCGACCCCCTATACTGGGAGAGATAGAGAAGGATTCGTAGCTGTAGAATATGTAGAACGCCTGCCCGATACCCCGAAGCTTCATCCGGGTCATCTTTTCGGGAGGCTTTGTGAGGAGGCTGTCCAATGAAACGCTGGATGTGGATTGTCCTGTCCGTGGGTGTGGTCGTTGCGTTGTTGGGAGGATTGACTATCATCGCGCTGCTGACATTTGGGCGAAATCTACTGTGGGGTGCACGGCCTTTTGGTATGCGCGATGCGTGGGGTTGGGGAACGCCCTGGAGCCAGTGCAGACCGTCGGGGCGCCGTGGCCTCTGGGGGCCAGGTATGATGGGACGACGAGGGGCGGAAGCTGATGCGTGTCAGTTCCTCGAACGTGATGCCGTGCAGGATGCGGCAGGCCTTTCACTGGAAGAGGCTCAACAAGCCTTTGAGGGCTACCTGGCCGACATCGGCTATGCTGACCTTGAGATCTCTGAGGTGATGGAGTTTGAGTACAACTTCTACGCGGTGGCAGAGGAGCCGGACACCGGGATGGGTGCGATGGAGATCTTGTTGGATAAGGAGACAGGAGCGATCGGACCGGAACCTGGGCCCAATATGATGTGGAATGGACGATATGGTATGCATTCGGGCGGCTTTGGGATGGGCGGGATGATGGGCCAGTCTCAGGTGACTAATACGCTCTCCGAGGAGGAGGCGCTGAGCTATGCAGCAGCTTGGGCAGAAGGTCAGCGTCCGCCGCTTACAGTTGACGAGCACGGCGACGAGTTCTATGGATACTATACGTTCCACACCCTGCGCGACGGCGAGATCGAGGGAATGCTGAGCGTGCATGGGAGCTCGGGCGGCGTCTGGTACCACAGCTGGCACGGCGACTTCGTCAGGATGCTCGAGGCAGAGGGACACTAGCCTGTCCTCATTTCGTCGGAGCTGGCTTCAGCCTGTCTGCGTGAGTGCCTGGTCAAGGTCCTCCCGTAGATCCTCAAGATGCTCGATGCCCACCGAGAGCCGGATCAGGTTGCTGGGGATCTCCAGAGTCGAGCCGTGGGTGCTGGCGTGTGTCATGTGGGAGGGGAGCTCGATGAGGGACTCCACGCCACCTAGGGATTCAGCCAGGGTGAAAAGATCGGTCGACTCAACCATCTGCCGCGCGGCAGCCGCGCCCCCTCGGACCGTGATGCTGATCATCCCACCAAAGCACGTCATCTGGCGCCGGGCCAGCGCGTACTGCGGGTGCGAGGCCAAGCCGGGATAGATCACGCGCTCGACCGCAGGATGGCTCCCCAGAAAGTGGGCCAGCGCCAAGGCGTTGGACTCATGCGCGCTCATCCGCACCGACAGGGTCTTGATGCCTCGCAGCGTCAGCCAGCAGTCGAAGGGGCCCGGCACAGCGCCCACGGCGTTCTGCAGGAAGGCGAGGCTGTGGTACAGGTCCGCATCGTTGGCCAGGACCGCGCCGCCGACCACATCGGAGTGGCCCCCCAGGTACTTGGTTGTGGAGTGCACGACGAGATCGGCACCGAGACCCAGCGGCTGCTGCGCGAAGGGCGTGGCAAACGTGTTGTCGACGATGACTAGGACGTCGTGCGTGTGGGCCAGCTTCGAGATGCGTTCGATGTCAGCCAGCCGCAAGAGCGGGTTGGTGGGTGTCTCCAACCAGATCATTCGTGTCTCGCGTCGCAGCTCAGCTTCTACCTGTGCTGCGTCAGCCGCGTCTACGTAATCGAAAGTGATCCCGAACGGTGCACTGACCTTCTCGAAGAGCCGGTAGGTGCCCCCGTAGACATCGTTGCCGACGATGACACGATCGCCAGGACGCAGCAGTCGCGTCACCGCATCGATCGTGGCCATGCCAGAAGCGAAGGCCAAGCCGAACCGCGCGCCCTCCAGGTGCGCGAGGCAGGTCTCAAGGGCGTGTCGCGTTGGGTTTCCCGTCCGCGAGTACTCGTAGCGGGGGGTACCTTTCCGACAACTCTCCCCTCCTACCCCGTCCTGTGCGAAGGTGGAAGTCTGGTGGATGGGCGGGATGACAGCGCCTGTGGTCGGATCAGGCTCCTGCCCGGCGTGAATAGCGAGGGTCTCGAAGCGGTAGTCCGGACTGATCTTAGTGTTCATCGCCACGGCCTATGCGGTCCACTCGGCGAAGCTGGCGTAAAGCCCTTTGCTCAGATACCGGTCGCCGCCGTCGGCGAAGAGGGTCACAATGCGCGCCTCGTCTGCCGACAGTCCTTCCCACTCCCCGTGGCGCTTGATCTCACCCGCCACGATGCGCGCGGCGTGGGCCGCTGCGCCGCTGGAGCTGCCAACTAACATCCCCTCCGTCCGGGCCAGCTGATGAACCGTCGCGTGAGCGGCCTGGTCCTTCACGACAATCATCCGGTCGATCAGGCTCTCATCGAGCAGTTCCGTCGTCTCGACGCAATCGATGCCAATGCCCTCGATCTTGTGAGAGCCACTGTATCCTTTGCCCAGTGAGGCGCCATATGGCTGCACGATCACAGCGTGGACGTCCGGGTTTCGCTCCTTGAGGTAGCGCACGACCCCGGTGAAGGTGCCGCCGGGCCCGGCGCCCAGCACCGCCAGATCGACGCGCCCCTCCATCTGTTGCCAAATCTCTGGTCCGGTCGTCCGATAGTGCGCCTCCATATTGGCGGGATTGGCAAACTGCTGCATCACCACAGCGCCGTCGATCCCCTCGGCCAATTCATAGGCCTTGTCGATGGCGCCCTCCATCCCATTCTTAGTTGGCGTATGGACGATCTCGGCGCCCAGAGCGCGCATCAGAGCTTGTTTCTCTTGACTGAAGCGTTCTGGCACGATAAAGACGCACCGATAGCCCCGCACTGCTGCGACAACGGCGAGCCCGATCCCAGTATTCCCGGCTGTGGGTTCGATGACTGTGCCTCCAGGACCCAGCCTGCCGTTTCGCTCGGCCGCTTCGATCATCGACTTACCGATGCGGTCCTTGACGCTGCCGCCAGGGTTCAGATATTCCAGCTTTGCAAAGAGCTGGGGTCCGCCTCGAGAGGGGTAGAAGCGGGCCAGTTGCACCAGAGGTGTGTTTCCGATGCAATGGACGATGTCGTGCGTGGCGCGTGATTGCGCCCGTTGGTGAGCTGTCGAAGTCACTGAAGTCATAGTGCTTGTGATCTCCTCGTTGAACATACCTCTCTATGATCCCTGTGTGGGACAAGATCACCAGGGCCATCTCCCGCCGCTCGTCATAGGCCATTTGGCGGTGTCCCCACTTGGCATAATGCCCCTTTATGGGGAGTTCCTTGTCCGCTATCCTAATGACCATCGACCCGAAGGAGGTGCCACATCTTGGTTGCACGCCTGATAGCTTTCTGGAGACTGGTTGAGAAGCCATGACCGCCCAATCTGGCTCCTCGGATAGCGTTGTAAGGCCTGATCACAGCCAGGCGGTAGCGTTGAATGACGTTACCGCTCTTTTTGCGCATCGGTGGTTGGCTCTGGCGAACCTGGGATGGGGCTTGGTTTCTGGGCTTCCCTGGCTCGCGCCTGTGTTGATGAAGGTCGGGGCTGCAGGGGCCGGTCGGATCATATACGTTATCTTTAGCTTCCTGTGCCACCAGTTTGCCGATCGCTCGTTCTTTCTGTTCGGATCTCAAGCCAGTTACGCAGCATCCGAGCTGCTGCCCTTGGCGCCGGCTGGCGATCCGCGACTGGCAATGCGAGCCTTTAGGGGGACGCCGACCCTGGGCTACAAGGTCGCGTGGTCTGATCGTATGGTGGCCATCTACGCGGGGCTCTTTGTCGGCGGGCTTCTCTTTGCCCTGGTGCGTCACCGACTATGCATCCCGAATCTCCTTTGGCCTGCACTTCTGCTGGTGCCGATGGCGGTGGATGGCGGCACGCACGTGCTCAGCGACCTCGCTGGATTCAACGTCGGATTCCGGTACACGAATATATGGCTCGCTGCATTGACCCATGAGCGACTGGGGTCGAGCTTCTACGTGGGTAACGCCCTGGGGTCGTTCAACTCCTGGACGCGGTTGATCTCAGGCTCCCTAGCAGGATTGGCTATGGTCTGGGCAGGCTATCCCATCCTTGAGGCCCACTTCGAGTCAGTGCGCGCCACCTTGCAGGGCCAACTGGCGGCGGTCACCCAGAGCGCTGACCACCCGCCTGACGCGGAATCCGTGGATCCAACCTCCGCTGAAGAGGAAGAGAAGGTGCACCCATGAGCCGCAGAACTCTCAAAACCGTCTTGGTCATCGTCATCGCTGGCCTCTTGGTCCTCGTGGGCGTGGAGTACGTGATGTTGAGGCGTTTGACCAAGCAGACTATACCGCCGCGCTCGGCAGATGCCGGTATGCTTCTAGGTGTGGATGGTGACATCGGTGACGCTGAGAGTGCGTCCGAGCCGAAGCCAGGCACTGAGTTGCTGGCCTGGGAGCCCTACACGCTCCCGGTATCGCTGGGAGACCTGGGGCCGCGTCTCATTGCATCCGAGGCCATCGATCTGGAGCGATATGTCGCGCTCTATGAGCAGAATGCCAATCCCTTGACGCTGCAGCAGCTCGCGCTCCTCACTGAGGGCAGCGAGGCTAACCTCGTCCTCAGCCGTGAGAATGCGGATTTTCTGCTGAACCTCCTCTGGGGGATGGGTCTGACGAACGCGAATCCCATTCTGGCTCGCGGCCCGATGGTGACCGTCGGCGACGGTGAGATCGGCGGCTATGCCTCCACTGCCGGATGGACGATCGGCAGGCAGGCCTCTGTCGTCCTCTATGCGAGCGAGGAGCTGATCACGCTGACACCGGAACAGCAAACGCGCCTGGAGAACGTGGCTGGCGCTGTGTACCGTCCCTGCTGCAATAACCCAACCACTTTCCCGGACTGCAACCATGGCATGGCGATGCTAGGCTTGTTGGAGCTGATGAGCGCTGCCGATGAGACAGAGGAAGCGATGTTTGAAGCGGCAAAAGCCGCGAACACCTTCTGGTTCCCGAGACAGACACGCGAGCTCAGGCTCTATGCAGAGCACGCGTTGGATACGTCGTGGGACGACGTTGATGCGCGTGCCGCTGTCGGGGCTGAGCTCGCGTCGGGGACGGGCTTCCAGAGCGTGCACCAATGGCTGGGTCTGCAGGGTCTGCTCCAACAGGGCCCCGCCGGCGGCAGCGGGTGCGGACTATGAGCCCGAAACATGGCTGGTCTAGATTGTTGCTGATACTGGCGGTTGTCAGTGCATGTGGACGCGGCGTTTCAGGGGAGATCTTTCTGGAGACCCAAGAAGCGGACTTCGGGACGATCCCCAACGACCAGCCAATCAGCTACACCTTCGAGATTCGCAACGCTGGCGCTGGCGCATTGGAGATTACCGAGCTGAGTACCTCATGCAGTTGCACCACGGTCGATGCGGAGACACGAGAGATCGCGCCCGGGGCGTCGGCAACCTTAACCGTGACCTTCGATCCACAGGCGCACGCTGGCGCAACGGGGCAGTTTTTGCGGAAGGTCTATGTCCGCTCGAATGATCCGGACACCCCCGAGGTTGTGTTCACCTTCACGGTGGAGGTGGTGGAGTTCTTGGCTTCGGGCACACAGGTTGGTGAGAGAACTGGCGTTCTTTCAAGGACGCCGAACCCATTCTGAACTACCGAGTGATAGGAGTGTAGATATGGTTAAGATACTTGGTCGCAGTAAGAGACCTTCGACCCACAGCGCGTATGCACGTCGCGCCCGGAATCGCCGAACCCTGTGGGCGGCTGCCATCCTGGCGGTTGTCCTACTGGTCGGCGCTTACATATGGCCAAGGATGAACACTCGCCCGCCAGTCGTGCAGGCGCTCTCTGAAACTGAGGAAGGCGCTGATCTGTTTCCTCTGGCTGATCCTGTGAAGCCCCTACGCGGGGGACACGACATAAACTTGATCCCCGCGAGTCCTCCCCAGCCCAGGGAGGTCTCCGAAGGTGTTTCGGGTCCGATGGTTGATATTCCGCGGGCCAGCTTTGACTTTGGGGAGATTCCACCAGATCCTCCAGTCTCCTATGTTTTTGCTATCCAGAACACCGGCACTGCCGATCTGCATCTGAGCAACCTGGTGACCTCTTGCGGTTGCACGATCGCTGAGCTCTCCTCCAGCGTCATAGCTCCGGGCCACCGCGCCGATCTTCAGGTCTTCTTCGATCCGGATTTCCACAAGACCGTGGGGCAGGTGACCCGGGTGGTCTGGATGAAGAGTGACGATCCGACAAGACCTTGGCTTGAGATAAGGGTCGAGGCCAATGTGCAACCGGAGCCAGCTCCTTAGTTCAAGCATCGAAGGACTCATCTAAAAAGGAAAAACCGCCCCAGGAATGGATGCACAGGGTGCATCTTGCCTTGGGGCGGCTGGCTAGCAGCTATGCCTATACGCTAAGCCTCTGTGTCTGCTGACGCGGTTCTGTATGAGGCTACGTATGGGTCGAGATGACCGAGTTCGTCACGCCGGGGTAGGGCGTCTCTGCCTGCCGGTCGGCGTCCGGCTCGTTCATCCAGGCCTCACCGTTGACCATATAGCGGAATTCGTAGTCCTTGTCCAGATCGAGGTAGAGGATGGCGGTGAAGTCCCCGCTCTTGAGTTGCTTCATCGGGGTCGCGCTCGTGTCCCAGTCGTTGAAGTCGCCGACAACGTGGATGCTCTCAGCGTCTTCGGCTTGTTCTTCGGTCACGCGTAGTTTGACCTTACACTCCGGTCGACTCTTCAGGAACTGCTTCTTGATGCTCATTGTAGCCCTCCTTTGCGTTGAGCTTTGTTCGCTTCTGAATCTCGATACGTCCTCATTCTAGCGGTCTATAGGAAATCTTCAAGCGCTGATCTTGCAAAGGGCGAGATTTGTACATATCATTGTTGCATTGCTGGGTCCAGGGAGGTCGTTGAGCTCTCTTTGGTGGATTGACCGGACCTCTAGAATCGCTAAAATGAGTCCGAACTGAACTCAAAACAAGGAGACAGACGTGCCGCAACCTGCTGAACGGCTGAACATTGTCCTGATCCTCACCGATCAACATCGCTACGACAGTCTGGGGTGCTATGGTGCGGAGATCTGTCAGACCCCGAACCTCGATCGTCTCGCCGAGCGTGGCGTCCGGTTCGACCGGGCCTATACCTCTACGGTGCCCTGTTCACCCTCACGAGCAGCGCTTTTCACCGGGGTCTACCCTCACAAGAACTATGTGCGCGTCAATAACCAAGAGCTCAATCCGGAGATTCCCAATCTCGCTTCAGAGCTCGGCGCGGCGGGCTATAACCTGGGCTACGCCGGCAAGTGGCACGTCGATGACCCTAAGGTGGCGACGGACTACGGGTTCGAGGGGAAGGATTTCCCCGGTTACGGCTATCCCGTCTACAACGGTCTGATCGAGGGCTTGAGATTTGGACCGCGGGCCGGCAGCCGTGGCGCGACAACGCACTATGAGGAATACCTGGCGTCGCACGGCTACGAGCCCCCTAAGGTCCTGCAGGCTCATTACGGCGACAACCCCGGTAAGCAAGGGCAGGAGATGTACGCGCTGCACTCGGGCGGCCTCGAGACCAGCTTTGAGTATATGGTGGCTGAGGACGCTGTTGAGCTCCTGCGCATAATGAAGACCCGTCGTGACAGGGAGGGCGCGCCCTTCTTCATCTGGGCCAACTTCTGGGGCCCGCACACCCCTTGCCTGATTCCCGAGCCCTACTACTCGATGTACGATCCCGCCTCCATCCCCGTCGAGCCCAGCTTTGGCGAGACTTGGGAGCGGAAGCCCTTCGTTCAGCAGATGGTGGAGCGGTACTGGGGGCTCTCAGAAGGTGGTTGGGGGCGGTGGCGGGAGATTGTTGCGCGCTACTGGGGCTACGTGACATTGATCGACGACCTGGTGGGTATGATCTTGGGGGAGTTGGAGGCCCTTGGATGTGCGGACAACACGCTGGTCGTCTTCAGCACCGATCACGGGGACAATATGGGCGCGCATCGGCTGATCGAGAAGGGCCCCTTTACCTACGAGCAGTGCTATCGGCTTCCGATGATCGCAGCCCATCCGCGTTGCGACGCGCCTGGCAGTGTGTGTGACGAGTTCGTCTACCTGCAGGATCTCTATCCTACGTTCCTCGAGATGGCGGGCCGCCCCGCACCTGGCGAGCCGGATACCCGGAGTATCCTTTCACAGATCGCGGGGGCGCCGGCCTCGACGGATCGAGACAGCGTCTATGCGCAGTTCTTTGCGCAGCTCTTTCGGTATGAGCAGCGGATGATTCGCACGCGAACGCACAAGTTCGTCTACAATCACTCGGACATCGGCGAGCTCTACGATCTGGTGAACGATCCCTGGGAGATGCGCAACCTGATCGACCTTCCTGAGACCCACGGCCTGCAGAAGGAGTTGATCGCCAAGATGCGTGAGCATATGGTGCGGCTCGAGGATCCCATTCTGCGCGACTTCGATGGAATACGCCATGTCTACTGAATCGACGCCGTTGAAGCTGGCTCTGCGCCGCTTCGCCCTCGGCGAGGACACTGAAGGTCACGCGATCTGGCGAGGGGACATTACGACGTCCACCATCTTGCCTCAGCGTGTGGCTGTTATCATCTGCGATATGTGGGACAACCACTGGAGCCGCGGCGCCGCAGAACGCGTTGACGCGATGGCCCCGCGGATGAACCGTGTGATCGCCGCTGCCCGCGCCAGAGGGGTGCACATCATTCACGCTCCCTCGGACACGCTGGAGTTCTACGCCGGTGTGCCCGCACGCCAGCGGGCACTTGAGGCGCCGGTTGTGACGCCGCCTGCCGAGTTGGCCCACGACGATCCGCCGCTCCCTATCGACGATTCGGACGAGGGATCGGACACCGGCGAGGGGGAGCCCTACCGGGCCTGGACCCGTCAACATCCTGCGATCGAGATCGATCAGGCTCGCGATACGATCTCCGATCAAGGCCGTGGGATCTACAACTTGCTCAGGCTCTGGGATGTGAAGCAGGTCCTGATGATGGGCGTGCACACCAATATGTGCATCTTGAATCGTTCGTTCGGCATCAAGCAGATGGTGCGCTGGGGCGTACCCATTGCGTTGGTTCGAGATCTGACGGATGCGATGTATAATCCGGCCCGATCGCCCTACGTGAGCCACACGGCCGGCACACAGCTCGTTATCGGCTACATCGAGCGTTTTTGGTGTCCGTCGGTCTTGAGTGGTGATTTGGGGGACTCGTAGCGTTTTTCCATGAAGTAAGGAGCAAGCCGGTGGTTCTAGCCGGATGACTTCTGACTCCCTACTTCCTACTCCTGCTCTTGTAGGAGGATTCTGATCTTGACAACAAGCGATCGTATCAAGTCGTTGACCTTTAGCAACCCGGAGCACATCCCCGTCACGGCGAGCATTCTGCCGGCGGCCTGGATGAAGTACCGGGATGCGCTGAGTGAGCTGGTGGCGCAGCATCCCGCGCTCTTTGGCGAGCAGGGCGGTGCGCGGGACTACGACGCCGTGCACACTGAGACCTACGTACGCGGGGAGCACGTGGATGCCTGGGGGTGTGTCTGGTCCAACCTCAAGACGGGGATGGAGGCGATTGTGACCGGGCATCCTGTCCCGACGCGGGCAGATGTCCACGACCTCCAGATTCCCGAGGAGGACGTAGGGTTTCCTCACGGCTTTATGTACCTTCGATTGCAGGATCTGCGCGGCTTCGAGGAGCTGATGATCGACTTCGCCGAGGAGCCACCGGAGCTGCAGCTGCTCATCGACAAGGTCCTGCGCTACAATCTGCGCCAGGCGCGGCTGAGGTTAGCAGCGCTCGAGGCTCAGGACGATGTCGACCCGATCGTTAGCTTCGGGGACGATCTGGGTATGCAGCAGCGCTTGCCGATCAGCCCGCGGAAGTGGCGACAGTACCTCAAGCCTTGTTATGCTGCCATCTATGGCCCTTTCCGTGAGGCCGGGTACTATGTCTATATGCACAGTGACGGGCACATTATCGAGATCATTCCCGATCTCGTCGACTGCGGCGTGAATGTCATCAATCCTCAGGTCGGGGCGAATGGCTTGGCGCGCCTTGCTGAGGTCGGTAAGGGCACGGTCTGTGTCGACCTCGATCTCGACCGGCAGCTCTTCCCTTTCGCGACCCCAGACGAGATTGACGACCACGTCCGGGCCGCGGTGGAAACTCTCGGGTCTCCCGAGGGCGGCCTCTGGCTGACGGCTGAGATCGGCGAGGATGTTCCGTTGGAGAACATCGCCGCGATCTTTGACGCTTTAGAGAGATATCGGGGTTACTATGGCTGATGGATACTGCTCCCTTTGGAGGCACTCTTTGATCACAGGAAGTAAGAAGCAGGAAGTAGGAAGTAAGGTCCGCCAGCGCCGACCCATACTTCCTTACTTCATACTCCCTACTGCATCCCTCACGAATCCAGGTTCGCGATAGAGCTATGATCACAGGACTAGTCTGTAACATTCAACGTTTCTCCATTCACGACGGGCCCGGGATCCGGACGACCGTCTTTCTCAAAGGGTGCACCTTGCGGTGCTTCTGGTGTCACAATCCGGAGAGTATTGAGCCCTCGTTGGAGCTGCAGCTGCATCCCGACCGCTGTATAGGGTGCGGCGCGTGCATCGAGGCCTGCCCCGAAGGGGCGCAGACCCTGAACGAGGCGGGCGAGCCCGTCTTCTATCGGGAGCGCTGTATCGCCTGCGGCGCCTGCGTCGAGGTCTGTTACGCTGGCGCGCGTGAGCTCAGCGGGCGCGAGATGACGGTCGAGGAGGTCGTCCACGAGGTGCTTCAGGATCGCCCCTTCTACGAGAACTCGGAGGGCGGGGTGACCCTCTCGGGTGGGGAGCCGGTGTATCAGCCTGAGTTCTCCTACGAGATCCTCGCACGCTGTCGCGAGGAGGGGATTCATACGGCGCTCGAGACCGCGGGACACGTCCCGTGGGAGAGGCTGGCGCGGCTGCTGCCCGTGACCGATCTCCTGATGATGGATCTCAAACATATGGATCCGGAGAAACACAAATGGGCTGTGGGCGCGTCAAACCGGCTCATCCTGGACAACGCCCGGCGCTTGGTCGAGACTGGGAAGCCCATCATCTTCCGAACCCCGGTGGTCCCGACGGTGAACGACACGCCTGAGGAGATCGGCGCCATCGCCGCGTTCGTGCGGAATCTGCAGGCCCGACGCGCATCCCACGATGGGCGGAGCGACGCACTCATCTCCCTCGAGTTGTTGCCCTTTCATCGTATGGCGGGGGACAAATACGCCAGCCTGGGCCTGACGTACGGGGCGCGCGATCTTGCACCGCCGACCCAGGAGACGATGGCTGCGCTTGCTAAAGCGGCCTCTGCCGAAGGTGTTGCCGTTCGCAGTCGATAGTTCGCGCTTACGCTCGAAAGGAGCTTCGATGACACATTGGCGACTCTGGTATACGCAACCTGCAGAACGCTGGACCGAGGCGCTGCCCATTGGCAATGGCCGGCTTGGCGCGATGGTTTTCGGTGGCGTGGCGCAGGAGCGCTTTCAACTCAATGAGGATACGCTCTGGGCGGGCGCCCCCACGGACTGGAACAACCCGCAGGCGCGCGCCGTTCTGTTGAAGGTTCGAGAGGCGCTCTTCACCGGTGATTTTCCACGGGCCAACGACCTCTGCAAGGATATGCAGGGGCCCTTTACTCAGCCCTATTTGACTCTTGGCGATCTCTTCTTGACCCTTGAGCACACGGGTGAGGTCGTCGCTTACGAGCGTGAGCTGAACCTTGAGCGTGCGGTCGTGACCACGCGCTACCGGGCCGGTGGTGTGTTATACACGCGGGAGGCGTTCTCCAGCCACCCGGACCAGGTGATCGCGGTGCGACTTACCTGCGACGAACCGGGCGGCCTCTCGTTTGCAGCGCGTATGACGAGCCCCTTGCGTGCCGAGAGCACGCTGCTGGACGACGCGACGCTAGCGCTCCGCGGTCGGGCGCCCAAGCACGTCGATCCAAAGGGGCACGAGGGGGAGGAGCCTATTCGCTACGATCTGCCCGACGGCGAGGGGATGCGCTTCGAAGCGCAGCTTCGCGTGGTCGCCCAAGGTGGGACGATCACCACAGAGGGCGATGCGCTGCGGGTAAGGGACGCTGACGCAGCAGTCCTGATATTGGCCGCCGCGACGAGCTTCAATGGCTTTAAGCGCTCCCCGGGCTTCGAAGGCCGGAATCCTACAGTCAAGTGCGCTCAGGATATCCAACGCGCCCTGGAAAAGACGTATGACGACTTGCGCGATGCGCACACCAAAGACCACCGAGCGCTCTTTGATCGTGTTGATCTGAACCTCGGCATTTCAGAGGCCCTCGACCGGCCCACCGATTGGCGTCTGGCCCACTTTTCTGAGGGCAATGACCCGCAGCTTGCAGCGCTCTTCTTTCAGTTTGGTCGCTACCTCCTCATTTCCAGTTCCCGGCCCGGCACCCAGCCCGCGAACCTCCAGGGCATCTGGAACGATAGGGTGACCCCACCCTGGAACAGCAACTACACGCTCAACATCAACGCTGAGATGAACTACTGGCCCGCCGAGGTCTGCAACCTCAGCGAGTGCCACGAGCCGCTGCTGACGATGATCGACGAATTGGCCGCAAACGGTCGGGTCACGGCGGAGGTCAACTACGGCTGTCAGGGGTGGGTCGCACATCACAACAGCGACCTCTGGCGTCAGTCGGCGCCGGTGGGCAACTACGGGGACGGGAACCCGGTCTGGGCGATGTGGCCGATGGGGGGCGCTTGGCTGTGCCAACATCTATGGGAGCATTACGTCTTCACCGGGGACGTCGAGTTCCTGCGCACGCGGGCCTATCCCCTGATGCGGGAAGCGGCGCAATTCTGCCTGGATTGGTTGGTCGAGGACGGACACGGTCATCTGGTGACGGCGCCAGCGACCTCACCGGAGAATATGTACACGCACCCCAACGGTGAGCGGTTGGCGGTCAGCATCGCCTCGACGATGGATCTGGCCATCATCTGGGATCTCTTTACCCATACCATCGCTGCCGCGGAGGCGCTGGGGATCGACGAGGACTTCGTGGCAGAGCTCTCCGTCGCTCGCGAGCGGCTGCTTCCGTATCAGGTCGGGAAGCACGGCCAACTCCAGGAGTGGTTCCGTGACTGGGACGATCCCGACGACCACCACCGCCACGTCTCGCACCTCTTTGGCGTCTATCCTGGACATCAGATCACGCCCGAGGCGGCCCCGGCGTTGCTTCGTGCTGCGCAACGTTCGCTTGAGCTGCGTGGCGATGGGGGGACCGGCTGGTCGATGGGCTGGAAGATTAACCTCTGGGCCCGCTTCCGCGATGGGGATCACGCTTATCGTATGCTGCGGAATATGCTCCAGCTGGTCGACGGCGGCGAGACGAACTACATGCGCGGCGGGACCTATCCGAATCTCTTCGATGCGCACCCTCCCTTTCAGATTGACGGCAACTTCGGGGCGACGGCTGGGATCGTGGAGATGTTGCTCCAGAGCCATCAGACGACGGAGGCGGGCGTCCGCCTGCTCCATCTCTTGCCGGCGCTTCCCTCGGCCTGGCCCGACGGTCACGTGACCGGGCTGCGGGCCCGGAGCGGATTCGAGGTCGCGCTGACGTGGCAGGGTGGGCGGCTCGTTGAGGCTAAGATCAGATCTGATAGAGGTGGCCCCTGCCAGGTGCGATTGGGTGACCGGGTGGCAGCGATGGACACACAGCCTGGGCGCACCTACGTCCTGGATGCGAACCTGAGGATCGCGTAGCGTGTTTCGACTGCTGCTCGTGCGTCACGGCGAGACCGCCTGGAACGCCTCCCGACGCTATCAGGGGCAGGAGGATGTCCGGCTCAACGACGCCGGACGCGAACAAGCGGCGGCGGCTGCGCGTCGCCTCGGTTCGGCGGATCTGCAGGTGATCTACACCAGCGATCTCCGCCGCGCCGCGGAGACGGCTCGGGTGATCGCGCAGCCCCACGGCCTGGAGGTGCACGAGGACGCGCGTATCAGGGAGCTGAACTTCGGCGTGTGGCAGGGCCTGACCTATCAGCAGATCGCGGATCAGGATCCGAGGAGGCTGGCGAGATGGAACGCCGATCGCGTGAACCGCACGCCGCCTGAGGGCGAGAGCCTGGCGCAGATGGCGGCTCGCCTCCGGGAGTTCCTCGACGAGGTACGAGCACAGCATCCAGACGACACCGTGACGGTTGTCTCTCACGGCGGCACGATCCGCGTCATCCTCTGCCTGCTCGTCGACCATCCTCTGGATGCTTACTGGCAGTTCGAGGTCGACAACACCGCTATCGCCGAGATCGAATGGCGGTCGCTGGGGCCGGTGGTGGTGCGCTGGAACGACGCGCATCACCTGGCGGAAAGCAACCGCCTCAGCGTCTTCTAGCGCGACGCGACAGCGTGCGACCAAGACATCCGTATACCTCTAGAGAAGGCCTGCGCGCCAACGTGGCCCGCGGGCATCCTGCCCATCTGCATCAAGCTAAGCTGAGGCGCGCGGTTCCCGTTCCGACAAGCCACCGACAGTCGCCCGAACGGTGGCTGAGATGGCGGTTATGGAGCGCGGGCGTCCTGCCCATGCGCATCAAGCTAAGCTGAGGCGCGCAGTTCCCGTCCCGACAAGCCACCCACAGTCACCCGAACGGTGGCCGAGATGGCTGCTATGGACCGCGGGCATCTTGCCCGCATGCCGCGTCAGCGGCAGCCTCTCTGGATCACACGGGCGGCCGCCAATGCGTGCCGATTAACTGCTTGCCTGTGGTTCAGCCTGCATCAAGGCCCGCCTGTCAATATGACGGCCCAAGCTGTAGGTCACCGGTGTGAAGTGGCGCAGCCAGAACCGGCGTGCTGGCGGGTTCGTGGTCTCGAAGTCGACGGCACAACGCTCGTACCCTGTTCTGCGCGCCCACGCCAGCGCGTGGTTCAGAAGCGCCGTCGCAATCCCCGTCCCCCGCGCCTCGGGGACCGTGTAAGCCCCGGTGATGTTCGTCGTGCCCTCATCGTAGATGATGGTGCTCGCATCGTCGCTGGCTGGGCCATTGAGGAGGAAAGCTAGGGGGTTGCCGTTCCGCAGGGCCAACCAAACGGCGTGATCCGGATCTGCCAACAAGGCGGCGCACTCCTCACGACTACGGGACCTCGCATCGAGCAGGTAGACCGGGGATCCCCTGAGGTGGGCGACCAGGCAACGCTCCAAGTGATAGAGGCTCTCTGCATCGTCGGCGGTGGCGCGCCGGATCTCAACTCCGGTCACCGGCCCGGTCGCCGGATCGAGCCCCCGGATCGCGTCGGCGACGACCCCGCCGAATCCCAGCCAGTGCAACGCTTCCCTAGCCTGTCGATCGTGCGCGAAGAGCGAGATCAGATGGACGCTGCGCCCATCGGCGACCCACTGGTCCGCCAGGCGCGTGTACATCGCCTCGTAGAGCG
>CAZPJP010000039.1:27563-29595 GCA_964586915.1 uncultured Anaerolineales bacterium
GCGCTCTCCTCCGGCGGCGCGCCATTTGCCCATTCGGGGCTGTAGACGGCTGGTCCGCCCTGGAACTCGCCGATCTCAAAGGCGGCGAGGAACCCGATCACCCGACCGTTTCGTAAGGCTGCCACGCCGCTGCCGCCCTGGAGCAGGTTCTGTAGCTTTGGATACAGCGTGTCGCGCTCTCCATACTGGGGAGGCAAGGGCGGAACCTCAGCGCGAAGCGACCGATAGCGTTGGCAGATAAGATCCACCACGGCGTCCAAGTGTTTTGTCGCCAGATCTGTGATTTTCAGTCGCATAGCCGGCTCCTTGAATCGGGCTGTCTATTGTTTGAGCGCCGCTGCATCATAGCATGGCTTTGTGGAGCCTCAAACGATCTCCCTTCAGGGTCGTCGTATCGAGGGTGTATGACCCCAGGCGATCTATGTTTAAGCTTGTGTCTCCTCCACAAGCACATACCATAGGGGCGATGCTGTCTGATCTCTCTTTGCGTCGCAGGCTAAAGAACGCTGGCACCTACCAACAAGGAGCGTCCAAATATGTCAGATCCACGCCCCAATATCATTTTCATCATGTCCGATGACCATGCATCCCATGCGATGAGTTGCTATGGGAGCCGGATCAACCAGACGCCCAACCTCGACCGCATCGCCGAGGGTGGGATGCGCTTTGACAATTGTTTCTGCACGAACTCGATCTGCACGCCCAGCCGCGCCACGATCCTCACGGGGACCTACAATCATGTCAACGAGGTGACCACGCTCTCCACCCATATGAACAACCGGCTGACGACCTACCCTAAGCTTCTCCAGGAGGTTGGCTACCAAACCGCGATCTTCGGGAAGTGGCACCTGGGCACCGGACCCGACCACTGCCCGACCGGGTTTGACGACTGGGCTGTCCTGCCGGGGCAGGGCATCTATCATAATCCCGAGTTCATCTTCACAGGGCCAGACGGCGGCACGCGTCGAACGGTGATGGGGTATGTGACCGACCTGATCACCGACATGAGCCTCGAGTGGCTGAAGGGACGGGACCGCGAGCGCCCCTTCTGTCTGATGGTGCATCATAAGGCGCCCCACCGCCCGTGGGTCTCCGACGAGGCCCACGCCGCGATGTACCTAAACGAGGAGATCCGCGAGCCCGAGACGCTCTACGATGACTATGCCAATCGCGCTTCGGCGGCTGAGGCTGCAAAGATGCGCGTGGGCGTTCATATGAACGATATGGACCTCAAGGTGGAGATGCCGCGCGGCCTGAGCGAGCACGAGATGCGCAAGTGGGGCTATCAGCGCTACATCAAGGAGTACCTGCGGGTCGTCGCCAGTATCGATGACAACGTGGGACGCCTGCTGGACTACCTGGACGAAGGGGGCCTGACCGAGAACACGTTGGTGATCTACACCTCAGATCAGGGCTTTTTCCTCGGCGACCACGGCTGGTACGACAAGCGGTTTATGTATGAGGAATCCCTGCGCATGCCTTTCATCTTGCGGTATCCGCGAGAGGTCGCGCCGGGCACGGCAAACACCGACATTATCCTCAACGTCGACTTTGCCGAGCTTTTCCTCGATCTGGCGGGTGTCCCCATCCCGGATGAGATGCAGGGACGCAGTTTGCGTCCGTTGCTCCGTGGAGAGGCGCCGGAGGATTGGCGGACAGCGCTCTACTATCGCTACTGGATGCACAAGGCGCATCACAACGTCTACGCTCATTACGGTGTCCGCACCAAGCGCTACAAGCTGATCTACTACTACTCGGACGCGCTTGGACAGAGGGGCGCCATCGATGAGACCTACGAGCCCGAGTGGGAGCTCTTCGACCTGGAGCAGGATCCCTACGAGCTGAACAGCGTCTACGATGATCCTGCCTATGCAGCGACTGTCTCAGAGCTCACCGACTTGCTGCACCAACTCCAGGCCGAGGTCGGCGACGAGCGTTACTATAAAGACATGGACTAGCTTCTGCTTTCCTGGTCGATTCAGTATGCAGAGATGTGGGTACGTCGAGACGTTTTCGTCTACAAGCCGTACCT
>CAZPJP010000040.1:0-9648 GCA_964586915.1 uncultured Anaerolineales bacterium
ACAGTCGGCCTCCGACGAACTCGCAGGGCGGACGCGGTGCGCGCGGGGCGTCATTCACAAAGACTGCCACTGACGCGGCATGCGGGCAACGAAGTCCCCGTTCAAGGGGAGATGCCCGCGGTCCATTAGAACCGTCCACTTGAACCACTGATCCGTTACCTTTCAGCGTGCCCATGCCAATCGTGCCTCCGTGATTCAGCCGGGCGGGGTGCTGCGGGCCAGGAGCTCGCGCAGATCGAAGTTGACGCTGGTGGCATCGAATTCGGACTCGCGATGGAAGAGCCGGCGGACGTAGTATTGGGCAGAATCGGCAGGCGTTATCCTATTCACACCAACCGATCGAGGGCCTCAACCGGCGAGCGATAGCCCGCAGCGACCATCTCGCTCAGCAAGGCATTGGCCTCAGCTAACACCAGTAATCCCTTACGCACGGCCAACACCAGGACGCCGAGTGTTCCGGAGACTGGGATACCCATCCGTCGGGCCGCAGCACGGGCAGCAGCATCATCGCTGACGAAGAGCCCCGCCCGCGCACGGGCCGCTGCTAAGCAGCTACTCTCACCCCAACCCAAGCGCCTCGACATCACCTCGGCCGCGGTGACCTCCGCTGGCGTCAAAACAACCACGGACAATCCCTGCCAGGCATCAGCGGCCAGCGACGCCGCCTGCGCCCCAACCTGATACTCGCGTAGCACCGCCTCCGTCGTTGTGACCTGCTCGGGCCACAGCTGGAACACCAGCTCTGGCCGCTCAACCACGGCCAGGTTCGACAACACCGTGTTGTCGAGAAGGACAGGTCCGCTCATAGACCGAACCTATCCCGTGAAGCTCTCAGCCGCGGCCACGTCGTCAGCAGCCTCGTCCGCGTCAGCAGGCGCCGTGCGCACCGGGACATCCAGCCTCATAAAGCGCGTCCGCAGCTCCAGCCACGGGATCCCCAATAGCTCCCCCGCCCGCGACATGCTGATGCTACCTGCCAGGTAGTGCGCCAGGACAAGCGCATAGCGCGCCTCAGCGTCTTCCCGGGCCTGCACCGCACCCTCGGACAGTCCGGCCTCCGGATCGATCTCGGGGTCCTCCGCATGGTAGCGCATGACCCCCCGCACGATGCGGTAGTCGATGATGTCCAGGATGGCCGCCTCCGGCTTCCCATGGCTCTCGACCAAGGCCGTTCGGCCCCGCTGCACATCGTTGAGTACCTGTCGGGTATTGCGCGCCAGTTCCGTTCGACTCACCCGCTGTATGGTCGTCATATCCTCCTCCTACTGTAAAATATGCATTATACTTACTTTACGTATTTTACACCCAATATAGGGGTTGACAACGCTAAGCGTCGCATTCGTCTCTGCGGCTTCCCGTCTTTGCGGCTCTGCGTTGAGGCGTGTCAGTGGCGGCGGTGGGCGAGCAGGACGAGGGCAGTGGTGAGCCAGAGCGGGAGCAGGGTGCAGCGACGGGGGCGGTCGCCCTCGACGAGGAGGCGGGGGATGGGCGTGGGCGTCGGGGCAGGGGCTGCGCCGGTCCTTCCGCCGGCTGAGGGCGTTGTCATCGCAGGGGGCTGGGACGGCGCGCCCGGCGCAACGCCGGCATCCCCAGCAGGCGTGGGCGTGGCAAGCCGGAAGGGCGTGGCGGTGGGGACGAGGGTCGCGGTGGGCGTCAGGGTCATCGTCGGGGTCGGCGAGAGCGTGACCGTCAGGGTCGCCGTGGCAGGCGGGAGTGTGGCGGTGAGCGTGGGTGTGACGGGCCCCGCCGTCGGGGTCACCGTGGGCGTCGCGGTGACCTGAGGGGGGCTGCGATAGGCGGAGATCAGCTCGGACGTGAGGTCGAGGTACGTCTCGCCGTAGGCGACGGAGGGCTCGATGTGGGTGCAGTCGAGCCAGCCGTTGAAACTGCGGATGACGATCCAGTCGGGGTTGCTGGCGTCCGCGGCGGCCCAACTGGCCTCGTAGGTGGCCCCGTCATTGCGCGGCACAACCGCGACATCGTCCTCTGCGGCGGTTGCGCGGTTGTCGTAGCCGGGCATCACCGTCGCAACCCAAAGGCGCGACGCGTCATGCTCCGCACTCCACGACCGGACCTCCCTGCCCCAGCGCGAGGTCAGCGCCGTCACCGAGTCCGGTGTGACGCTGTCATAGAGATAGAGACCGTCGAAGACCACCAGCGGCGCGGTGGAGGCCCCTTCAGCCAGCCAGATCATGTCCCGATCAGGATCCACCCGGTTGCGCAACGCCTCCCAGGAGGAGATCGAGAAGCGTTGCTGATTGAGGAAAAAGACCACCGGGCGCGCCTCCACGCGAAGATAGGCGGCATGCTGGGCATGCCCGTCGCGCAACGAGATGAGGGCCGCCTCGATCTCCTGCGTGGTCGCCATGAACTCACCGGTCAGATCGACCCTCGCCGCGGCGGCTGGGCCAGAGGCCCTGCCGTGCGCGGAGCCGGCAGCAGCGCTGTGATTCAGCAGGTCTCTCAGGTTCATCTCGGTGGGATTGTCAGCCAACGCCGGTCCGTACCAGGCCTGGACCAACGCGTCGATGCCGGCGTCCCGGGCCTGCCGCACGTGCCGCTCGATGGCGGCGTCATCGGCCGACACGTAGGGGTTCAGCGGCTGGTCGCAGAGCGGCTGGGCCCAGCTGGACCATTTTAGGGATGCGCAGTAGAAGGCGACGATGAGGCGCTCGCCGTCGGACGCCTGCGCAGCCACGCGGCGCGCCCGAAGCGCGGTGAGCGCGATGAGTACGATCAGGGGCCAGAGAAGCCGTCGTGTCCGGCACATCTGAGGTGCTATGCCTCCTGAGAGATGGCTGCGCTGCAGGTTGGTCAGATGGGTTGAGTATAGGCGCGGTCGGCGAGGACACAAGCAGTGGGCGAGCGCATCGGCATTAGAAAACCGTGTGATCTCGGGGCTTGAGCGCAAGAACGCTGGACACGACCACGCGATCCGGTATAATCCGTGTGTATGCATATAAGGAGAGGATAATGTCAACACTTGTAGAGGGACTGGGCAACATTTTGGGACCCGTCCTTGGGTTTATTGTTGGACTGATCCCACTGATATTGGTTCACGAGTTCGGCCATCTGATTATGGGGAAGATCATGGGCGTTTGGGCCCACGAGTTCGGCATTGGCTATCCCCCCAGAATGCTGAAACTGTTCAGCTGGCAGGAGACCGACTTCACCCTCAACTGGCTGCCCTTCGGCGGATTTGTGCGATTTGAGGGAGAAGCGACCTTCAAGGATGAAGATGAGGACGAGGGCGAAGGCGACGGGCGCAAAGAGACTGCGCGCCGCAAGGACAGGTCCGAACGCAAAGAGCGCAGCCTGTATGCGAAGCCGCCCTGGCAGCGCATTCTCGTCTACTTGGGCGGCCCGGCGATGAATCTGCTCACGGCTTGGCTTATCGCCATCCTGATCTTCACCACCGGCATCCCCCAGCTTCAGGCCATCGTGAGCGAGGTCGCGCCGAATTCTCCGGCAGCGGAGGCGAACCTTCAATCCGGGGACGCCTTGGTTGCCGTGGACGGCGTGCCGATCGACGACGCGACCGACCTCCAGACGGAGATCCAGCAGCACGCGGGTGAGCGCACCACGTTCACGATAGAGCGAGACGGGGAGACCCTCGAGGTCACCCTAACGCCGCGGGAGGATCCCCCCGAGGGGCAGGGCGCGATCGGGGTGATGATCAGCAATCAGGAGGTCGAGGGCGCGCTGAGGCATTATCCACTTGGTGAGGCCGTACGCTACGGCAGCCGGTACTTCGCCAACGTGGGGCTGACGACATTGGCGCTGCCCATCCTTGTGATTCGCATGGGCATTCCCTTCGAGCAGGCGCGGCCCGTCGGCGTCGTGGGGATCAGCCAGATCGCCGAGCAGTCGGTGAGCCAGAGCATCGAGCAGAGCGCACCTTACCCCTTTCTCAATATCCTGGTGCTCCTGAGCATCAGTCTGGGCATCTTCAACCTGCTGCCGATCCCGGCGCTCGATGGCGGACGGATCCTTTTCTCCTTGATCGAGGCGATTCGAGGCAAGGCCCTGACGCCCGAGCTCGAGGAGCGGATCCACCTCGTGGCGCTGCTGCTGATGGTGGTGCTCTTCGTTTTTGTGACGATTCTGGATATCGTTATGCCCGTGCCGCTGCAATAGGGGAATGGGCAAGAGGAACGACATGGACGAACTGGATATCGCGGACTTGGAACGCCGCGTTGAGGAACGTAAGGAGAAACGCGAGCGGGAGCTATGGGATGCGCTCGAGCGCGATACAGCGATGCCGGACCGGGCTCATCTCCGGCATCTGTCCGGATTGCTGGACGAGAGCATCGAGCGCGTTCGAGCTCTGTGGAACAAGCTGCAGCTCGACGTGCGGCTCGAGCTCGTGGAGGCCCTGAGTCAGATCACCGAAGATGACGTTAAGATGGACTTCTCAGCCATCTTCCGCATCGCGCTTCGGGACGAGGATCCGGAGATCCGAGCACTGGCAATTCGCGGTCTCAAGGAAGTGGACGACGTGCGGCTTGTGCCGGTCTTCGCCCGTATGCTGCGCCACGATCCGGCGCCCGAGGTCCGCCTGGCGGCGGCCCAAGCCCTTGCGCGGTTCGTATTGCTGGGCGAGCTCCAGAAGATCCGCCCGGGTCCCTTCGAAGAGGCGATGCAGGCGCTCCGCGACAGCTACACCGACCCAGCAGAGACGAGGGCCATTCGACGGCAGGCGATGGAGTCGATGGCCTATACCGGCGACTACAACGTGCCTGCGCTGATCGCCGAGGCCTACGAGCACGACGAGGAGGCCACGCGGGTCAGCGCGGTTCTGGCGATGGGACGCAGCGCCGATGCCCGGTGGAGCGATATCGTGCGCCGCGAGCTTCACAGCCCCAGTCCGACGATGCGCCTGGAGGCGACGCGAGCGTGTGGGGAGCTGCAACTGCGCGAGGCGGCGAAGGAGATCGTCGAGCTCACGGACGACGTTGACAGCAACATCCGCGCGATGGCCCTTTGGTCGCTAGGTCAGATGGGCGGTGATCTCGCCAGGAAGACCCTGCAACGCTATGCCGATGTCGCTGACGAGCCCATGCAGCAGGCAGCTCAGGACGCCCTTCAGGAATTGGAGTTCTTCTACGGGGATCTGTCGACATTCTTCGGCCCGCCCGCCGACTATGACGGCGAGACCGAGGGGGTGTGGCAGGTTCCAGGCCTGATCACGCCAGAGGAGCACGAGGGCGACGCCCAGGACCTAGACGATGAGGACACCGACGAGGGATGGTCCTAGATAATCGCTTTCTTCCTCTCTCACGACGCCGTGTGTGGGCCGCTCTGCTCGCGGCCTGCGCGCTTGCGCTCCTCGCGATACCGAGGGGCGCCGCGGCCCAAAGCGATCATGAGATCAGCCACAGCTATGCCTTCGGTCAGAACGCCACCTTCTCCCTGACGGTAGGCTCCGCCGTGGAGATCACGGACGCCACGCTCTATCTGCGCATCAACGATACGTACACGGACAGCCAGCGCGGCGAGCTGGACGGTTCAGCGGCGACCGTCGTCCGCGACCTGGGTGAAGCCCCCCTCCCCCCCTTTGCGAAGATCTCGTACTGGTGGGTCTACGAGACGCCGGAAGGCGCCGCGATTGAGAACGAGCCGGAGACCTTCCAATACACCGACAACCGGTTCAACTGGCAGTCGGCGGGGGACGATGGGGTGCGCATTTATTGGATCACCGGGGAGCGATCGGAGATGATGCACGCTGTTGACGTCGCTCGCAGCGCGCTTGCGGAGATTCGGGCCGCCCTCCACGCTGACGTCGAGGGCGTGAGCGTCTACATTTACCCCTCTCAGGCCGATCTGTCCTCTGCGATGCAGCTTGCGAGGTACCAGTGGGCCAACGGCTTGGCCTATCCGGAGCTGGACGTGGCCTTGGTCGCCGTGCCGCCGACCGATGCCGGTCGCTTGTCCATGGACCTGACGATCCCTCACGAGCTGACGCATCACGCGATCTACGAGCTGCTGGGACCCCAAGGGTACGCAGCGCTCCCGACCTGGCTCAACGAGGGGTTGGCGACCCATTTTGAGGCGAGACCGGACCCCGCCTATGCCCTGGCCCTTGACGCCGCCCGCCAGAATAGCGCGCTGATCGCGGTCTCCCAGCTGTGTCTGCCGTTCCCGGAGGCGTCCGAGCGGACCGAGCTGGCCTATGCGCAGAGCGGGAGCCTCATCCGGTATCTCCAGCAGCAGTACGGCTGGTCGCAGATTCGCCGGTTACTCGCGACCTACGCGGATGGCGTCTCGTGTTCCACAGGCGTCGAGCAGGTCCTCGGCGTCGATATCGATCAATTCGAACGGGCGTGGCGGGTATGGCTGGAACAGGGACAGCGCTCGACAGAGGCGTCCCCGCGCTGGGCAAACCTCGCAGTCCTTGCACGGGACACGGGGCCGTGGCTGATGCTTATGTTCGCTCTCTTGCTGCCCTCAGCGCTGTTGTTGCTGGTCGGACGTCGCTAAGAGTTGCCTTAAACTAAGGAGGGTTAGGTATGAAGACGATTTTCGCACTCTTGGACACCTACGAAGAGGCCAAAGAGGCCGTGAATGCACTGATGCAAGGTGGCATTCAGGTTGAGGAGATGAATGCGTTGGTCCAAACTCAGATTGCCAAGTCGGCCATGGACATCAACCTGGCGCAGGCGGGCGTCGCCGTGACGGACGCGGTCGGCGAGCAGAGGCTGGAGGGCTTGGATCGGCTCATCGCGGGCGAGCAGTCCATCAGTCTCCCCGGGCTCGGGGACATGTATGCTGCCGGCGACGTCGCGACACTGATGGCCAAAGCCGCGCTCGGGCGCCGGGACGAAGAGCGAGGTCTCACAGCAGCGATGCGGGAGTTCCAGCTCCCCGCGAAGATGGCTGAGACTTACTACGACGGCATACAGGGCGGCGGCTGGCTGCTCTTTGTGCGGACAGATGATGACAAAGCCAAAGAAGCGCTCCCCACGCTGCGAACGCACAGCAACGCGGTGAGCACCGTCAGCGGCTGACGTCACGCCTGCTGGCGCTGCATCCGGGGCCGGATCTATTCGATCCGGCCCCGCTTCGTTTCCGCCGCCCGCCGCCCCTGCCGATGTGCCGCGCTCGAAGGCTCCCCTTCCCCAATCCGTGGTATACTAGGAGTTCGCGTGTCGGACGGAATCTGCAGCACGCCCCGCTTCGGGTAGGAGGAACTATGCGCATCGGGATTGACTTTGGAACCACGAACTCATCGGTCGCGTACTATGATGGGACGCAGCTACACCCGGTCCCGCTGGACCCCGCCAACGAGAACCCGAATGTCCTGCCCTCATTAGTCTGGATTGATCGAAACTACAGGACACAGCTCGGCTCGACGGCAGCCTCCGAGTACCTCGAGAAGGAGACCGGACGCCGTATCGTCTGGTCGCGGCGCGACATCGGGGCCGTCGAGATCATTGTCGCTGGCGGTGGCTCAAGCCCCATCCATTACTGGCACGATGTCCATATCGTCACCGACATCAATGCCAACGGACGTCTGCTCCAATCGATCAAGACCGCGCTCAGGGATCCGCGCTACGAAGGCACGATGATCTTCGACCGGTACTACACGATCGATGAGCTCATCGCGGTGGTGTTGCAGGCGATGAAGACGCGAGCCGAGACGGCGCTGGAGGAGACCTGCGACGCTGTCGTGTTGGGGCGCCCCGTGCGCTTCTCCGACGACCCGGCGATCACGGCGAGGGCCGAGGAGATCCTCTTCCGGGCGGCGAGGTTCGCCGGTTTCAGCGATATCTCCTTTCAGCTGGAGCCCATCGCCGCCGCGCACCTCTATCACCGCCAGACCACAGAGCGTGAGATGGCGCTGGTCTTCGACTTTGGCGGCGGGACCTTGGACCTGACCGTGGTGGAGGTTGGCGGCGGGCGCCCGCCGCGCGTCATCGCGACGCGGGGTGTGCTGGTAGGCGGAGACGATCTCGACCGGCGGATTATGATGTCACTGCTCCCCTACTTCGGCGCCGGCGCGAAGGTCGACGGGGGCGCCGACTTCCCGCCCGAGTTCCTCGACGAGTTGCACACTTGGCAGACTATGCCCGAGCTCTCGCGTCCCGAGCCCTTGAGCAAGATCAGGCGCTATCAGAAGTCCAGCGATCGGCCCCGGGCGATGAAGGCGCTGGAGACGCTGGTCACGCAAAACGTCGGCTTCAAGCTCTTTCAGGAGATCGAGCGCACGAAGAAGGCGCTGACGCCGAGCCTCATGGCCAAGCTCGATTTCGATCACGAACACATCAGCATCCACGAACGCGTCCTCCGTCGCGAGTTCGAGGAGATGATCGAGCCGGAGTTGACCCGGGTGAGGCGGGACACCCTCGCCGTGCTCGCCGATGCGGGCCTGGCGCCACATCAGGTCGATGTGGTGCTGCGCACCGGTGGCACCTCGCTCGTCCCGGCGTATGTCTCAATGCTGGAGGACATTTTTGGCAAGGCGGCCGTCCGTGAGATGGAACCGCTGACCTCCGTGGTGGGCGGTATGGCCATCGTCGCCCACGAGGGCTCGGGTCGAACGCCCGACTACGCCTACCGCTATGCGTCCCCGTTCGCCTACGTCAAGGCGACGAGCGGGCGTGAGTATCAGCCCACGATCCTTCGCGCTCGCATGCAATGCTACACCGACCGTGACTACCGAATTCTGAACCTCCCCCTGGCGCTCAGCGGCCTCCACGGCGTGCGGCCGGCCGATCTGGACTATGATTCGGAGGCCAGCAAGCTGCTTCGCTTCAAGCTAAGGCGGCCCAGCACCGTCTACGTCATCTACCAAGCGAAGGCCGATCAACTCCCCTACTGGCTGCGGGGCTTCGAGCGTGAGGAGGGGCTTCAGGTCGACATCGAGACGCCCGGCGGCCTCTATCCCTTCTTCGTCTACAAGCGTGACTTCCCCGCGGGCGCCTTCGCGATTGGGGGAGCGCACGCGAAGGGCTACAGCGGCATCGTCTTCCTGAACTACCTCGTAGCTGTCAAACCGCTCTGAGGCACCTGACCTGAGCGACGTCCAACGCCCCCGCTTCATCTCGTGCTCGGCCCTCGCACCTGGGCTGTGCGCACCGTGACGAGCTGGTCTGCCATTTGCACATTCTGGTAGCAAGCGTATAATTTATATGAGCCGACTATGGTTTTTTGTTTCTCTACCTGGCTGGCGACGTCCGAGGAGTCATAGGGTATCCGGTGCGCCCCTTTAGTCGCTGAGGCGGCGACTCAAGGGTGCCCTCCCACCCCGGCCCTCACGGACCACGACCGGTCAGGGTTGCTCGTAGTTCTCTTTCGAAAGGAGACACGAATGGAAGCCCAGATTG
Organism: uncultured Anaerolineales bacterium; assembly: GCA_964586915.1. Classification (GTDB taxonomy): domain Bacteria; phylum Chloroflexota; class Anaerolineae; order B4-G1; family SLSP01; genus PWVB01. The sequence continues at coordinate 9,327 of CAZPJP010000040.1, forward strand.
TAGCGGAGGAACGGGACCGCGACACCCCCGTCATCGACCTCAACCAAGCAGATAGGGATGCGCTCAGATCGCTCCCCGGCGTCGGGCCCAAGCTAGCAGACCGGATCATCGCGTATCGAGAGGAGAGTGGCCCGTTCTCTCAGACAGAGGAACTCACCCAGGTACCCGGCATCGGATCGGTATTGTACGAAGAGATCGCGGATCAGATCGTCGTGGATGCTTCCACGACCGAGGCCCCTGTGAGCGATGAAGAGATGAGGCCGGGAGGCAACGGTGCAGAAGCATCGGCAGCTCGTCCCCCTGAGGAGCGAGGTGAGGAGGA
>CAZPJP010000040.1:9748-29579 GCA_964586915.1 uncultured Anaerolineales bacterium
GCAACGGTGCAGAAGCATCGGCAGCTCGTCCCCCTGAGGAGCGAGGTGAGGAGGAAGAAGAGGAGGACGAAGAGGGCGAAGAGGTGTCTGAGGTCGCCGCGGAAGCGCCGGCCCCGCCGCCGCCCGCGGCGGCGCCCGAGCGAGAGCCGCCGTTGGGCCTTGCGGACTTGGAGCCACCTCCTGAGCCAGAGGTCGAACCATCGCCGCTCGAAGAGGCGGAGGAGCTAGAGGCGCCCGAGGCACCTGAGGCGGAGGCCGAAGCGCCCCCCATCGAGGAGCCGGTGCGGGAGACCATCGGCAGCCGGTTCGGATGGTTTTGGTCCGGGCTCTTGGGCGCGATCGCGGGCGGCCTGCTGGGGATGCTCCTCAGCCTGCTGGTCTTCGCAGCCATCAACGGGGCCGTCGATGTAAACCGCACGCGCGCCGTCGATCAGATTCGCGGACAGATCAGCGGTCTGAGCGTGGAAGTTGACGCCGTAAGGACCGATGTCAGCGAGCTCCAGGGCGACGTTGCCGGCCTGCGCGAGCGCGTCAGTGCCCTGTCAGGCCTCACAGCGCGCATGGACCAAGCTGAGGAGGCCCTGGAGACCTTCACGGGTGAGATCCAGGCCCTTCAGGCGGACAGCGAGGCGCTCGAGAGCGAGATCGTCGACCTCGGTCAAAACGTCGACAGCCTGGACGAGGCTGTGTCGGTGGTGGAGACGCAAACGGAGATGACGATGTCGTTCTTCGAGCGCCTTCAGGGTCTGCTCTCGGACCTGTTCGGTGATCAGCCAGCGGACCCGGATAAGTAGGGGGCGGTCGAATGAGCAATCAAGACAACAGAACAGACACGCGCAGTCCGTTCGCCCGAACCATGCTCGTGATCCTCAAGGCCCTCGTCCGCATCTCGCTGGTCGTGCTCGTGGCCGTGTTGATCGGCGTCGGTCTCTACGTCGGACTCCCCGCCCTCTATCGCGCGACCATCGTGCCGATCCAGCAGAACGCGGCCGACATCACGACGTTGGAGCAGCGCATGAATCTGGAGGAGAGCCAAGTAGACCGGCAGCTCGAGTCTGCCAGGGAGCGCTCCGCCGAGCTCGAGGGTGAGATTGCCGAGCTTCAGGAAACGATCGCCGTTCAGGAGCGCCTCGTGTCGACGTCGGTCGCGCAGCTGAGCACGCTGGCGCCAGGCGTTGAGGCCCTGCAGGCGACCGCCACTGCCCAGGACGCTGAGCTAGCTGACTTAGCATCAGCCTTGGATGCCGTGAGCGAGGACATTGCTGACCACGGTGATCAGCTCAGCGACCAGCAGGATCAGCTCGAGAGCTTGGAGCAGGCTCTCGACGAAGGTTTGGCGGCCATAACGGAGCAGACCGATACGCTCGCAGAGGAGCAGTCCGCCTTGATGACGCGACTCGCCCTCCTCCTGACCGCGCAGGACCTGGTGCGCGCCCGCCTGATGCTGGTTGAGGACAACCCACGCGCCGCTCAGGATGCGCTGGCGGTGGCTATCGAGCACTTAACGCGAGCTGCTGCGTCGTCTGAGGCGCTCACCCCCGAGGCCGCTGCGCTCGCCGGTCGGATCCAAGCCCTGGATGGCTTGATCGCAGAACGCTCGTTCAGGGCCACGCCGGCGCTGGAATCCCTGTGGGGCGATGTTGTCGACCTCGTCCTGCCGCCGCCCCCGCCGGGGAGCGAGCCGCTGCCAACGCTGCCTGGTGTGGAGGTGAGCGCTGCGGAGCTCATCACCGGCACCGTCACCATCACACCGACACTCACGGTCACGGTAACGCCCACCGCGACACCGACCCCCTCCCCCACTCCGTCCCCAACCGCGACGCCGAGCCCGACGATGACGCCAACCGCGACGCCCACACCGGCACCTTGATGGCTTGGGTCCGGAGGTCCGCACGGTGATCATGATCGACGGAAGCCCGGGTCTGGACCTCCGGACTCCAGACGAAAAGAGCCGAGACGCTGCACGATGATCCGCCTGCCAGGCACGATCACCATTGCCGCCGTGGGCAGGCTCCGGACGCCTCACTGGCAGGCTGCCCAGGCGGATTATCTCCAGCGGCTCCGCCGCTACACCCGCGTCGAACTTGTTGAGGTGCGGGACGAGGTCGGGGGACACGTCCCCGACGAGGTTGCCATAGAGCGCGAGGGCGAGGCCCTCCTGCAGTCCGTGGCCGACCTCCCGTGGGTGGTTGCGCTGGACGCGACAGGCAGGCAGGCGGGCAGCGTGCGTCTGGCCCGCTATCTGGGTAAGAAAGTCGAAGTCTATCGTGACGTAGGGTTTGTCATCGGCGGGCCGCTGGGTCTTGCACCTGCCGTGCTCGAGCGTGCCAACGAGCAACTCTCCCTCTCACGCCTGACCTTCCCTCACGAGCTGGCCCGGGTGATCCTGCTGGAGCAGCTCTACCGCGCCGCCACCATCCTCAGCGGCGAGCCCTATCACAAGTGATACGATGTTCTATTTTCTCTCTAAGTTTCTGCCCCTCCTCGTGTATCCGGCCGGACTCACATTTGGCCTGCTTCTCCTGGCGCTCCTTCTGCGCAATCGGACCCGGCTGAGCAGAGCGCTGATGGCGCTGGGGCTCATCGTCATCTGGCTCGGCGGAAACCGCATCGTCAGCATGAGCTTGCTGCGTCTCCTGGAGTGGCGTTACCCATCGCTAGCCCATCCTGAACAGATAGAGGCGGACGCCATCGTCGTGTTGGGCGGGGGGACCCGCCAGCAGCTGCCCCCCCGTCCGTCACACGAGATTGGCGAGGCCGGGGACCGCGTGATCTACGCAGCGCGACTCTACCGGGCCGGGGTGGCCCCCGTGATCCTGGTCAGCGGCGCCCACGGTCCGCTCTCAAATGACGGTCAGATACCGGAATCCCGAGCTATGGCCGATCTTCTCATCTTCTTCGGCGTGCCCCCGGATGCCATCATCTTGGAAAGCGTCTCGAAAAACACCTATGAGAACGCGGTCGAAAGCTCCAAACTGCTTGCAGCGCACGATCTCTCCAGCGTTGTCCTCGTGACCTCCGCGATGCATATGCCGAGGGCCTACGGCGTCTTCGCGCAGCTCGATCTGACCGTCATTCCAGCCCCGACGGACTACATGCTCACACAATCGGACTGGGCCTTCTACACCCAACCGCGACTTGACATACAGGTCATGAACCTGCTGCCTACAGCCGAGCACATGGCACTCACCGAGAAGGCGATGAAGGAGCTGATCGGAACCCTGGTCTACGGGCTGCGCGGCTGGTTGTGAGTCCCGGGCAGCCGCGTATAATTGGGGCTCACGGCTGTGTTGCTAAGTTGGCTTTTGAGGGGCCGAGGATATTATGAACCTGCTTCTAGGTCTTCTGCTCATCTTTCTAGGGGTGAGCCTGTGGACGGTTTCCGGGCTGCTCCCAATCCTCAAACTCGAGCGACGTGCGGATAAGACCGCTAACATCAGCCTCCAGCTCACCTGGATGGGCGTACTGATCCTCTGGCAGCGCGCCGTCGAGAGCGTGAAGGGAGCACGACTGGGGCGCGATCCCGCAGATCCACAGCAGCCACAGGTCCACGTATCGACGTCCGACGGCTGGGTGACATTGATCAGCTCCAGCACACCCCTGACCACGCCCTCGGCGCACCTCGCACAGGTCATCGATCGCTTCGCGCGCGATCCGCAGCTGCCCGCCACGCGCCTGCCCCTTCGTGGGCGCATGAGTCTGATGCTGGGATTCGCCATGCTCTTTCCGCTGGGCACTGTCGCGCTTCTCGTCGGTGCGATGCTCATCGCACGTTAAGGACGCCGGAGCTTCCAACCGGCGATGATTTTGGAGGACATATGCAACCATACATTGACAGTCCCTTTTCTGTCGCAGTCACGCCGGACTGGGAGGCCCTCCGTGCCTGTATTATGCGCGCAGGAACCCCGGCGCGCGTTCACCACATCGAGCTCTTTCTCGACTGGGAGGTCCAGGAAGCTATCGGTGAACGGTACGCCCTGCTGACCGATCTCGACCCCGACGACCCAGCCTTTCCGTACCGGCGGATGATCCGCATCCAACGCTTTGTCGGCTACGACTACGTCCGACAAGGGATCGATGCAATCGACATGCCGCTCAATCGCAGTGTCACAGAGGATACGGCTGAGTACCAACGACAGGGCGGTCGCTCATACGTCGACGAGACCAAGGGACCGATCACGACGTGGGAGGAGTTCGAGCGCTACCCCTGGCCGGAGCCTCAGGAGCTGACGACCCACGCCCTGGAGTGGTACGAGGGTCATCTCCCTGAAGATATGTGCGTCATCGGCAGTGGTGGATTTGCCCACTTCGCCGAGTTCCTCACCTGGCTGATGGGGTACGAGACGCTCTGCTTTGCCCTCTACGATCAACGCGATCTCGTCCAAGCCATCGCCGACCGTCTGATCGACCTCTACATCCCCGTGCTGGAACGAATCCTAGAGTTCGACCGAGTTAAGATCATCTGGGGCAGTGATGATATGGGGTTCAAGACCGGTCCGATGATCGGCCCGGATGACCTACGCGAGTTCGTGCTGCCGGGGCATAAGCGTATGGCCGCGATGTCACACGAGGCGGGTCGCCCTTACCTGCTGCACTCCTGCGGCAATCTCTCAACCATCTACGAGGATCTGATCGAGGACGTCGGCATCGACGGCAAGCACTCCTTTGAGGACACCATCGAGGACGTGCGGGAGCTCAAGCCCATCTACGGCGACCGCATCGCCCTCCTGGGCGGCATCGACGTCGACTTCCTCTGCCGAGCCAGCACTGACGCCATCCGCCAGCGCGTGCGCGACACCCTGGATATCTGCATGCCCGGAGGCGGCTATTGCCTGGGGACGGGGAACAGCGTCGCCAACTACATCCCCTTGGATAACTACCTTGCAATGGTCGACGAGGGAAGAAAGTACGTCCCGTAACGCTGCCTGCGGTATCGATGGCGCGGACTTGCGATTTCCTGAAACCCGCACGATAATGGGAGCTGCAACGGATCCACTCGACGAAGGGCGACACCACTCGAGGCTGGGCGGGATCCAGCCGGCGCTAAGGTCCTTCAGCGAGTGCATCCCTAATCAACGATAGGAGGCAGACGATGTCTACCACATTGCCAAAACGCACGCTCGGTCGCACGGGCCTTGAGGTCACCCAACTCGGCTTTGGGGCTATGGAGATCCGGGGACCGAAGGTCTGGAACGGACGGAATCCCTCAGAGGCGGAGGCCGACCGCATCCTCAATGCCGTCCTGGATGCCGGCATCAACTTCATTGACACAGCAGGCTGTTACGGCCTTTCCGAGGAACGCATCGGGCGCTACATCAGCGACCGGCGCGATGAGTACTACCTCGCCACCAAGGCCGGATGCAACCTGGTGCCCGCGGGCGACGGCACGCTCGACACACCCCATACCTGGGACCGCAACACGCTGCTGAGGAATATCAATGAGAGCCTGACCCGCATGAACACGGACCACGTCGACATCTGGCAGCTGCACAATCCAACCCCGGCACAGGTCCGTGAAGGCAACCTGCTCGAGGTGATGGAGGAGGTCAGGTCCCAAGGACTGGTCCGGTTCGTGAGCATCTCCAGCACCCTCCCCCATCTGAACGAGTATATCGACTGGGGGGCCTTCGACACCTTTCAGATCCCCTACTCGCTACTGGAGCCACTGCACCACGACGTCATCACGCGCGCGGCTGAGGCAGGCATGGGCATCATCATCCGCGGCGGGATCGCCAAAGGGGGTCCCGAGGGCGACATCGCGCCGGCGGAACGCGTGAACCTGTGGGAGAAGGCTGCGCTTGACGAGGTGCTCCCAGAGGGTATGTCCTCCGCCGAGCTGATCCTGCGCTACACCCTCAGTCATCCCCACTGCCACACGACCATCGTGGGCACCCTCAATCCGGACCATCTGCAGGAAAACGTCGAAGCTGCGAAGCGCGGCCCGCTCAGCGATGAGCTCTATGAGGCGTTGACAAGACGTGTCGCAGAGGCACGGGAGCAACAGGAAGTCTAGCCGCGCCCCCGGTCTCCGGTGGGCACGCTTAACTCAGCACAAGGATTAAACTGAAAGGAACACACCGTGATCACAGGTCTGGCGCATGTCTGCTTCACCGTTTCGGATCTCGACCGGGCGCTTGAGTTCTACCGCGATCAACTTGGCCTCAAAGAGGCTTTCGATTTCATCAACGACGAGGGCCACCGCCACGGCATCTACCTGCACCTCGGAGGGCGCAACTTCATCGAGCTTTTCGAAGGCTCCCTCGAAGCGCCCGCTACGGGGCAATCGTTCCGTCACATCTGCCTCGAGGTCGATGACATTGAGGCCACCGCGCAGACGCTCCGAGAGCGTGGCGTCGACGTAAGCCCGACGAAGCTCGGACGTGATCAGAGCTATCAGGCCTGGATCACCGATCCCGATGGAAATCGCATCGAGCTGCATCAGTACACGCCAGATAGCTGGCAGGCACCCAGCCTCGAAGCCTGACGAGAGCCGTCTACCTCGCACGGTTGTCTCCGCCTACGAATCTGGCGGAGACAACCGTGGAGCCAATCCCTCACAGATCCGCCGCACCCCCTGAGGAGGTTGTCACGTATGTACTGGAAGGAAGTCGTCGCCAGCCTGTATCCGTGGGATCTCCTCGACGAGGGTCTGGAGCGGATCCTCGACACCTTGGAGCGCGACACCCTGACCAACAGCACCTACCTGGTCGCATTGATGCACGATGAGAAACGCCCCCTCACCGACTACTACTACCCGCACAATCCCCGCCGGAAGGTTTACTGGACCGAGGACTCGCGCGCCTACTGGAAACCGGACGCGGACAGCTACCGGAAGAGTCGCATCAAGCCCCGCGTGAGCGACAATTCGGAGATCCGGGGGCGCGACTGGCTTCAGGAGCTGATCAACGGCTCGCGCCGGCGCGGAATGACGGTCGGAGCAGAGCTTTCGCACACCTGGGTCGACAAGGAGCGCACCCGGGGGGCGCTCTCAGACATTACGCAGCGAGATATCTTCGGCGCTCCCTTCGCCGGCAACATCTGTCCCAACAACCCGGACGTCCGAGCATACGGCCGGGCGCTCTACCTGGATCTCGCGACGCATTACAGCATTGACTTCATCCAAACCTGCCTGGTCGGCTTCCACCCTGGTCGCCATCAGCCCTGGGCGGCTTCGGAAGCAAAAGAGGCCTCGCGGCTCGTGGGGATCGCCACCGGCGGATGCTTTTGCGAGCATTGTCAGGCGGCAGCTCAGGCATCCGGCCTCGACTGGAGCGAGATTGTCGATCGGTTGCGATGGCTGGCGGAGGGATTCCGTCCATACAATCACAAGCAGAACTTCGAACTGCAGTTGCTCCGCGAGAGCAGCACCACCGCGACAGCCCTGCTAGCCGAGGTGCCAGAGCTCTATGCCTTCCTCAAGTTCCGTACTGACGCTCTCACCGGCTTCTTCAAGGAGATCTCTGCGGTTGTCCACGATGCACGCCCGGATGTGGACCTGCGGCTCAACCACTTCGCACGCTATCCCGAGCTGATGGGGCTTGACCTCAGGGCCGTCGCAGCCGTGATGGATTCGGTCCGCAGCTCAAACTACGCCGAGCAGACGGGGGATCCTGCGCAGCTGGACTTCAAGCGGGCCTACCTTCACGGCATCCGGCGCGCCATAGGCTTGGACACATACTTCCTCTCCGCCGTCTCCCCACGCCCGAAGGCTACGCCGGAGCTGGTCAAGCGAGGGATCCTGATCTCAGCCCAGTGTGGCGCCGACGCGCTCACCATCGGTCACTACGACGGAGCGTGGCCCGACTGCCTGCGCGCCATTCGCGAGGGCATTGTGGAGGCAGGCATCGTCGTGGACCCGAGCGTTCCGATGTATGAGGGCTCAGCACTCAAACAAGAGGATGCATCCCGATGAAGCCCACACGACTCCAGCCTCCCGCTTTTCGCTCGTTTCCCCTGGGCACGGTACATCCCAAGGGATGGTTACATCAGCAGCTGCGAATCCAGGCCGACGGTCTTAGCGGTCATCTGGACGAGTTCTGGCCCGATGTCCGCGATAGCCAGTGGTTCGGTGGCGACGCAGAGGCCTGGGAGCGCGCGCCGTACTGGCTCGACGGTGTGATCCCCCTCGCCTATGCTTTGGATGACGCCAGGCTCAAGGAGAAGGTCACGCGCTACCTGGATTACATCCTGACCCATCAGCACGAGGATGGCTGGCTTGGCCCCCGGACGATGGTCGCAGCCTCCGGTCGCGATCCGCAGTCCCGGTACGATCTCTGGGGCCAGATCCTGGCCACGAAGGTGCTGATGCAGTATCACGACGCCACCGGCGATGGGCGCGTCCCAACCGCGTTGGCGCGCGCTTTCCGTAGCATGGATCGTCACATTGACCGGGCGCCCCTCTTCAATTGGGGGCAGTTCCGCTGGTTCGAGGCTCTCCTGGGACTGACCTGGCTCTACGAGCGCATCGAGGAACCGTGGCTCCTCGATCTCGCCGTCAAGCTCCGCGCGCAGGGCTTCGACTGGACCACCTTCTTCAACGCGCCCTCGGGTTGGCCGGCGGTGAGCCCGACGCCAAAGGGCCGATGGAACTACATGTCACACGTCGTCAACAACGCGATGGCCCCGAAGGGACCGGCCCTCTGGTGGCGGTTCACGGGGGACGAAAGAGATCGCCAGGCCCCCTACACGATCATCGATAAGCTGAGCGAGCATCACGGCATGGTGACCGGCGTCTTCACCGGAGACGAGTGCCTCGCCGGCAGGCGCCCGACCCACGGTACGGAGCTATGCGCCGTGGTCGAGTATGCCTTCTCGCTTGAAACGCTCATCGGCGTCCTAGGGGATCCCGTCTTCAGCGATCGCCTGGAGCGGGTGATCTTCAACGCACTTCCAGCCACCTTCTCACCCGATATGTGGGCCCACCAGTACGATCAGCAGGTCAATCAGGTGCTCTGTACGGCCCGCGAGGATCGCATCTGGAACACCAATGGCCCCGAGTCCAACCTCTTTGGGGTCGAGCCAAACTACGGATGCTGCACCGCCAATCTCAGCCAAGGCTGGCCCAAGTTCGCCGCTCACCTCTGGATGCGGCTGGTGTCAGAACCGGGTATCGCCGCGGTTGCCTACGCCCCGAGCAGGCTCAAGACCGAGATCGAGGGCGTCCCGGTCGCGATCGACCTCGACACAGGCTACCCCTTCCGATCGGATCTGACCTTCACCGTCGCGGTCTCCCAGCCCGTTGAGTTCTCCCTATGGCTGCGGATCCCGTCGTGGGCGTCTGAGGCGAGGCTCCGTCTGCCCGACGGCACAACGGTGAGGCCAGACCCTAACACCTATCACAGGATCCACCGCGAGTGGCGGGGGGACACAGCCATCGCCCTCACGCTTCCAATGAGAGCCGGACTGTGGCACGGATATCGCGGTGCCGTAGCCATCGAACGCGGCCCGCTGGTCTACGCGCTGAAGCTTGGAGAGCAGTGGACTCGGGTTCACGAGGAGGCCCCCTACCGAGAGCTGCCCCACGCCGACTGGGAAGTCGTGCCGACGACCCCCTGGGCCTATGCCCTGGACGTAACAGAGGACACCCTCTCTGACGACCTTGAGTTCGAGGAGCACGAGATCTCGTCCCACCCGTTCTCGCCCGAGGGAGCGCCGGTGACGGCAACGGTCAAGGGGAAGCAGCTAGCCGAGTGGGGCCTGGAGCGCGGTTCCGCCGCCGATGTACCCCTCAGTCCGGTCGAAAGTCATGCGCCTCTCACGACCCTGACCCTTATTCCCTACGGCTCCACAAACTTGAGGGTCACGGAGTTCCCAACGCTAAGGCGCGACAGCAAGTCCGTCGGTGACGAGGCTGGCGACCCGAAACCGAAAGGAGCAGCTTGATGAAACGCGACGAATGGCGGGAGGCCATCCACGAGCTCCCCGTCTTCGATACCCACACGCACCTCAACATGTCGGGGGTACCGATACCAGCACAGCGTATCTGGGATATCGCCCATTACTTCTGGTTCCAGCAGGAGCTCTGGTCGGTAGGCTATCCGCAGGATGCCGATCAGCTTGACGACCAAGCGCGCATCGAGGCCTTCGTTGAAGCCTTCAATGCGGTGCGGAACACAAACTGGCACCTGATCGTGCGCCATATCTGCGCCGACCTTTACGAGACGCCCATCGTCGACCCAACGGGTCGCTGTACGCCAGCGCACGTGGCGGCTGCCGATGCGGAGATCCACAACCGTGCCCAGCAGACAGGATGGCCTCAGACCGTCGTCGACCGGCTCAGCATCCGCCGCATCGCCGTCAACAATCTCCGGGACGCGCCGTTTCCGGGCCTTCCCGGAGTCGCCGTGACGGTGCCCTCGTGGGAGGACAGAGCGGTCTGGCGTGACCGGATTGTCCAAGCCGAGGATCCAGCCGAGGCCCTTCACGAAGCGGAGGACGCCGTGCGCAAACGCGTGGCCGAACTGGCCAGGGACGGGATCCGGGGTATGCGCGTTGCCGCGGAGCCCTTCGAGGCCCACGGCAAGGCAGCCGTTGACCTGCCGGATCCGCTGCCGCAAGAGAACATCCGGCCCTGGCACGCTGACGCCGCGCTCTCCCACGCGCTCTTCCGCGCCCTCGGCGAGCACGACATGTTCGCGCAGCTCTTCTTGGGCATTGAACGTGACGTCAGTCGCCGAACGGCTATGGCCGTCAACGATCCGCGCCGCATCACAAATCTCTATCCTCTCTTCGAGCGGTGCCGGTGCGATTTTGAGCTGGTCATTGGCGCCCCGCAGAACAACCTGGACGCTGCTCAGGCAGCACGGATCTATCCCAATGTCTACGCCGGGGGCCTATGGTGGTACAATTTCCGTCAGAGCACCTATCATCACGCGATGCAGGTGCGTGTTGAAGCCGTGCCCGCGGGCAAGAGCAGCATCGTCGCCTCAGATGCGCGGTGCATTGAGTGGTGCTACGGGAAGGTGCTGCTCGTGAAATGGCTGCTGGCGGACTTTCTACACCGGCAGGTCAAGCAGGGGTGGCTGACACAGGGGGATGCCCTCTGGGTAGCCCGCGAGTGGCTCTACGATGCGGCGGCCCGCCGCTACACCGTGCATCAGTGAGGCCAGAATGGAAGCCGCCGAAGCCAGGAACGGCGCGCGTCAGGGCGCGTCTCGCCCTCAGATGAATCAGGTTCGGGCGTTCTCCGTGCCCCGGCTTCAACGCTGTCACGCGTGCCCGGCGCGTCCTTCACCGGCATCGCTTCGGACGAGGCAGCTGCGTTGACCTCGCCGGTGGACCCGGCCTCGTCGGGACCCAGAGCTTCATATAGCAGGCCCGCGCCCCAGAGCTGGCCCGCTGTCTCCCGTGATAATGTGTCGCCAGGTACGCAGAGGATCTCGTAGGTACCGGGGTCGTACACCGCCTGTTGGGCAACGAATCGCATCGGTGGTGGGCTGATCAGCCTCCAGGAGGCGTGTGACGACCGCCCGACCCTGCCGAAGAGATCTCGTCGCTCCATCAACTCAAGAAAGAGCCCAAACCGCGCTGCGGTTGAATCGCCCCGGAACGATGGCATCAACGCCAGCAGCTCTGCGATTCCCTTTGGTTCCGAAGAGTCACGAAACATAGCCCGGGCGAGCGCCGCCATCTCCGTCTCTCGCGGACGTTCCGCCAGCTCACGCAGGAACCACCGGCCCTCCAGCTCAACAAAGCGACCATCTGCCTCCAGCGCATGCAGAAGCTGGCTCACCGCGCAGGGACCAAACCGCCACACGACGTCGTCAACCTGCGACGCCATGTCTGTCCGCTCAGCCAGCGTCGCCATCTCGGCTTCTGCTGCAGCGCCAGAAGCCGTCCCGGTCCTGATGCCAAGCCCGTACACCTGCGGCGCGGCGACGCCATCCACCTTGACCACCACGTAGCTCTCACCGACCCGCAGAGCCTCGCCCACACGAGGTGCATAGGCTCGATCTGGATGCTCTCGGGACGCAACCGGCACGATCACCCGGTCGCCTTCCGACCACATCGCTCCAGGATCCCAATGACGCACCGTCCGACCTGGCATCTGGTCATCCGGCGCAGGCCCACTCGTCACCTGGGGTCCCTGTTCCAGCCGCGCCTGGATCACATCCTTGACCATCGCCGTCAGGTCACGCGCCTCGCCCAAGACGCGGATCGCCTGGACGAGATGGGCCACGTCAGCTTGCGTGATGCCGAAGATGCGGACCCAGTAGCGTTCGTAGAATCGATGGTTGCCGCGATAACGCTGCAGGCTTCGGTTGGTCCGGTCGGGGCGGGCGCCGGCGCCTCCGGACCGCTCACCACGCTCGGGCGAGAGAGTCCGGTCCGCATCGTCCCTATCAGGCTCGAACGACCACATAGCGTCTCAGATGCCTCCGGTGGGCTCAGCCAGCCACGCTCGGGAGAGAACGTAAGCCGTCCGCCCTCCAGACGCACCGGTGAGCCAGCGCGCGAGCGCCAGGAAAGCGTGATGTGGATTGAACCCGTCGCAATCGGACCCTCCGAACCGACTGGCATAGAATCGCGCCAGCGTCTCGTCCGGCGCCGGTAACCACGGCGGGTTCCCGATCACCAGATCGACGCCCGGATCGTCTCGAAGCTCCGCCGTCGCCAGGTCGACAAACAGCTCAGGGAACTCAAGCTCCCAATGGAAAAACCCCTCAGCATCCGCCTGGGCCTCAAGCCAGGCAGGGACAACCGTCCGAAGGATCTCAAGCCTGGGCATTCTGTTGGCGGCGCTCAGGGTCTCACGTGCCTCCGTATCGCCGAGTGCAGCACTGAGCATCAGGTCAAGCAACACCTGGTGCGGCGCAATGGCCTCGCGTGTCTTCTGAGACTGCCCCGCACTCCACCGGACATCAAGGGGGGTTCTATCTACGCGCTCGGCGATCGGATAGAGTCCACCGGCGACCGCATCGGTCATCTCGTCGGTGAGCGACGCAAACCTGCGTTCGTGAGCGACCTCTGCAAACTCCATGCCGAGCAGGGCGTTGCCGTGTCGCAAGTGGTGTACCAAGAAACTCACAGGCGCCCCTTTGCCGAAGGTCTGCAACCAAAGGGAGACCTGCGCGACCTCAACTGCCGTCGCATCCGCCGCTACGCCAAAGAGACACTTCTGCGCGACCAGGCGTGAGAGGATCGTCGCGTCATCGAGCACAGGCGCATCGCGCTCGCCAACCTGACGCACGAGCTCCTCGCGGACATCCTGACGCACCTCATCGACGAGACGGTAGATAGGGTTCCAGTCCCTCGACACCGCTTTATTCGCCCTATGGTACCGCTGGAGCTGATCGAGGATACCATCCGTGAGGGCATCGACCGTCCCCAACAGAAAAGACCCCGTACCCATCGCCGGATCACAGACCCGCAGCCCCAAGAACGCCTGCCGCGCCTGCCGGGCAGCGGCCTCCCACTCAGCGTACAGGCTCGCGCGTCGCCTCCGGTCCAGGGTACGCCGAAGTCGACGACGCAGCGCCACAACGCGGTCCATCGCCTCCTCAAAACGCTCGCCTCGGACCTCGAGAACCGGCGCCAATGCCTGCTCCACTGAAGAGGTAACCACATAGTCGGGAAGCCGTTCGAGCCGACCCCCTGACGCACCCTGGTAGACGACCATCACCTCATCCGCCTCTGCAGCCGGCCACGCCAAGCGCACCCGCGATAATATCCCCAGCGCGCCAGCGAGATCGTAGGCGTCCAAGGCCGTGTAGTCCATGCCACGGGTCAGCCCATCCAGCGCCTCAGCGAGCGCTCGATCGCTGAGCCTGAATCGCTCGAGGAATTCGTGCCCGTCCTGCCCCATCGGGTCGAAGAAAAGCCTCCCGTAGCGTGGAATGCCGATCTCAGCGTCGCCCCGCGCGATCCGCTGCAAAAGGGCTAGCACCAGATCGTATCGTGGCGTCGTGTAGACACCCTCTCCCACTCCCAAGCCTTTACTGATACGCTGCCTGGCCCATTCAGCCTGCGCGGTAAGGCTGTGCGGACGGTATCTCGTGTCATCGAGGGGCAGGAGACGCCGCCCTTCAGCCGCCAGGACGAAGAGGATCCGCGTGATCAGCAACGCGCTGCCCCGGAGAATCGCCCGAAGAGATGCCGCGGACTCCTCATCGACGCCGGCCCGGGCGCGCCGATAGCTAACGAACCCCTGAGCGATGGCCGGCAGGACCTCTGAGAGGAGACGTTCCCTCAGGATCTCACGCGCCCCTCCGTCGCCGGACCGCGGCGGATCGCCCAAGCGCTCCAGCAGGCAGAGGCCACTGTTATCGCGAAGATACGAGGCTTGGCGAAAGAGCAACCACCAGTGCTTGAAGCTCCGCCACCGCTCGGGACCCAGCGACTCGTCCGGTCCCAGCCCGACAAACACACGGCTCAGATCAACCTCATAGAACGTCCGCGACAGGCTGTTGGCGCCTCGACTCACGAGGCGCCAGACGGCGCCGTTGGTCAAGATCCCCCATCTCACCCCGGTGCGCCGTAGCCCACCGATCATCTGATGACTGAGAGCAACGGGGATGGATTTCTCTTTCTCGAGCGCTTCGCTCGCAGCAACCCTCTCTCCCGAGGGGGGCAGATCGAGGGGCTGCATCCACGCACCCATCTGAGCAGCGGCGAGGGCCCACGGCGCCAGCGGCGCCTCATCCTCGGGCTGCATAAGGAGCTGAGCGGCCGCAACCTCATCTGCGCAGAGGGCATAGAGCCCGTTCGAATCCCCCGCCACACTCGAAAACGGCACGCTCGACCATCCCAACGCCCGCAACAGCGGCTGGAAAAAGGCGTGGCTCATCTGAGCTGGCGTCCATCCGTGGCCATACTGCTCAGCCCGCGCCCACAGCGACCGTACGCTTTCGAAGGCCTCCCGAGCAGCGCCGTCCAACTCTGGCCGTACAAGGAGGGCACCGTCCACGTGATTCGTGGAGAAAAGCGTCCCGGCAGGAGCGGATTCGGAGGGATATGCCTCCCTGTCGGCCGTGGATTCCTCCGTGATCCGCGCAACAGGCACCTGATCGAAAAGCCCGTCGAGAAGGAGAGCCAGCGCAGCATCCAGTACATCCGGACTCATAGCGGGGAAGAACTCCCGAAGACACCCGTATTCCTCATCACTGTAGTAGAGGGTCACGAAGCGCGGATCCGAAGCAATAGCCTGACGCACCTTGCGGACGAACGTATCCTCTCGCCCGGCCCAGACGCGCGCGACCATCGCATCGTTGACAAGCTCAGGCGCGGCCGTCTCCGGGGCACCGGACACCTCGGCAGCTAATCGCACGACCTCCCCGTCGAGAAGTTTCACCGAGACGATCTTGAACGATCCCTGCGTAACGTTGCCGCCACGCTCAACGGAGATAACGTCTCCAATCCGACCGTCCAACAACCGGACGCGCTCGCCTTGATCGTAGGATCTGCCCGCCGCGTACACACGGAGCTGACCACCCGCGACCATCGTGGCACGCACAGCCTCCCGAGCCAGCACGCGGATGGGAAGCGCCTGAGCGGCATCGCGGAGCACATCCGCGAGCCAATCCATCGCGACAGGCTCGGAGGACAGCGAGTAGTCAGTCTGCTCGACGGCCTCGCGGGGTGCGCGGAATGACATAAGGGTCGACGGTCCTTTCTAATCCCAGTATACTCACGTACCGGCGTGCGAACGGTTAAAGACCAGTTACGGTGTCGTTACGCCCCGCTCTGTTAGGTCATCGGAGACCCCCGTGCTCACGGCCCGTCGATCAACGATGACCGGCAGCAGATCCAGCTCCCAGAGCCGCTGTGCGACCTCCGGCGATAGCGCTTGCCCCGGCTCACATAGAAGCACGTACGTCTCGGGATCGTACGCCGCGAGACGGGCGCGATAGGAGCCCGGAGGCAGCGCCGACACGACCCATCGTGATCGGGCGCCCGACGGTATCCGGCTGAACAGATCAGGCCGCTCGTGAAGTGCTGCCGCAAGCCCGAAGACACCAGCATCCCCCGCTGCTTGTGGCGGCACCAACCTTAGAACGAGCTCGTCGGCAGTCAACGGCCGATCGACCTCGAACATCATCGCGCGCGCGAGTTCCTCGAGCTGATCGCTCGAAGGCAACGCGATCAAGCGTCGCAACATCCAACGCCCATCGAGAGCGATAAAGCGCGCGTCCTGGCACAGGGCGCCTCGGATATCTGAGGCGATCGTCGCGCCACGGGACCAGAACACGTGATCGATGCGCAAGTGCTCCTCGTCGCTCTCGCTCAATATCGCGACGAGCTCCTCCACCGACCGTCGCCACTCAGCTACCGCATCACCCTCACGATCGCCGATGGCCATACCATAGACCCGTGTGCCCACATAGCCGTCGAGACGGGCAACCACGCTCTGTCCCTGCACCCTGACGATCTCGCCAAAGCACGGGCTGTGAGACCGATCCCGGTCCCTGTGGGTTGGAACCGGAAAGAGGGCCCAATCACCTTGATGCCAGACCGTGGCGGGGTCCCACAGCCGCACGCGCTCTCCCGCGCCCGGCGTCGATGCAAGCACGCTCCCGCGCTCCATGCCGTATCGCAGCCGCCCCCGGATGAACCGACGTGTAAGTTGGGTCAGGTCGTGCGCTTCACCAGTGCGTTCAATCCGCCGAGCCATCCGATCAAGGTCGCGAGCGCGGACCCTGAATAGCTCAGGGCTGTAGCGCGGGACATCCATCATCGTGCACCCGGCGCCTTCGTGGACAACGCCTCTGCCGACGGCGTCATCACCAGCGCAACCCGGCCCCCAGGCCGGCGGACAAGCCGCTTTGCCAACGTGCCGAATGCCATCTCACCGCCTCCCGCCAGTGGGCCGTTCACCACCGCTGGAGGGCTGCCCACAATCACGTCGAAGCCCGGCTCCATCGCCGCCGTCCTTGCCGGGCGCAGGAAGACCTCGGGAAACGCAATATCCCAATGCACGAACTGATGCTCAGCTCTGAGTTCACGGGCCCGAGCTAAAATCGCTGCGTCCCCCGCATTCAGACCCTCGGGGAAATCCTGGAGTGAGAGCGCTCTTGAGCTTAAGCGTTGGAGCAACCCGTCCGCCTCCTCATTCCCAAGATCGCGGCTCGCCCAAAGATCGAGAAGGGCCACGTAGGGACCCAGCTTCTGCTCCCGGGAAGCATCAGCCTCCGTCCCAAGTCGCGCCGTCGCGGCCGCCGCGACCAGTCCCGACAACGGCGCCGAGACCTCCATAGCTTCAAGGTCCCGAAGCCGCCCGCCCAGCAAGCTATTTCCTTGCCGCAGATGAGCCTCCAGCATCGGAAAGTGCCCTCCGGGCACGAAACCACGGATCGCCAAATTGGCCCGGCTCAGCGCAACTGCCGTTGGGTTGAGATCGATGCCGAACAGCATCGTCTCGATCACAAGACGCGCCAAGATCAGCTCATCGCTGAGTAATCCTTGGTCCGGCTCGACACCTTGACGGGCGGCCCGCTGTCTCAGCGCCTGACGGGTCTCATCGATCCGTCTCAGGATCGGATTCCACCGCCACGGGACCCAGGGATGCGCCAGGTGGTAGGTGGCCACTCCGCTCATCAAACCGTCTACCAGGAGATCGACCGCGCCGACGAGAAAGACGCCCGTGCCCATCGCCGGATCGAGCACCTTGATGTCCATCAGCGCCGCATAGGCATCTGCCTCAGCCGAAGCTAGCGCGGCCTCGATCTCAACCGCCTCCTCACTCGCAGGACGAACGGTCTTGTCCGCCCCCGCCGGCGGGGATCCCGCAGCCTCAGATGCACGTCTCAGAGCCACAACCCGCGCCATCGCCCGGTCAAAGCGTCGGCGTCGTTCGGCCAGAATACCCCTGAACGCCCGCTCCATCGCCGACACGCCAACGAAGTCCGGTACCGGCACACTGGACGCCCCGTGGAGCTCTCCCTGGTCGTTCATCAACACAGCCTGACCAGCGGACGGTTCCACGACCCACAGCAAATTCTCCACGATCCCCTCACCCACGGCGCTGAGATGGCGCCAGGTCAGGGCGCCGCCTTCGATCGCGTCGCCAACCGCGCGGCCTATACCCGCCAGAACACGCGCCACCGTCCGGTCGCTAAGCCGATGCCCCTCCAGGAAAGCGTAGTCCTGATCCAAGGGGCTGAAAAGGCCACCTCCCGTGCTGGGGAGCTCCATCGCCGGCGCCCCGTGCTCCAGATGCCGAAACAGCGCCAGAAGACGATCGTAATAGGGCGTAGCGACTGTCGTCACGCTCAAGGGTCTTGCGTCCGAGGCGCTCTCAAGCGCGAGGCGGAGCAACGTCGTCAGGCTGATGCCGCGGTAATCGGGATGGTCGAGTGGCAGCAAACGGTGCTGCTCCGCGTAGAGCACAAAGAGCAACCGGGTGACCAGCCCGATGCTGGCGCGGACGATCCCCGGCAGAGCGTCCTCAGACTCCGTTTCTACGCCCCGCTGGTGGCGACGATACGCCACGAACCCACCGGCGACCTCAGGCACCATCCATTCGAGCATCTCCTGCCGCAGTGCTCGCACTGCGGCCGCAGCCAGGTTGGCGGACGCTGCCTTAAGGTCTATGATCGACGTGCATCCCGTCGCATCGGCTGCGAAGCTCTCCGCTCGAAAGACCGTCCACCACTGGAGAAGTCTCTCTCTTGTCTGCTCCCCGAGATCGTCAAAGGCCCGATCGCGGTCGATGATGTCGCCAAGATCGATCTCGTAGAACTCAGCAGCGGTACTGCCCACATCAGGATCCTCCGTCGCTGCGCAATAGAGACGCCACCGGCGACCGTTGGTCAAGATCGCCCACGATGCGGCTCCCGTCATCAAACGCCCCACCATCTGCATCACCACGCTCGATCGATCGGAGGGCTCAGTGCTGCCTGTCAAGGGCTGGCCCCATCCCACAGGTATGATCAGGACCGGAGGCGGCTCAGAGGATCCCGCGCCCTCGCGAAGATGAGCCAACACCGCGGGACGGGATTGCGGATCGAAGTGCAGAGCGTATCCGTAGCCCTCCGAGAGGGGCACGTCGAGCCAGCCGAGGTCGTGGAGTATGGGCACAAGGAGTTGGTGCCAGGTCGTCGATGCATTCATCGTACGCCCTGAGTCTCGGATCGACGACCAGAGAGTGCGCATCCGATGATACACCGCTCCGGCTTGGGGATCCGGTTTTGCAGCATCCTGCAGAACATCCGCTGCCAGCAGCGCGCTCGGGCAGCACCGATCCGCGCGCTCGCCAGCGGTGCTACTCCCCGCCACGCCGAAGGATTGGGGCTCGATCAACGAAGCAAGCCTGGGATCGGTGAGTAGCCTCTGCCGTACCTCAGCTTGATGAGCCTCAGCAGCGCGGGCCACTTCGTCCTCCGAGACATCTGGCGAGTCCCCAACCGCAGGCGCGCCCGCAATCTCGGCGACGACCCGGTGTACCACCTTGTCCGTGCCCTGCAATCCAAGCACCACAAACCGGCCCTGTCGAGGGTTCCCGCTCTCCTCGACGGTCATAACCTCCACGATTTGGCCCTCATACCAGATCCGTTCGCCCACGTCGAAGATCGCACCTGGGGCATAGCCCCGTACCGGCGCGCGACGCAACAGGGCGCAGCGGACCGCGTGACGCGTCAGCGTCTCAAGATCGTAAGGTCCGTCGGCGGTGTTAAGCGATGCCAGGCAGGCATCGAGATCAGTGGCATCGAGTCGCATAGCTCTCCGAGTTGATGGCTTCTGGCGCCGAGTATAGCATCGCCCAGCACGAACGACAAGACGCCGGTGCTGTCCAGAGAGCGAGGGGCGCACGCGGAGGGAGACTGCGCACCACCTGGCGCCCAACTAAGTGGTTCTCTTATCAAGTAGCTGAGACAACATGATTGTGAACAATCCC
>CAZPJP010000041.1:0-5709 GCA_964586915.1 uncultured Anaerolineales bacterium
CAGATGTTCGACCGCTTCACCTACGGCCCGACCTATCCAGAGCATCCCGGCGAGTTCGGGCTGGGCTACGCATGGCGGCAATATCAGTACATCGAGGGGGATGACCCAACCTCTAAGCCGATGCCGCTCTCCGGAGGACGATATCTTTGGGCAAGCCCCGGTCTGGACACGGTCAACACCTACATCACCGCCGTGATCAGCGACATCGTGGCCCGCTATCCGGTGGACGGCGTGCACCTCGACTTGGTGCGTTACGCCGGGGCCGTCTATTCTCACGATCCCGACAGCAACGCAGCAGCCGGTGACGAGCCGTCACCGGCACGGGCGCAATGGCAGCGCGACCGCGTGACGGCGCTGGTCGCGCAGGTGACCGCAGAGACGAAGGCACGCCGGCCCAACGCCCTGGTCTCCGCAGCGGTCTGGCCCTACTATATCGACAAGTGGAACTGGGAAGGCGTAGAGCTGACCGAGGGTTACCACGCCTACTACCAGGATTCGAAAGGCTGGTTAGCCAGCGGCGCCGTGGACGCCATCGCGCCGATGCTCTATGGCTCGGTCCCCGACGATATGGCGCGCTGGGAGATCCTGATGCAGGACTTCGTCGCCGATGCCGCGGGCAGGGCGGTCTATCCAGGGATCGGCGGACACTACGGGGAGTTCAGCGCGATCTCCGAGCGCATCGAGGCGGCTCGGGCGCAGGGCGCGCGAGGCCACACCCTCTTCTCCTACAGCTCCCTCAACCGCAACGGCTACTGGGACGATCTGGCAACCGGACCCTACCGGATCCCGGCGACGGTGCCCTAAGCTAGTCGGATCCCGCCTGGCGCGCCTTTACCTTCTTGGGCGTCCAAAGACCGACGAGTTCACCGCCGATGTACTCCTGAAGCTTGCGCCACGAGTTGATGGGCAGCTCAACGTGGGCCAGCGCAGCCGTGGGGAGCCACTCCGACTCGCCGGTCAGCACCTCCAGAAGGACCTCCAGCCCCGGGTTGTGGCCGACGACCATGACCCGATGGTAGCGGTCGTCCACATTCCTGAGAACCCGAATAAGGCCCATGGGACCGGCAGCATAGAGATCGTGCTTCAACACGACCTCGCCCGTGTAGCCACAGGCCTTAGCCACGATCCTCGCGGTGCGCCGAGCTCGCTTCGCGGTGGAGGTGATAATGAGCTGTGGAACGAGACTCTCGTCAACCAGGAGTTGCCCCATCCGCGGCGCGTCACGCTTGCCACGCTTCTTCAGCGGACGATCGTGATCCGGCATCCCAGCATGTTTCCAGCTCGACTTGGCGTGACGCATGATCAACAGCGCCTTCATAAGGCCTCCTGGCCGTAGGTATGAAATCCACAACTCAAAGCCGATTCCGCCCAACCTGCTGATGGAGATGCCCGCAGCAAGCGCGGCTGGTTTAAATTATCTGTATCTATTATAATATAGCTGTCAAGTTTTCGGTATGAGGCCGGAGATCAGAATGGCCTCGTCCTATAACCCTAAGGAGGGAAGCACAATGCAGTACACGAATCTGGGACGCACTGGGCTCAATGTGAGCCGGCTTTGCCTGGGAACGATGAATTTCGGGCCCCAAACGAGCGAGGAGGACAGCCACGCGATCATGGATCGCGCCCTTGAGCTGGAGTTCAACTTCTTCGACACGGCCAACGTCTACGGCGGGCGCGGCACGACGGAGTCGATCATCGGGCGTTGGCTGGCGCAGGGCGGCGGGCGGCGGGATCAGATCGTCCTGGCCACTAAGGTCTACAATCGTATGGGTGATGGGCCCAACGATCGTGGGCTCTCAGCCTACCACATCAAGAAGGCCTGCGAAGATAGCCTGCGCCGGCTGCAGACCGATCATATCGATCTCTACCAGATGCACCACGTCGAGCGAACCACCCCGTGGGAGGAGATCTGGCAGGCTATGGAGCAGCTGGTACGCGAGGGCAAGGTGCTCTACGTCGGCAGCAGCAACTTTGCCGGTTGGCATATCGCCAAGGCTCAGGCTGCAGCTAAGGAACGCAACTTTATGGGCCTGGTCTCCGAGCAAAGCCTCTACAATCTGGCTGCGCGCACCGTCGAGCTCGAGGTGCTGCCGGCCTGTGAGGATTATGGTCTGGGCGTCATCCCGTGGAGCCCGCTCTCGGGCGGTTTCCTAGCGGGCGCACTCGAGAAGGCAGAGAAGGGACGCCGCGCCTCTGAGCAGGTGCAGGAGCGTCTGGAAGAGAACGGGGAGCAGCTAAAGGCGTACGAGGACCTCTGCGCCGAGCTGGGCGAGGAACCCGCGAATGTCGCATTGGCCTGGCTTCTCCACAACCCGATCGTGACCGCGCCCATCATCGGGCCGCGCACGATGGAGCAGCTCGTCGGCGCTACCCGGGCACTGGAGATCGAACTCACCGACGAGGTGCTGGAGCGCCTCGACGAGATCTTCCCCGGTCCCGGTGGCCCGGCGCCTGAGGCCTACGCCTGGTAGGTCTTTCTGCCGGAAGACACACTCGAATAGTGCAAGAATAGAGCGCGGGCGTTGCCCGCGCTCTGCTGCGTCTCATCTTCGCAGATCCTCACGCTACGATCTGTGGCCCCACTATCGATAGATTATGTTGAGAATATCATCGCCGCGGATGCGCACGGTTTGGGGATCCACGCGCTCGACGCCGGGCTGGGCCGCAGCGCTGTCGGCGGTGTCGGTGTGGAAGAAGCGCTTGTCGAGGACGTAGGGCGGGTCCCAAACCAGAGGGGGTAGAGGATCCTCTCGCTGTCGCCGGATCGCGACCTGGATGCGCTCGCGAATCAGGGCCCGGGACGCCTCCTTGGACAGAGAGATCGCCGAATCGCGCGAGAGCCCCTGCTTGACCGCCGCTGTGGTGACCCCTGGGATCAACTCCTCGACCTCGTGACAGGCGGCGTGGTCACCACTGAGGAAGATCATCGGCAGCCCCAGGCCACCGCAATAGAGCGCGAACTGCGCGAGCTCGCCGATCAGGTTGCCGTTAAGCGTATAATAGTCGATGTGACGGCTGCTCTGGGTGTGGGCCAGATTGCCGTCTGTGACCCCGGCCATCGCGTGCTGGCCGATCATCACGCCGACATCGTAGGTCGCGTAGACGGTGTCCCGCACCGCCTGGGGCGCCAGCGGGCGCCCGTGCATAAGCTTTGCGGCAGGATGCAGATCCTCAAAGGAGATCCCACCGGGGCCGTGCATATCCAGCACCAGCACATCCTCCACCCCGACCGCGAGCAGGCCGTCGATGGCCGCGTTGACCTCCAGGGTCAGAAGCCGCTTAGCGGCCTCGTGATAAACGCCATCGGCATAGCCCTGCTTCTCAAAGCTCACCACACCGGCTACGCCCTCGAGATCGGTCATCATCAGCACTTTCATTGTCAATTCCTCCTGGTTCATCTCGCACATCCCTGCTCAAGTGAGGCCTTAGGGTTTCCCCCTGCGTTCGGCGTCTCGGTGGTGAAGAGACCGTTGCGCCGTCCCACGTACGCCGGAACGATCACCTGCTATACCGCCGCTCCACTTTCCGCAGGATAGTCACCGCGTCGTCGATCTCCTGACCGTCCCATCCCTCGTGAATCTGCAGGTTGAAGTGCGCCGCGATCGCGGCATGGGCATTGGGACAAGGGAACTCCCGCTCAGGATCGCCATCATAGTCCGGCGAGGCCCAGGGATATCCGCTGCGGCCAAAGACCCGGCGCTCGGCAAACCACGTCATCGTGTGCGGCAGCGCGGCGGAGTAATCGGGAGCAACCGGCAGCCCCTCGGCCCCGAGCGCCCTGCAGAAGGCCGCTTTGTCAACGACCACGGCGCTCTCATTGAAGCGCAGCCGCAGGAACCAATAACTCGGCTCCGCGCCAGGCAGCAAGGGCGGGAACGCGACGGCATGAAGGTCCGTCATACGCTCGCTGAGCTGAGCCACGATCTTTCGACGCCGTGCCACTATATCGGGCAGCTTCCGCAGCTGCACCCGGCCTATCGCCGCCGCAAGATCGGTGAGGTTCAGGTTGAGCGAGGCGATCACGTTTGTCGCCCCTTCTGGCAGAAAGAAGGGCTTGCCCCGATCCGAAGCCCGGCGGATGGCGTGATAGAGCGACTCCCGCTGCGTGAAGATCAACCCGCCCTGTCCCCCAGAGCTATGATGCTTGCCGAACATGGTCGACCAGACACCTGCATCGCCGAAGGTGCCGACCAGGCGTCCGTTCAACCGTGCAGCGTGGGCCTGAGAGCAGTCCTCGATGACCGGGATGCCGCGTGGCAGGGCCAACTCCACAATCCCACCGATATCGGCGGGCTCCCCACCGATGTGCGGCACGACGATGGCGCTCGTCCTCGGCGACAACAGCGCGCTCACCTGCTCCGGACCAGTGTTGAAGCTCCCAGGCGCGGTGTCCGCCACCATCGGGATGAGGTTCAACAGGGGGACGGGCATCATCCCACCAGGATCTGTCACCGCCCCGACGATCACCTCGGTGAACGGCGCCAACTCCAGGGCCCGCAGGGCGACGTAGACTCCAGCGGTCCCCGAGCTTACGGCGTCCGTGTATCCACCGCCCATCGCCTCGGAGAAGGCCTCGCAGTAGGCCTGCTCGGCGCTGCCGTTGTAGCCCGGCGCGACGCCCCTGGCAATTGCTGCGTCGAGAAGCGCTTCGACGGCGGCGCGTTCCTCCAAGCCGAAATGCCCACGCTCCGGAAAAGGCGTCGCGCGAACCGGCCTACCACCCTCAAGAGCTAGTCGCTCCACGATGTCCCCCTGAACGCGTGCACCTACTCGGTCTTCGTCACCTTGCTCAGCATCCGCGGGCTCTCGGTATCGAAGCCCTTCGCACGGGTGAGATGGTAACAGAAGAGTTGCGCCGGCACGATGGCGACGAGGGGACTGAGCCATTCCGGGAGCTCATCGGGCAGCGCCACCGACCGATCACCGATGGTCAGGGCTTCCTCATGGTTGGACAGCACGAGAAGCTCCACCTGGTGAACGCGCTTGAGCTCCTCAAGCAACCCGACCATATGATCGAAGACGGCGCCCCGGGGCACAACCGCGAGAACGGGAAAGCCCTGGGCCACCATCGCCACCGGACCATGCTGGAAATCGGCAGAGGAATAGGGGGCCGCGACGCTGTAGGTCAGCTCCTTGAGCTTGAGCGCCCATTCGTAGGCCGTCGCGTAATTATACCCCCGACCGAGGACGACGCATTGGTTCATGTAACGGTACCGCTCTGCGAGGTGCTTAATCTCACCGTCCGCTTCTAGGACGCGGGACATTAAAGCGGGCACGCGCTGAATCTCGGCGAAGCGGCGTCCCTCCTCGTCGTCCAAGGCGATGGAGAGCAGAGCGATCACGGCGAGTTGCGCCGTATAGGTCTTAGTAGCGGCGACGGCATATTCCGGACCGGCGGCAATATCGATGACCCAATCGCTGACCTCCGCCAGCGGGGAACTGGGCGTGTTGGTGATCGCCAGCGTGGGCACACCCTGACGACGACCCTCGGCCATCACACTGAGGATGTCGGGCGACTCGCCCGATTGCGAAATCCCGACGACCAAGCTGTTCCGCAACTGCGGCGGACGCCTGTAGATGCTGAAGAGGGACGGCGCCGCCAGCGCTATGGGCAGGCGGTTGAAGGCCGCCCAGAGGTACTTGGCGTAGAGGCCAGCGTGATCGGACGTGCCGCGCGCCGTCAGGAAGACGTAATCAATGCGGCTCTGC
>CAZPJP010000041.1:5809-13772 GCA_964586915.1 uncultured Anaerolineales bacterium
CGCCCATTGCGTGTCGATGAGGCGACGGATCACCTCAGGCTGCTCAAAGATCTCTTCCTTAAGTCCCATCTAGTCCCTCCCTAAGTCGCTTGGTAAACGCTTCGTCCCTCTACAATCGTCATCACGACCTGCATCTGGGGATCGAAGAGGACACAATCGGCGAGTCGGCCCGCGACGAGGTCTCCAAGCCGGTCGGTCACACTCAGGACCCGCGCAGGATTGGCCGTCGCCATCTTGACAGCATCGGCCAAAGGCACGCCCACGTGCTCGACTATATTGCGCACGCAGACGTCTAGAGTGGCGGTGCTACCGGCGATGGTGCCGTTCTTCTGGCGAGCAACGCCGTCTTTTACGATCACCGCATGGCCGGTCAGCTCGTAGTCACCGTCCCCCAACCCAGCAGCCGCCATCGCGTCCGTGATGAGCACGATCCGGTCGGGCCCCAAGCACCGCACCAGCAGCTTCATCGCACCGGGATGCACGTGGACCGTATCAGCGATCAGCTCGGCTGTGACCTCATCCGACGTCAGGACGGCGCCCAGCACACCGGGCTCACGGTGGTGAAATCCCCGCTGGGCATTGAAGGCGTGGGTCACGTGCACGAACCCGCTCCGAAGCGCCGCGGCAGCCGTTTCGTAGTCGGTGTTCGAGTGACCCAGGGCTGCGACCACGCCGGCGTCACGCAGAAGCGCCACAACGGCGTCCGCCCCTGGAAGCTCGGGGGCGAGGGTCATCTGACGGATCCAACCGTCGCCCTCACTCAGCAGATCACGGACCTCCTGAAGCAGCGGCTGCCGCAGCCACCCAACGTTGAAGGCGCCCTTCTTCTCAGGATTCAAATAGGGCCCCTCCAGATGTAGCCCTAGGGGCTGAGCGCCGGGAAAGGTCTCGTGGTTGAAGATCTCTACGTAGCGGCGTACCAGGTCCCGGAGAGAAGCAGCGTCCGGCGCCGCGATCGTGCACAGGAATCTCGTCACACCAGTAGTTGCCACCCAGGCGGAGTAGGCGCGCAGGTCATCGAGAAGGTCATCGCCGCGGCCAAACGTGATCCCCCGCCCACCATGGGTGTGAACGTCAATCAAACCCGCTACGACGGTGTGGCCGGGGAGCATCACCGCCTCACCGCACGGCGGCGCGCCGGACGTGGGACCAGCGTAGGAAATCGTGCCAGCCTCCGACAGCACGACAGAACCGTGCTCAACGGAGGATCCTGCGGTCATCAAGCGGACATCATCGAGTCGAAGCATCATGTCACTCCATTCCTGCTACGTCAAAGCTGGCTTCTAAGTCCTCGGCAGCCTGTGGCACCCGCGCCCTCTCGCGCCCCTCTTCTTCCAGATGGTAAAGAGACGGAACCAGGCGCACGCACACAGCCATAAGCACGCTGACGACTCCTCCGACGAGGAACCACGTATGGACGCCAACCACATCTGCGACCGGGCCAGCAATCGCCAAACCTATAGGTGACGCCAGACCAGTGAGGCTGCCGATGACGGTGAAGACGCGCCCCTGCAGCTCTGGCGCCACGACATCTTGGATGATCGCGAAGAAAGGTCCGTTGACAATCGGATTCATCAACCCGGCTAGAAAGAGACCCGCGATCGCGAGCATCAGTGCATTTGGCGGAGCGAGTCCCACCAAGGAGAAGGCCAGACCTGCGCCGAACAGACCGACCATGGAGGTGAGGATCCGGCGTTCGAAGCCACCCCAGGCGCTCAGGAGGAGTCCGCCAGCAATCAGACCCAGGCCCCACGCAGACTGCATCCAGCCCAACTGCAATACACCGCCATCGTAATGCTCGGTCACCAGGATTGGGAGTAGGGAAAACGCAGGATTGATCAGCGCGTTGAGCACCGCGGCGATCAGCAGCACCAGGAACATGCCGGTCCAACTCCAGAGATAGTCGATGCCCTCGCGCACATCTCTTAGAAGAACGGGTACCAATCTTGCCTCTCCGACCTCAGCTTGGCGAACAGGATTGGGAATCGCCACGAAAAAGAGCGGAACGACGGCAAAGGCCGCCGTCGCCACATCGATGCCCATAATGGCCTCGAGCGACATCAAACTCATCGCCAACGCACCCAATGGCGGCGTGATGACCTGCATCGCACCCTGCAGTGTCTGGTTCATGCCCGCGATCCGCGCTAGCTGCGCTTTGGGTACCATCAAGGACGTCGATGCCTGCATCGCCGCCCAGTGGAACGTACCGCCGAGCGCGCGCACGAACATGATAGCGTAGATATGCCAGATCTGCAGCAGCCCCATCCAGGCCAGAATACCCAGCAAGGCGGAGAAGCCCGCAACCAGGCTATCGGCCACCACCAGAACGCGGCGGCGCGACCACCGATCCACCAAGGCCCCAGCAAGGGGGCCCAAGAGCACGCCGGGGAGTGTGGCCACCATCGCCGAGGTTGCCAGCACCGTGGCCGACCCGCCTGAGGCCTCGGTCAGCCACCAGACCAGGGCGAAGCCGCCCATCTGGCTGCCTACCAGCGACAGCGCCTGTCCGATCCAAATCGTAAAGAAAGCCCTGGCCCAGCCCTTGTTTTTCTCCTCGGTCATCCGTTCAACTTTCCTGCAATCTCCTCGCTCATCTGCACCTCCTCACCACGTGCGTTCTTCCAGAAGCTCCTGGATGGCGTCCTTGGCGACTGGAAGCTCCTCGATATGGTCCTCCAGCCAGCGTGAGAAATCCGCCTCGATGTGAACCTCCCACTTCCGGTCGATCTCTCCGGGGGTATAGACGCCCTCACGGAGCCGCTGTTTGCCAAACATATCCCGCAGCCGGATCAGCTCCGAGGTCTTGACCACCCTCTCCACCAGGTGCGGCGGGATGAAGACCAC
Organism: uncultured Anaerolineales bacterium; assembly: GCA_964586915.1. Taxonomy (GTDB): domain Bacteria; phylum Chloroflexota; class Anaerolineae; order B4-G1; family SLSP01; genus PWVB01. The sequence goes on from CAZPJP010000041.1 coordinate 8,654, forward strand.
GCCTTCGTGCTTGCCCAGGACGACATCCCCGGGCATCACCGTGACACGTCCGATGCGAGTGGGGCAATTGACGCCAACCAGCATGATCGTGGGCGACGCGTAGGTGGGATGGAAGCCGCGGACGAAGCTGACAAAGCCAGGTATGGACTGGATCCCGTCGATATCACGCACCGACGCATCGTGGACGACACCCTTTCCGGACTTGGCGAAGATCGCCGTCGATAGATTGTCCCCGATGATCGGTCCCTGCTCGTGCTTGCCGTAGACATCGGCGACGTAGACATCGCCGGGCACGAGCATATCGATGGGCCAGGAGATCTGATCTCCGATACAGCCAGCCCGCTCACCCTTCTGCTCCATCAAGGTGCGCATCGCGGGACGGCGGGGCATATACATCGCCGTGAGCGCCCGACCCACCAGTGTCTCACCCGGATGGGTGCAGACAAAGCCATCCTCGTACTGCCAATGGTAGCCCGCATTCCGTAGTACGCCCCACGCCTGCGTGAGGGTGACGGGACTTACCCGCTCCAACAGGCTGTCGGGTACTTTCGGACGCCCGTCGTCGAATCGCTCACCCTCCCACTCGTACGTATAGTCGATGATCTCCTCAGGCGTCAGGTTTAGCGGCGCGAATTTCTCCACAGACTTCGTCTCCTTAGCGCTGCACCTGCACGGCATAGTGTCCCTCGACATAGGGGAAGCGCTCCTCCAGATCCTCAGCTAATTCGACGCCCAAACCGGGCCTATCCGGAAGGACGAGCCAGCCGTCCTCAATGGTCGGTCTCTCGGCCAGGATGGCCCATTGGAGTGGACCCTGAATCATACAGAGCTCAAGCATAAGCGGGTTAGGGAGGGCTGCGACATAGTGCGCGTGCTCCATCGCCATCAACCCATTGTGCCAGCTGTGCGGCGCAGTATCTCGATCATAGCGATGGGCCATCCGGGCAATTCGCGCTGCCTCAGTGAGGCCACAGAGCCCCGCATCGGGCTGCACGATGTCATAGGCACCGACCTCCAGATAGGGGCGGAACTCCGCCAGCGTCGAGAGGCTCTCGCCCCCGGTGATCGGCATGTCCACCGCAGCGGCAAGACGCGCGTACCCGGCGATCTCGTCCTTAGGCAGCGGCTCCTCGAACCAGGCAAAGCCGAGACGATCCAGCTCCACGGCAATCGCCAAGGCCTGATCCTCGGTGAGGCGGCAGTTTCCGTCGAGCATCAGGTCCATCCGCCCATCCACCTCCTGGACCAGCTCGCGCACCAAACCCAAAAAGCGATCGACGGTCACGCCATCCCACGTCCACTCGGTCCCCAGCCGAAACTTCATCGCCGTGAGGCCCTGATCGATGTACGTCAACGCCTCCTCGACAAGCTGCTCAGGCCGGTCCCGCCAGTCATAGCGGCAGCCGCTGGAGGCATAGAGGCGAACCTTGTCGAGCGCATCCTCGCTCAACAGCTGGGCGACGGGCTTGCCCGCGACCTTGCCTCGCAAATCCCAGAGCGCGCAGTCGATGCCGCCCACAGCCGCGTCATGGGCGCGCGCCCCGCCGGTAGGGTGCGGCGCGATAGCAGGATCCGTCGGATCACGTCCAACGAGCTCCGGCGACAGCCAGTCGACCCACTGGCGGATCATCAACGGCCATCCGTACGCGCTGGCCTCGCCGATGCCGGTTACCCCGTCATCGGTATGGATCACGACGATGGCGCAATCGGCCTTCACCGTGCGATAATGGGACGTGATCCACTGTCGCTCCGGCTCGTGCATTCGGGAGAGACAGAGCGTCTCCAACTTCGTGATCTTCATACTGGATCTTCGCAATCTCTAGCCTTGCTGAATATCGCTGCCACACGGTCCATGTCGAATTTCTCGCTGCGATCGTAGTTGTAGATGCCGTTCTGCTCCTGCTCGATATCTGTAAGCTGCGTGTAGCAGTATCCGCAGATGTGGTCGATGGACAAGACCACATCGACCAGGGCCTCCAGTCGCGCGTAGAAGGCCTCGAGCGTCTGAGGATCGTCACCGTAGCCCCAGGAGTCCTCGGCGAAAACCTTATCCTCAGTCGGAATCCACTTGATGCCACCAAACTCATCCACGATATAGGGCTGGCCCTCGTAGGGCGCCTCGTACTCGGGGAATCGCCGCATAACATCCGGTGTGTCGGAAGTGCCCCGCTCGGGCGCCAGCTCTCGCTCCAGCAGGTCAGGGTCCTGCTGGTACGTATGCACCGTCCAGAGATCCGTCTTGATGTGCACATAGCCACTAGCATCGTTGACAGGCCGGGTAGGATCGAGGTCGTGGGTGAGATCGTAGGCATCGACGTGAAGCCGTGCGTGCTCTGGGTGACCGGCCCCGCCCCGTGTCTCGTTGAAGGGTGTCCAGGCGATAATCGAGGGGTGGTTCCGATCACGCGTCACGATCTCGCGCCATTCTGCAAGGAAGTTACGCGCGCTCACCGGATCGGTGAGATCAATCCCCCAGCTCGAGGACTCGCCCCACGTCAGATAGCCCAGCTTGTCCGCCCAGTAGTGAAAGCGCGGCTCGAAGACCTTCTGGTGCAACCGCGCCCCGTTGAAGCCGGCGCGCATCGATAGCTCGATATCGCGCTTCAATGCTGGGTCAGAGGGCGCCGTCCAGATGCCGTCGGGATAGAAGCCCTGGTCCAGGACCAGGCGCAGATAGATAGGCTCATTATTGAGAAAGACCTGATTACCCTCAATATGGATCTTGCGCAGGCCCGCATAACTCTTAACCGTGTCCAGCACTTCGTCGTGATCCAGAACTTCGAGGGTCAGATGGTAGAGAAAGGGATCGTCCGGCGACCAGGGCCTCGTCTCCTGGATCAGCAGCTCGACAGGGACCCCGTCGACGGCTACGCGCTCACTCTGCGCCACCACGGTCTCGCCCTCTTTTAGGGTCGAGCGGAGCTTGAGACCCGCTTTCAGTCCGTAGAACTCCGGCACGATCACAAACCGCCGACCATCAAGGTCGGGCACAATCCGCACATCCTTGAGCCCAGAGTGGGAGACGGGCTCCATCCACACGGTCTGCCAGATACCCGTCGTGCGAGTGTAGTGACAACGGCGCGAGCGGTAGTCAGGACACTGCTTGCCGCCAGGCTGGTCCTCGGAGCGTGTGTCGTCGCGCACCCAGAGCACAAGATCGTGGGTCGCGCCAGGCGTGACGTGCGCTGTGACGTCAAAGCTAAAGGCTACCGTCCCACCCCAATGGCGGCCCACCGACACACCATCGATAAAGGCTTCGCACTCATAATCAACGCCGCCAAAGTGGAGTAGCACCTGCTGGCCGGCCCACCCCTCGGGCACTGTGACCTCGCGATGGTACCACATCATCTCGATGAAGTCCTTGTGCGCCACGCCGGAGAGCTCCGACTCCGGACAGAACGGCACCGCGATCTCACCGCCATAGGGCAGGTCGGCAAAGCCCTCGCTGTTTTGAAAACCGCGCTGGCGCCCGGACTTGCCAAAGTCAAAGACGTAGGTCCAGGTGCCGTTGAGATTGAGCCAGTCATCGCGCCGGAACTGTGGGCGCGGATATTCGGGCCTCGGCATGTGGGTCATCGTATCCTCCTGCCTTGAATCTGGATTGATTGCTGTCACCCTCAAGCTTATTCAAGGGGCACTTTACGTCAAACGGCGTATGACTTAGCGCCCCCTCCTTGCCTCGCTCGGGCTGAACCAGGATCGTCCCGCCTCAGGGGGGAGGGACCGCGGGACCTGACCTGTGACGTCTCGTCCCCCGTGCTTGTGCTAGAATAGGGATGGACCGTCGATTGGGTGAGCCCGTGTGCGCGCAATTTATCCACATCTTCGCGATGGGTTGAGGAGACGATGAACACTACGATTCTTGAACAACTCAGGTCAACAACCGAGGGTTTGGCCCTCTGCTGGCTGGGCAACCTGAGCTGGCTGATCCACGCCGAGGCACGGCTCATCGCCTTCGATCTAGATCTGGATCACGACCTCCGGCGGGAGCCCTCCCCGATCCCCACCGAGGAGATCGCACCTTTTCTCGACGTTCTGTTTGTCACTCACGCACATGGCGATCACTTTAACGCGACGACTGCTGGCATCCTGACGGCGCAGGGAGACTGCGTATTTGTCTTGCCGCTCAGCTGTGAGGCGAAGGCGCAGGCAATCGGCATTCCCGAAACGCGCATCCGACTGGTGCAACCGCGAGAGAGCACCACGCTCCTCAATGTACGCGTCGAGACGCTGCGCGCTCTACATGGCGATCGCTATCAGGCCGTCTACCGTCACGCCAACCTCGAGGACTGCGGCTACCTTTTGACGCTGGCAGGACACCGGCTGCTGCAGCCAGGGGACTCGGTCCTGCTTCAGGACCACCTCGAACTCGAGGCTATCGACATCCTCTTCGTCTCGCCAACCGACCACAATATGCACATTGGGCCCGCGACAAGGCTGGTCAAAAGCTTAGCACCGGACCATATCTTCCCGCAGCACTTCGGCACCTATACCGAGACCGAGGAGAACCGCTACTGGACCCACGGCTATCCGGATGAACTGAGAGCTGCGCTGCCTGAAGCCCTTCGGCAACGCTACCACAAGTTGAGCCTGGGGGAGGTCTCCGTGATTCCGGCAGAGGAGGCGTCAGGCTTGCCGCCGCGTGACCGGGAATCATGACCGCCCTGACGACGTTCCTGATCGTCTGGGCGGGGCAGCTGATCTCCACATTGGGGTCGGCCCTGACGAACTTCGCCCTTGGCGTCTGGATCTACGAGGAAACAGGATCGGCGACCCTCTACGCGATCACGCTGGTCGTCTCGATCCTGCCGCGGGTTGCGCTTTCGCCCCTGGCAGGTGTGGTTGCCGATCGGTGGGATCGACGCCGGGTGATGGTCCTGGCTGATACTGGCGCAGGGGTGAGCTCACTCTTTGTGCTGCTTATGCTTGTCACGGGCCGACTCGAGATCTGGCACATTTACGCCTCCGCCCTTCTCAACTCTGCCAGCAGCACCTTCCAGTGGCCCGCCTACGCGGCGACGACCTCGCTGCTGGTACCCAAGCGCCATCTGGGTAGAGCCAACGGGCTCACACAGATTGGCGACGCGATCAGCCAGCTCGCCGCCCCCGCCATCGCCGG
>CAZPJP010000041.1:13872-28849 GCA_964586915.1 uncultured Anaerolineales bacterium
TCACCTTCGCGCTCTACACACCGCTGATCCTGGGGCTCACAACACCTGCCATGTTGGGCTATCTCAACTCGGTCGGGGGCTTCGGGATGCTGGTAGGCACTTTCTTAAGGTTGTCGTGCCCCCTTTTGACATTCAGATCGGACGGTGCGCGGTCGTTAGGGACCCGTGGGATAATCAGCTCGTGCTGCTGGATACAACCGGAGGCCTGCTTGCCACGGACGACGAAGGGCGTGTGATCGGGAACCAACCCCGCGATCGGAGGTGATGATCGATCACGCGCCCGGATGGAGCCGCAAGCGAAGCAGATACGTGGCGCGAGCAGCGCTTACAGAGACGCGCCGGGCGGGATGCGCAGCTCCGCAGGCGGCATCACCGGGATCTCGTTCGGTGCGCCTAGAGCTGCGGTCTGAGGGCAATGGTCGTAGGCATAGCGGTAAGCTCTGGGCGTTCCGGCCGGTGCGACGTACTCCCAGACCGTCCGGCCATCCGGCGTGACTTCGAAGACCCGTTTGTGGGACGCCTCGCAGATCAGGGTGTTGCCATTTGGCAACCGCTGGGCGCTCGAGGTGAAGGTCGAGTAGAACTTAAGCCCCTGATCGTAGACCCAGACGAGCTCTTTCGTCACAGGGTTGACCTCAAGCACGAAAGAGGCGCCAGCATGCGCGACGTCCCGAGGCGTCGCGCCGTTGTCAAAGATCAGGATGTTTCCGGCACCAGGCAATCCCTTCTCGATCATATAGGGCTCGTGCTGACCGGAGAGGCCTCCGCGATAATCGCCACTGTAGGACCAGACGATCTCGTCAGTCTCGCGGTCGATCAGGTAAACGGTGCTCAGCTGGCGCGGGCTGACGATCACGTTGCCGGGGCGAAACCGCTCATCGCCGGCATCGTACCAACGGTTCTCGGGAAGGGAGCGCACGGTGTTGAAGTGGGTCCAGTCGGGAGCCGTGTTGTTGTAGGGTCCAGCCCACCAATCCGACGAGGCCACGTCACGCGGTAGATCGAGATCCAGGTGCTCATAAGCGTGCCACACCCAGACGGTCTCACCGGCACGATTGACCTCCAGGATGGCGTCGCCATAGAGCTGGACGCCCTGCCAGGCTGGGGTCTGTACCTCCTCCATATAGGCCAGGGGCACAGCTTCTCGGCAGATCACCAGCGTGTTGCCGTTCTCCTTGCGATAGACGTCGTGGTGTGGGCCAAGGTAGCGCGAGTGCGGGACCTCTCCTTCGGGGACGTACTGCCAGACGCGATTGTGATCCCAGTCGTACTCCTCCACCAGTCCATCCCGAGACATCATCCCGCCGCGTGAGACCAGGACACGGCCATCGGGAAGCAGCCGAGCCCGATCCGCGCCGTGCTCGGTGGTCTCCGTTCCCAGAGCCCACGCATTGACCGCCCGGCCATTCATATCGACCAGGGTCACGGTCAGGCCGCTGAAGGTCAGAGTATAGCCGTTGTTGCAGTTCTCCGGCTCGTACAGCGTCGTGCCGACGGGATAAACAGTGAGCATAGCACCCTCCTCACGTCCTCTCAGAACAACTCGTGCTCCGTGCGTGCAATGATCTCGTCCTGCAGCGCCCTCGTCAGATCGCAGAAGTAATCGCTGTAGCCGGCCACGCGGACGATCAGGTTCCGGTACTGCTCCGGATCGGCCTGCGCCTTGCGCAGCGTCCCGGCGTCGACCACGTTGAACTGGACGTGATGCCCGTCGAGCTTGAAATACGTACGAATCAGCCGGACCAAGCCATCGAGCCCCTCATCATCGGCCAATAGCCGCGGCGTAAACTTCTGGTTAAGCAGCGTGCCGCCGGTGCGCACGTGATCCATCTTCGCCACCGACTTGATCACTGCGGTGGGCCCCTGCCGATCGGCTCCCTGCACCGGGGAGATGCCCTCCGAAAGGGGACGTCCGGCGAGACGGCCATCGGGTGTCGCCCCGGTGACCGAACCGAAGTAGACGTGGCAGGTCGTCGGGAGCAAGTCGATGTGGTAATGGCCCCCCTAGGTGTTGGGCCGCCCGTCGATCGCCCGGTAGTACGCTTCGAAGGTACTCACGATCAGCGCGTCGGCATAGTCATCGTCGTTGCCGTACTTCGGCGTGCGGTTGAGCAGCCGCTGTCGCTCCCGCTTGTGGCCCTCGTAATCATCGGTGAGGATCTCCAACAACTCCTCCATCGTCAAGCTTTGCCGATCAAAGACGTGATACTGGATCGCAGAGAGCGCATCCGCCATCGTGCCGAGGCCCACGCCCTGGATGTAGGACGTATTGTAGCGCGCGCCGCCGTCGTGGTAGTCGCGTCCCTTCACAATGCAATCATCGATCAGCAGAGAGAGGAACGGGACCGGCATGTGGCGAGCGTAAAGCCGCTCGATGACATTATTCCCGCGAACCTTGATGTCGACAAAGTGCGTCATCTGCCTCTCGAACGCCTGGAAGAAGTCGTCAAAGGTCTCGAAGTCTGTGGGATCGCCGGTCTCCAGCCCAATCCGCTTGCCCGTACGCGGATCCACACCGTTGTGCAGCGTGATCTCCAGCACCTTGGGCAGGTTGAAGTAACCGGTCAGATTGTAATTCTCCTTGCCGAACGCCCCGGTCTCAACGCAGCCGCTGGTCCCGCCCTGGCGGGCATCCTCAATCGTCTTACCTTGGCGGATCAGCTCCTCGACGACCAGGTCGGCATTGAAGACCGAGGGCTGACCGAACCCGGTTCGAATAATCTCACCGGCCCGCCTGATGAAACGATCGGGATTCTTCTTGCTCACCTGAATGGAGGAGCTCGGCTGGAGCAAACGCATCTCCTGAATCACGTCCAGGAGCAGGTAGGTCACCTCGTTGACACCATCGGCGCCATCGGGCCTGACGCCCCCAGTGTTAATCTGGGCGAAGTCGGTGTAGGTGCCGCTCTCAGCGGCGGTCACGCCTACCTTGGGCGGCGCCGGCTGATTATTGAACTTGATCCAGAGGCACTGCAGCAGCTCCTCCGCCTGCTCGCGTGTGAGCGTGCCAGCCTCCACATCCTGGCGGTAGAAGGGGCCTAAGTGCTGGTCGAGCCTGCCGGGGTTGAAGGCGTCCCAGGGGTTGAGCTCGATGGTGACGCCCAGGTGCACAAACCAATAGCTCTGTAGGGCCTCCCAGAAATCCCGCGGCGCGTGCGCGGGCACCCGCTCACAGACCTCCGCGATACGCAGCAGCTCAGCCTCGCGCGCGGGATCTCGTTCTGCCTCCGCAAGCTCCCGCGCCCGGTCGGCGTGACGCTGCGCGAAGTGAATGATGGCGTCAGCCGCCATGGCCATCGCCTTGAGCTGCTCTTGCTTGTGGTAGGCGTCTGGATCGCTGAGATAGTCCAGGGCCGCAAGTGCCGCCTCAATGTCGGCCTTGAAGTCGAGTAGGCCCTTGCGGTAGATCTTGTCATCCAGCGTCGTGTGCCCAGGCCCACGCTGCTCCATAAACTCGGTAAAGATGCCCGCCTCATAGGCATCGATCCACGCCGGAGTCATCGCTTCAAAGATACGCTCGCGCATCGTGCGGCCCTGCCAAAAGGGGATAATCGTCTTGGCATAGACCTCGCGGGTGGCGGGAGCCACCCGGAAGCGGATCTTCTCACGGGAGTCCAAGATCCAGAGATCATCCAATGTGTGGCAGCAGAGCTCCGGAAAAGTCGGAGCGGCTTTCGGTGCCGGCCCCTTTTCACCCACGATCAGCTCGCCGTCATTGATGCAGACCGTCCGGTGCGCCATCAGGTGTCGAAACGCCAAGGCACGGCGAACGGGCTCCGAAACCGGTCCGATCTCCTGCTTGTAGAATGCCGTCAGGAGCTCCGCGCGCTCCGCCGAGAGTGAGGGCACCGCGTCGAGGCTCTGTTGCCGCAGACGCACCACCCGTTCCGTCATCGCCATATCGCCTATCCCTTTCTCACGCTACCTATCCAACGCCGAGCACGGTCCCGCGGTCTTGTCATTATACTCGACTGTCGCGTCCAGTGTCGCCGACCTAAGGATAACACGATTTCTCGTCCAATGGTCCCGGTACCAGGTGCAGGAGCGGAAGTCATCGTTGAGCATATGCATTCGATCCACCAGCATCTCGCGAAGCTGGGCTAAGACCGTGGTATAGGCCGGATCCTCGACGAGGTTCGACATCTGGTAAGGGTCCTCGACGTTGTCGAAGAGCGGCTCCTCGCCATCTACCCGGTAGACGGCATAGGTGTGACGCTTGGTGCGCAGCGCCCGCCATTCGTGGCCATCCTGCCACGCGGCGGTGGCGCCGGTGCCCTGCATAAAGGCCGCCTCGGGCTCCGGGCCGGCTACTCACCGCCATCCGGGATCCCATCGTCCATCAGCGGCCACCCGTCAAAAGCCCGGTCCACCGGCTTACCGTCGATGGCGACGATCACCCAGCGATGCCGCGAGGCGTGCACATCATAGGTCAACGCCGGGCCTGCAGGCCATCGATAGGACCGCGCCAAGATCTCGGCGTCAGGGTTCGCCGCGGAGACCGCCGCCAGCACCTCGTCAGCATCGTCACTCTGGAAGAGCGCAACCACGCCAAGCTCAGCGCGGCTATGCACGGCGACGGCGATCCCCGCCACGGGCGCGTAAACATCCCACGCCCCCTCGGAGGCCAGGGGCTGCCACGCCGCTGGCACCCGCACGGGACCAGCCGCTACTGCAAAGTCACGATGGACCCCAGTATTGTTCCACTGGGTAAAGTCGCCGCCGGGACCGGCCAGATGCAGGACCTCAGACAGATCTCGGGCGCCGTCGTCTAGCATCAGCGTGATCGGACGGGTCACAATCATGGAGCGCAAGCCGCGGTGCACGCCGCCAGCGCTCAGGAGGTATCCGGGTCCTCCCGCGTAGAGCTCTGGCGACGAGCGAGGACCATGTCCGATGCGCACAAAATACGTGGAGGGCTTCGCCAGGATCCAGCGCGCCGTCTTGTCTGGAAGGCGATAGGGTAGCAGCGCGGCCCAAAGCGCGTGATGCCGCCCCTCGGTAATCGCCGGGACATCCACCACCTCCGGATGGTAACTCATCCACGCACGGATCATCGAGGTATGGTAGTCCACGTCGAGGCCCGTCAGATCGGCGCGGCGCATCTGACGCCGGAAGGGCGCGAATCTTCGGAACTCGAGACTGCCCAGGGCGTAAGCCCAATTCTCGCGATCCAGAATCTCACGTGCGGCGGCCCGGACCGCGTCCGAGCCAAAGGCCTCCAGGTTCATCAGAGCCGTCAGCGTGTAACCCATATAGGGAATGGAGTTGAACTCGTAGAGCCCGGCTGTCTGCAGCTCACCGAGCAGGTCCAGAAGCCTGACCTCCATACCGTTCTCCACGTTATTGAATCGCGTGTCGGTGCTGCCATGAAGCCACAACCACCGGTTTTTGAGGTAGCGAGACCCCTCAGTCATCAACAGATGGTTCTCAGTGTCGCGGACCAGGCCGAGGCTGCGCGGCACGCTCACCCGGAAGTCACTGCCTTCTTCGATGAGCAGCGTCTCAAGCAGATGGGTGCGCGTCGCGGGATAGAGGACGTCTGGCCTATCACCAAAGAGCCAGAGGATAACGGTCAGCCCAGCCAGGGTGAAGTCATAGTCCCCTTCCGGATGCAGCTCCCAGGTGGAGCCACTCCGCCCCCAGGGGACCTGAGCCTGGAGATAGGCATTGACCGCATCCAGATCCTGGCCCAAGGAGAGCTTCGCGAGCAGGACCCGGGGCGCCGTGACCTTGCCCTCCTCCTGCCAATCGGGGAGGGGTTGAGCAGCCCAATCCGCGAGGAGCTCGCCGCCGAACGCAGAACTCTCCTGCCACTCCAGAGACCGCGCCTGCAGCACGGAGACCGAACCTGGGGAGAGCGGCACGTGGCGCCATCGCGCCGCCCCGGCCATATGGCCGCCGAAGCGCAGCGCGCCCCAGAACGCAACGCCAGCCGCAGGAATGGCCAGGAGTAAAAGGACGCGACGGGAGCGAGAGGCCTCCCCGCTGGCTCGCCGGGTCATCTCAGTCCAGTAGCTTGCGAATGTCCGCCAGCTCATCAGGCGAGAAGAGCCTATCTCCCGCAGCCGCGTTCATCGCCGCCTGCTCGGGCGATTTGGCGCCCGGAATCGCCACAGGGTCGGCTGGATGTGAGATCACGTAACGCAAGGCGGCCGTGACCATCTCCTGACCCGGCTCGAAGCGTTCCTTGAGCCGCTCGACCTTCGCGATCTCCACCTCGAACTCGGCTCTACGCGCCCCGCCGACGTTCCAAGATTCACGCACGTCGTCGGTGAAGACGGCCTTCTCAGTGTATTTACCCGAGAGCAGTCCCCGGCGTAGTGGGCCGCGGACCATCACAGCAATCCCTTGCTCCTGGCAGTAGGAGAGGAACTCACCTTCTGGCGCGCGGTTGAGCATCGAATAGTTGACCTGCACGACGCTGCACGTACCGTTGACGTTGAAACGCTTCAGCACGTCGAGGCTGTCGGTCGAGATCCCATAAGCGCGGATGCGACCACGCTGCTTGAGCATCTCAAAGGCCTCAAGATAGACGGAGGGATCCTCAATACCACCCTCGTGACAGAGCTCAACATCAAGCCAGCCCGTCTGCAACCGGTGGAGCGAGGCGTGGGCGCACAGACGGATCATGTCGACGGTGGTCTTGGGAACTCCTTGCCCGGTCCGCTTCCCCCAATGGCCGATCTTGCTGACAATGACAACTTGGTGGCGAATCCCTGCCAGCGCCGTACCGAGTCGCTCCTCGGAGAGCCCGTTGGGTACACCGTAGGACTCAGCAACGTCGAAGAGGTTGACGCCGGAATCAAAGGCCTCGCGCACCGTCGCCCATGCCGTGACGTCGTCGACATCACCCCATTGATTCCCGATATTCCAGGTCCCCAGCCCAATGGCCGAGACCTCCCAGCCGGTCTTGCCAAACTCGCGGTAGATCATGTATGCTCCTTTCAGGTACTATAGCTTTCAGGTTTCAGCAAAGAACGGGAGCAGGAAGTGAGGTAAAAAAGTACGGAGTAGTGCGGCGAGGTAGATCGCTTTTCCGGATTGCTTCCTACTCCCCTACTCCTTACTCCTGGTCTTCGCTGACCACTGAGAGCTGACAGCCGTCTTCCGCCGTCGCCCCTCAGACGAGCGCCGCACCACCAGATCCGTGGGAAGAAGTATCTCCTCAGGTCCGGTGGGCTCCTCCTCGGTCAGGCGCTTGAGCAGAAGCCGCGTGGCGGCCTGCCCCATCTCGTAGGCCCGCTGCGCCGCGACCGTCAGGAAAGGTTCCATCGTGAAGGTAAGAGGGATGTCATCGAAGGCCACCAACGCCATATCCTCCGGCACCTGCAAGCTGGCCTCACGCAGCGCTCTAAAGGCCCCCACCGCGATGAAGTTGTTTGCGGCAAAGAGCGCCGTCGGGCGAGGTTGAAACTGCAGCACCTCCTGCGTCATGTCGTAACCACCTGGTTGTGTAAAAGCCCCGTAGATCACGATGTGCTCGTCGGGGGTTATTTCCACCTCGGTCAGCGCGCGCCGATAGCCTGCCACGCGGTCCGCGGCGGTGGAGACCTCTCGAGGGCCTGAAAGCATCGCGATTCGCCGGTGTCCCAGCGACAGAAGATGGCACGTGAGCTCGTATGCGCCGCCCACAGAGTCAGATCGTACGGTGTCCACCGGTGCAGACACAGCCCGATCCAGGACGACCAGGGGTACTTTTTGCTTCTGAATAAGGGTAACGGAGCGCGACGCGCTGTGGGCCGGGACCAGCAGAAAGCCATCGACCTGCTTCTGCAGCAAGACCCGGACGTACCCGTACTCTTTGGACTCTGATTCATCCGTGTTGCCGAGGATGACGCTGAACCCATCGGCGTTAGCCACATCTTCGACGCCGCGCGCGACCGTGGTCCAGAAGGGATTGGTAATATCGGTGAGAACAAGCGCTAGGGTCTGCGTCTGCTTGGAGCGCAGGCTACGAGCGACGCGATTAGGCACATAGCCCAACTCCTCGACAGCAGCCGCGACACGTTTCCGAGTTTTGTCGCTGACGTAGCCGGAGTCATTGATCGCCCGCGACGCCGTTATGGGCGCGACGCCGGCTCGCTTGGCGACATCCTTAAGTGTGGGCATAGCGACATACTCCTGTCCTTCCTCGATGACACACCCATTGTACTTGATGTGATGTTCCTGCCAAACATCGTAAGGGTGTTGGAGCCTTGATTGGATCTTTTCGAACCCTTATTATAAGAACAAAGGTTCTATAAGCGAGGCTAAAATCGATCACGTTTCTACATATATGAAGATCATCTACCTATTTGCGCCCCACCTGCCCGTGCAGATCGAGCACCAAAGACATCGTATCGCAAAGGGAGGGCTGATCATCGGTGGCCGCCCGTGGGATCCGTCGGTGGTGCTGGACTGCTGCGCCAAGACGGAGGCGGACGGCGTCATGCCGGGGATGTCCTTGGCTCGGGCGGCCCTTCGCTGCCCGGAAGCCGATTTCGTTCCGGCCGACCACGCTGCTTACCAGGAGGCTCAGGAACGCCTCGATGCGGTTTTGAGGCAGTTTACCGATCGCGTGGAGACAGCCGGTTTGGGCGCCTTCTTCCTGGAGGTTGGGCAGTTGACACGCCGCTTTCCCGAGGACGAGGGCCTGGCACATGCCCTCCTGAAGCGCGCCCACGAGACCAGCCGGCTCGAACTCCAGGTTGGCCTGGCCGAGGAGCGCTTCACGGCGGAGCAGGCCGCCTTGGCCGCTCAGCCCAACAACGCAGTGGTGGTGCCGCCGCGGCCAGGGCGGAGCTTTCTTGCACCACTCCCGTTGACCGTGCTGCCCGCCGAAGCCGAGACCCTCCGTCGCCTGGCTTTGCTGGGCATCCATACCCTGGGTGAGTTCGCCGTACTTCCCCGCACCGCCCTGATCCGCCAGTTCGGGCCCCAAGCCGGATTCCTCCACGACCTGGCCGCCGGGGCCGATCCCCGGACGCTCCATCCCGATGCGCCGCCGCTCGAACTACGCCAGCAGACTACCTTTGAGCCACCAACAGCGGACCGACACGCTTTGCTTGCCGCTGCCGAGCAGACAGCCACCGCGCTGGCAAAGGCTTTAGGTCAACATAGCTATCAGGCTCAGGGCCTCCGTATCGAGATCACCGATGCGTCCGAGGGCGTTCACACGACTGCGACCTCGATCGAGCCGCCAAGCGCGGAGGCACAGCGACTCTCGCGGCGAATCCAAGCTATGGTCAACCGCCTCCGCCCATCCCATCCCGTTGAAACGTTGGAGATTGTCATCTATCCCCTACGCCCCGCCTATCTCGGCGCAACGCAGCTCACCCTCTTCTCCGCCTCACGGGATCAGCGGTGGCAACGCTTACAAGAGGCCTTGCGCCGCCTGCGAGCGCGCTTCGGCGAGTTCGTGGTGATGGTAGCCTCGCTGATCAAGGCCCCGGATCCGCGTCCAATACACGTCACCACCGATAGGGACAACGTCCCGCTCACCTTCTTCTGGGAGAAGGGAGGCGCGTCGGGCCATCGGATCCATCACGTCCGGCGAGTCTATGAGCACTGGCGCGAGCGGCGCTTCTGGTGGTCCCATCCGATGGCCCGCGACTATTACCGGCTTGAGGACACAGGCGGTGAGGTCCGGCTCCTCTACCGGGATCTCAACACCGATGACTGGTGGCTGGAACGGCGCCGGCGGTGACGAGATGGCCACTGCAACCTACATTGAACTCCACGCCCATTCGAGCCACAGCCTCCTGGACGGCGTGTCCTTTCCCGAGGAGCTGGCAGCCAAAGCCGCCGAGCACGAGATGCCAGCTATGGCCCTGACCGATCACGACGGCCTGTACGGCGCCGTCCCCTTCATCCGGGCAGCGGAGGCAGTGGGGGTCAAGCCCATCCTGGGCGCCGAGCTGACCCTGACGACCGGCGCCCACCTTCTCCTGCTGGCCGAGACGGCCCAAGGCTATGCCAACCTCTGCCAGCTCATCACCTTGGCGCATCAGGACCAGCCCAAGGGTACCGCCCGCCTCGACCCGCACCTTTTGCCCGCTTATCACGAGGGACTGATCGCGCTCTCCGGATGTCGTGAGGGTGTCATCGCCCGTCCCTTGCTGGCAGGAAAACGCGATCTGGCTCTGGAGGCCGCGCAACACTACGCCGCCCTCTTCGGCCCCGACCATTTCTTTATCGAACTTCAGCGCCACTTCCATCCCGGCGAGATGCATCTCAACAGGGATCTCCACGCCTTGGCCGATCAACTGGGGCTCGACGTCGTGGCCACCAGTGACATCCACTACCTAGAACCCGCCCAGCGCGAGATCCACGACATCCTCACGTGCACCCGCCTACACACGACATTGGATCAGGCCGGGGACCAATTACGCCCCAACGACGAATACGCGTTCCGCTCTCCCGAGATCATGACACGGCTCTTTAGCACGATGCCGGAGGCGCTAATCAACACGACGCACATTGCCGAACGCTGTGCCTCAGCTACGACTTTCCTGAGCGGTGGGCACCAGATTCTGCCAACCTTTGGCACACCAGATGGCAGCGCGCCGGACACCTATCTGCGGCATCTCTGCGAGCAGGCCCTGCGGGAGCGCTATCCTACCGAGCCACCCCATATGCTCCTGGAGAAGGAGTTAACCATCATCCGGCAACTGGACCTAGCCAACTACTTTTTGATCGTGGCCGATATCGTACATTTTGCACGAGCACAGGGCGTCCGCTGTCAGGGGCGGGGCAGCGCAGCGAACTCGTTGGTAGCCTATCTACTGAATATCTCGCCTATTGATCCCGTCGCCATCGACCTGGTCTTTGAGCGCTTTCTCTCGATGGAGCGTCCACGCCCCCCCGATATCGACATCGACTTCGCGGCCGACCGGCGGGAGGAGGTGATCCAATACATCTACAAACGATACGGGCGCGATCACGCGGCGATGGCGTGCACCCTGGTCACTTTTCGAACCAAATCCGCCGTGCGCGACGTCGCCCGCGCTCTCGGTTTTCCCCCAGCACTGGTAGAGCGGCTCTCCGGGGTCCTGGACGTCCGCGACCGCCAGAGTATCAAAGAGGCTCAGGGAATGATCGACACCTTCGGCGCCGACCTGAGCGCCGCTCCCTTTCAACATCTTATGCGTCTGGCGCCGCAGTTGAAGGGCATCCCCCGCCATCTGGGCATCCATAACGGCGGTATGATCCTCTCCGGCCCCCCGCTCTCCACGCTCATCCCTCTGGAGCCAGCGACCATGCCCAATCGCACCGTCGTTCAGTGGGACAAAGAAGCACTGGAGGAGGCTGGCATGATTAAAGTCGACGTCCTGGGACTACGAATGCTCTCCGCCATTGAGGACACGGTGACCCTCATCGCGGCGCTCACAGGCGAGCGGCCCAACCTGGACGCGCTCACCCCGGACGATCCAGAGGTCTACGCTATGCTCCAACGCGGCGAGACCGTCGGGGTCTTCCAGGTCGAAAGCCGCGCTCAGGCCAGCCTGATCCCCAACTTCAAGCCAGCCTCCTTCAAGGACCTGACCATTCAGATCGCGTTAATCCGCCCGGGACCGCTGCAGGGGCATATGGTGCGGCCCTACCTGCGCCGCCGTCAGGGGCAGGCACCGGTGACGTATATTCATCCCGACCTGCAGCCGGCCCTGGAGGAGACGTTAGGCGTGATCGTCTTTCAGGAGCAGGTGCTCAAGGTCGCCCGGGACCTAGCGGGGTTCACACCTGGCGAGGGCGAGCAGCTTCGGCGTGCGCTGGGAAACAAGCGGGCCGACGAGGCCATCGCCGCCTTCAAGGAGCGATTCATCCAGGGAGCATTGGCGAGAGATGTACCCCGTGAAGATGCGGAGGAGGTCTTCTCACAGCTCGAGGCGTTTGGCGGCTTCTCCTTCGCCAAGAGCCACGCGGCGGCCTTTGCCGTCCTATCGTACCAATCCGCTTGGTTGCGCCGTTACTATCCCGCCGCCTTTTTCGCCGCGCTGTTACGCCATCAGCCGATGGGCTTCTATCCCGCTCACGTCATCGTCGCCGAGGCCCGGCGCCACGGCGTGGAGATTCGCGGCGTGGACATCCACGCCTCGGAAGTGGGGGCGACAGTGGAGGGGGGAGACAAATCAACAGATCTCAAATCTCAAATCGCGAATCAGGAATCGGGGAATCTCGAAGCTGGTGCGGGCGGCGCGATTCGTTTGGGGCTGGAGACCGTCAAGGGACTTGGCGTGGAGGCTGGCGGCGCCATCGTCGAGGCACGCCGTCAAAGCCCCTTTGAATCCTTAATGGATCTTTGTCGTCGCACGGGATTGGGCCGCCGGGCTATGGAGGCCCTCGTTATGGCCGGGGCGTTCGACCGTTGGGGTCAACCGCGCCGGCAGCTATTGTGGGAGCTCCAGTCCGCACTTCAGGCCGCCAAGACCTCCCCCGCGCTGAGCTTATCCCCAAGAGACGAACCGGTCTTCACCGCGCTGCCTCGCCACGAGCGTCTATGGCTGGAACAGACCTACACAGGGGCCACCGCCGGGGCTCACATCACGGCTCTGGTCGCTCGCCAACTGCGTCAAATGGGCACGACCCCCAGCGACGAATTGGCGCAATGGCCTGACGGCACGCACATTCGCATTGGGGGCGTCGTCGTCGCCCGGCAGCAACCCCCAACCGCCAATGGTGTCGCTTTCCTCGCCATTGAGGACGAACGGGGCATCATCAACGTCGTGCTCTACCCCTCTACTGTCGAGACCTACCGTCGCGCTATGATGGCGCGCTTCGTGGTCGTCGAGGGAGAGGTTCAGCGCGACGGCGCCGCGATGAATGTGGTCGGGCGACGGATCATCCCACTCGCGGTCTGAGCCGACCTATGGGAAGATCCCTCGCTCTTTGTATACCTTCTCCAGACGGGCAAGGGCCACGATATACGCCCCCGTGCGCCAGTCTGTCTCATAGTGGCGCGCCGTATCCCGCACCCGTCCGTATGCCAGGAGCAGCTGCTTGTGGAGTTTGGCGTCCACCTCATTAAGGTCCCAAAACTCGCTACGCTTGTTCTGCAGCCACTCAAAGTAGCTCACGATCACACCACCGGCGTTAGCCAGGACATCAGGAATCACCCGAATGCCCTTCTCCTGCAGAATGCGGTCTCCCTCGATGTCGGTCGGCCCGTTCGCGCCCTCGACCACCAGACTGACATCCAGCAAGGGCGCCGTTTCGGCCGTCACTTGATTCTCCAATGCAGCCGGCACGAAGAAATCGGCTGACGTGCTGAAGAAGGTCTCGTGATCCACGGGCTCGCCAACGCCGTATCCCTGGATCCGTCCCTCCTCGGCAACATACGCCGCCAGATCGTCAGGATCGATGCCATCGCGATCGACCAGCGCCCCCGAGTGATCCTCCACTCCGACTAGCACCGCGCCGAGCGGCTTGAGCAATCGTGCAGCCCACGAACCGACGTTGCCAAAGCCCTGGATAATATACGTCGATCCATCGAGCTCGAAGTCATGATCCTTGGCCCAGGCCTCGAGCACGTAGACAAGGCCCTGCCCCGTCGCCTTATCGCGCCCCACGCTCCCCCCGGACTGGATCGGCTTGCCCGTCACCACGTGAACGGAGCGATTGCGCTCCAGCGGTGGCATCATCTGCAGATACGTGTCCATGATCCAAGCCATAATCTGGGGGTTGGTGTTGACGTCAGGCGCAGGGATGTCGTACTCCGGCCCGATGTTGCTGCCTAAGGCAAAGGTGAAGCGGCGCGTGATACGCTCCAACTCCTCCTCGCTGTACTCCCAGGGCTTCATCTGGATTCCGCCCTTCGCGCCCCCATAGGGGATGCCCGCGATGGCCGTCTTCCACGTCATCCACGCCGCCAGAGCGCGGACCTCATCGATGTTCACCTGGGGGTGGAAGCGCAGCCCGCCCTTGTAAGGGCCGAGGACGTTGTTATGCTGCACACGATAGCCCGTGAACATCCGGATGCAGCCATCGTCCATCACCACAGGGAAGTTCACCACAATCTCATTGGTTGTCTTCGACAAGATCTTGCGAATCTCCGGATCCAAATCCATCAGATCGGCTGCCTTGTCGAACTGCGCCATCACCATCTCATAAACGCTCGGTTTCGTCATCCTTGCCCTCCTGGCTTATGTGATTTTGTTATACTATTCACCGCCAAAACAGCGAGTGTTGAACAGCCCCGGTTTGAGAACATTCGTCACAACACGCCATCTAACGGCTTCTAGGGCCTAGAGGCACGGGGCCAGACGGCGCAGCGCCGTTCGGCTGCGGCACTTACCGCATCCCGGGCACCGCTCCGCCGCCAGCTTTACGCTTCGAGTGACTACGAGTATGATCGACATGACCGCCGTAATGATCATCTCACATCAGGAGGTATCTATGGCTCAGGACATAGGGCGCCGCGCCGTCTTCATCTCATCCCCCAAGCTCTGGGAACATGGCTTCGGAGGCCGGCACCCGCTCAAGCCCGAGCGGCTTAAGCGCACCGTGGACCTGCTGAATGCCTACCGCGCCTTCGACGCCCCAAATGCCCAGCTTGTTGAGCCTCGCCCGGCCACCGACGAGGAGCTGGCGGGCTTCCACACCGCTGAGTACATCGACGCGGTGCGCCGCCTGAGCGCTGGCGAGAGCTCGATCCCCGCCCGTTACTACGGCTTCGGGCCGGGGGACAATCCGGCCTTCCCCGGAATGTACGAAAGCTCGCGGCTGAAGGCAGGAGGTGGCCTGACGGGTGCTGAGATGTTATTGGCCGGAGAATGCGACGTGGCCTTTAACTACAGTGGCGGCCTCCATCACGCCCGCCCGGGCCAGGCCTCCGGCTTCTGCATCTTCAACGATGTGGCGGTGACCATCGCCTGGCTGCTCGCCCAGGATAAGCGCGTCGCCTACGTCGATATCGACGCCCATCATGGCGACGGCGTCCAGGACGGCTTCTACGACACCGACCAGGTCCTGACCATCTCGCTCCACCAGGATGGGCACACGC
>CAZPJP010000042.1:0-28581 GCA_964586915.1 uncultured Anaerolineales bacterium
AGAGCGCGTCGGTTCTTTACGAAAAAGAAAAGGCTGCTATAATTTAAATGTACATTGACACAGTTAATACTCGAGCCAGGGGAGCCCGGAAACGGGCTGAGAGGGTGTTCACAACACCGACCCTTGAACCTGATCTGGATGATACCAGCGGAGGGAGTGCTTGTGGCGATGTGGAGTCCCCGCCAAGCCTCCGTCGGCTGGTGGGGACTTTGTGTTTTCTAGAATAGCGAGGTGTGGATATGCGGGTTGTGATCTTTGCCAACGGGGACATCGAGAAGCTGGATGAAGCGGCGGCCCAGTGGATTCGGCCAGAGGATATCGTCGTCGCGGCGGACGGAGGAACCCGTTATGCGATGGAGGCCGGCGTGGCGCTGGACCACGTGATCGGGGATCTCGATTCGCTATCCGACGAGTTGCGCTCGCAACTTGCATCCGCCGGCACCGAGTTTCACACCTCGTCTCCCGCGAAGGACGAGACCGACCTGGAGCTTGCCCTTATGTGGGCTGCTGAGAGGTCGGATCTCACTGAGATCGTGATACTCGGCGCTTTTGGCGGGCGCCCTGATCAGGAGCTGGCCAATATGCTTCTTCTGGCTCTCTCAGATCTGACGTCCCACCGTGTGCTGATGGTTGAAGGTGCATGGACGGTCCAGCTGATCCGAGGTGGGGAGCGCGTCACCCTCCATGGCAGTCGGGGCGATCGCCTCTCCTTGATCCCACTGGGAGGTGCCGCTCGAGGAATCCGAACCACCGGCCTTGCTTTCTCCCTTGATGGGGAGAGGTTGGCTTTCGGCAAGGGGCGCGGTGTCAGCAATCGCTTCGCGGCCGATCTGGCGACAGTGGAGGTCCAGGAGGGAATGTTATGGTGTTTCCACGAGACCAAGTCTGGTAGACCTTCCTCTGGTCAGGGAGTCAGGTCCTGAGCGCTGGCAATTCTGGGGTCTTACGGTTCTTTGGATGGGCAACTGGAATATCGGTACGGTCAAGTTTGCAGGTCGATCGAGTGCTTTAGGAGGACAACGATGAGACGCTGGCTATTGATTGTGACAGCTTCAGTTCTTTTTCTGAGCGGGTGTGCGCAACCAACGGTTGAGCCTACGCCGGTGGCCCCTGACTCCCCGACGCCGGAGGGTCCGCGAGAGCTGCGTGTGATGACCTACAGCAGCTTCGACATCAGTGAGGAGGTGGTGTCGGTGTTTGAGGAGGAGCACGACACCCGTCTTCAATTCCTGGATGCGGGTGATACTGGGCAGATGGTGAGCCAGGCGATCCTCAGCAAGGACAATCCCCAAGCCGATGTGATGTACGGTATTGACAACACGTTCCTCAGCCGCGCGTTGCAGGCCGATATCTTCGTTTCCTACGAGTCGGAAAACCTCGACCAGATACTCGACGAGTTTGAGCTGGACGAACAACACCGTGTCTCGCCTGTCGATCACGGCGATGTATGCTTGAACTACGATCGTGCGTACTTTGAGGAGAGCGACGTGCCGGTGCCGGAGACGCTTCAGGACCTGGCGAGTCCTGAGTACGAGGGGCTGTTGGTCGTAGAGAATCCTGCCTCTTCCTCCCCTGGCCTGGCCTTTTTGCTCACGACGATTTCAACGTTCGGGGAGGAAGGCTACCTCGACTACTGGGCCCAGCTTCGTGACAACAATGTCCTTGTCGTTGAGAGCTGGGACAATGCCTACTACGGGGAGTTCAGTGGCGGCGCCGGCAGCGACGGCGCACGCCCGATCGTCGTGAGTTACGCTTCAAGCCCCGCCGCCGAAGTCTACTTTAGTGACCAACCACTTGAGCAGTCGCCAACAGGGGCGATTGTCGCGCCTGGCACCTGCTTTCGCCAAATCGAGTTTGTGGGTATCCTAAGAAACAGTGAGAATCAGGCGTTGGCTCAGGCGTTTGTGGATTTCGTGCTCAGCGAAACATTCCAGAGCGACATCCCTTTGCATATGTTCGTCTTCCCGGTCAATGAGACCGCCGAACTGCCTGAGGTCTTTGAGGAGCACGCTGTGAGGGCAGAGGAACCGGCGTCGATGTCAGTCGACCTCATTGAGGAGAATCGCGAAGCGTGGGTCGACGCCTGGACTGAGACGGTGCTTCGGTAGCGTAGAGTAGGGGCGTCCACGATGGCAAAAGGCCAGGAGCAGCAACGGGATCCGTTGCCGGATTCAGAGCAGGGACGGCCTGCTTCGCCCCGGCGAGGCAAGGCCGCGGGGTGGTCGATCGCCATGCTGCTTCTCGTTGTGCCCCTGGCCTTTCTGCTTCTCTTCTATTTCTATCCATTGGCGGAGATCCTGCGCGTGAGCTTGACTTGGCAGGAGCGACTCCAGCCAACGCTACTGGTGGAGCGTCTCTTTTCATCGAGGACGCTGAGTGTGGTTGGCTTTACGTTTGGGCAAGCGTTCCTTTCCACCCTCCTCACCCTGCTTCTAGGTCTGCCGGGCGCGTATGTCTTCGCGCGGTATGAGTTCCCAGGTAAGCAGGTGATCCAGGCGTTGGTCACGGTCCCCTTTGTCTTGCCGACGGTCGTGGTTGCGGCGGCATTCAGCGCCGTCCTGGGGCCTGGATCGCTTCTGAACCGGCTGCTTGGCGGCACCTTCGACTTGCGCCTCACGCTGGGCGCCATACTCCTCGCTCACGTCTTCTACAACTACACCGTTGTGATCCGAATGGTGCGCGGCTTCTGGTCGACGCTCGATCCCCATCTGGAACAGGCTGCGCGCACGCTCGGCGCACCGCCCCAGCGGGTCTTCTGGGAGGTGACGCTTCCCCTGCTGATGCCGGTGGTTGCGACCGCCGGGATTCTGATCTTCATCTTCTGTTTTACGAGCTTTGGCGTGATCCTGATTCTAGGGGGAGCGCGATTTGCGACCCTGGAGGTGGCAATCTACCGACAGACGATCAACTTCGCAAATCTGCCCCTTGCGGCTGCGCTCTCACTCGTGCAGATCCTGTTCACGCTGAGTCTCACCCTGGCCTATGCTCGGCTTCAGAAGCACGTTTCGCGGCCTCTCGATCTCAAACCGCAGTGGGTGACCGAGCGGCGCCCTCGGAAGCCCGGAGAGATCGTTTTTTTGGGGCTCAACCTCCTGCTTATGCTGGTCTTGCTGGCCTATCCTCTGTTCACGCTAGTTGTCCGCTCCTTCCAAGCCGGCGTAAGATACTATGCAACGCTCTTTGAGAATCCCAGGCATGGGGTCTTTTACGTGCCGCCTCTCGCCGCGGTGGGGAACTCTGTGCGGATTGCACTCTTCACAACAGTCCTGGCCCTCTTCTTGGGTCTGCTCGCCTCGGTGGCGCTCTACCGGCGTCGGATTGGCTGGCTGATTGATGCCCTCTTTATGCTGCCACTTGGCACCTCAGCCGTCACGCTAGGGCTTGGCTATCTTCTCGCGATGGACCAGCCGCCTCTCGACCTGCGCGGCACGGTTACGTTGATCGTCTTCGCCCACGCGTTGGTGGCGTTGCCTTTTGTCGTCCGGAGTGTACTGCCGGCCCTTCAATCGATTCGCCCGAGCTTGCGCGAGGCCGCCGCCTTGTTGGGCGGTTCCCCCCTGGATGTGTTTATCGAGGTCGATCTACCGATCGTGTGGCGGGCTCTGGCTGTGGGCGCGATTTTTGCCTTCACCATATCGATGGGGGAGTTCGGAGCCACCTCGATGATTGCCCGCCCCGAGTTACCAACGATGCCGATTGCGATCTATCGTTTCCTGTCACGTCCGGGCGGGCTCAACTATGGGCAGGCCCTCGCCATGTCGACTCTCCTGATGGCTGTGACCGGATTTGGGTTTGTGGCCATCGAGCAGCTCCGCCCACCCGGCACCCAGGCTTTCTAGACCACTATGGCCTTTCTCGAGATCGAGAGCATCCACAAGACGTACGAGGGCGCGCCGTTGCTGAGCGGCGTGTCATTGAGCGTCGAACGTGGCGACATCTTCAGCCTCCTGGGACCGTCCGGCAGCGGCAAGACAACACTTTTGAGGATCATCGCCGGGCTCGAATCCTGCGAAAGCGGACGTGTGATCCTGGAAGGGCAAGCGATGGACGACGTTCCGGTACATCGCCGGAACGTCGTCTTGATGTTCCAGGAGTATGCACTCTTCCCTCACCGAACTGTCGCCGAGAACGTCGCTTTCGGCCTGCGCATGCGCAAGCAGTCCAGGTCCGCCATCGAGGCGCGGGTCCAGGAGGTGCTCACACTGGTGGGCCTGGAGGACTTCGCCCCCCGCAACGTCATCGAGCTCTCTGGTGGTGAGCGCCAGCGCGTGGCGTTGGCGCGCAGCCTGGCGCCCGAGCCTCGGCTCCTACTTTTGGATGAGCCCCTGGGGTCTCTCGACCGCACGCTCCGGGAGCGGCTCTTGGAGGAGCTGGGCGTCATTCTGCGTCGTGTCGGCGTGACGACGATCACGGTCACCCACGACCAGGCGGAGGCATTTGCGGTCGCGGATCGCGTGGCGTTGTTGCACGAGACACGGATCGTTCAGGAAGGGCCACCGGAGAAGATCTATCAACACCCGGCAACCCCCTGGGCGGCCCGTTTCCTGGGGCTTACGAATCTTCTCTCAGCCAAAGTACTGGAGGGGCGCAAAGCCGAGACCCCACTAGGCGCCCTGACGTTTGACCCAGAGGAGGCGTTTCCTGGCCCAGGATCGCAGGGTATGCTCTTGATACTCCCTTGGGGAATTCGGATCAGTGATGAAGAGCCACCCTGCAATCCATTTACCGCCTCGGTGACGCGCCGGGTCTTTGAGGGACGGACGACAAAGCTCAGGCTCGAGGTTGCGGGCGAGACCCTGAGCCTCTCTCTTGAGATGGGCGATTGGATTCCCTACGAGGGAGATCAGGTCAAGGGATGGATTGAGCCTGCTGCGCTTCGGTGGTTCTGAGTCCTGCTGCCTGTATCTCTATAGGCCTCACAGAATAACCCAAGCCTATTCGCCGCCTGTCATGAGGGGGGTCACACAGAACCAATCGTAGGCAGCTGTGAGCTGGCGTGGGTCCGAGCTCGTGCCGCCACTAGCCTCCACGGGAGAACGAATCGTCTGGTGCACTAGTTCCAGAGTGACCATCGAGCTAGGGATTGTCCTTTCTCGATGCAAACGGATCTGGAACTCCGTCCAGACCTGTGGCAAGGCCGCTTCGCCGACTATGGCACCATCTATGCGCAATGTTACCCTTTGCGCCGCCGGGTAGGCCAACGCTCGAAAGCGGAGCACGTGACCGGTATCGGAGGGAAGATTTAGGCGCAATGTCGTTGTTGGTACCTGTCCGGCCCATCTGCCCGTGCTTCCACTGATCTCCTCAGGCCTAAACCAGCCGAGCCCGAGATATCGCGCATCGGATTCCGCTCCCAGATCGATGCAGCCATCCTTAGGCAAGTCCAGGGCCTCAGTTGGCACCAATTCGGGCGGGGCCAGGACCTGTAGACGGACCTTGTCGTGTTGCGTATGGATTCGGGGGTCCCTGGCAAACGTGCGGTCGTCGATGGTAACCCAGTTGCCGCCGTTGCTGAGTGCGGCGATGGCGTCCGGCGTGAACTGATCGCGATCGAGAATCGCGATGTAGGTGCGTGATCCGGCGATGGCTTCCCGCACGATGTCGGGAGCAAACTGATAGAGGTAGACCAGTGGGTACTCAGGAAGCTCAACCTGCGCTGCGCGGTACGATCCGGCAGCGGCCACGAGCGTCTTCGCTCGTGGATAGGTCTCCGCAATGTAGGCCGTCGCCTGCGCGGGTGGGGCGGCAGTCTGGGACAATGCGGTGGCCCAAGGCAATGTCTGTACTAGCAGTAGCAGGGAGGACAGAGCCAGGACACCTGCACGCAGACTGCGCGGTCGTTGGATTCGCGCCCAACCCATCCCCACCAGTAGTGCCAGCGGGGGAACCAGCGGCAGGAACAGCCGGGGACGGTCGAGCGCCTCAAAGACATAGATCTGAGCGCCGACCGCCAGCGCCCACAGGCCCAGCCAGCGTGTTTCGCGGCGCCGCCAGTCCGCGGCGATAAGGCCCGGGAGAGCGGTGCACGCCAACGCCGCTGCCCGCCCCGTTCTTCCCGGCTCTAGCGACCGGTAGAAGCCGACACCGAGCAGGCTCGTCAGCAATGTGTCACCGAACGCGAGGCTCCGACGTTGCAGCGCAGGAACCAGCCGGGTGCCCGTGCCCAGGAGCGAGTCGGCACGACCCACGTGGGCACCGTGCGCGCGGATCAGCGTCAGGTAAGATCCCAACCCGCCGGCGGAGGATGCCACCGGGATGAGCCACAAGAGGATGCCAGCCGCACCGGCAAGCCAGGCGATCACCCACGGGCTCAGGTCGCGCCTGTGAGTCACATCGTCGAAGAACAACCCCCCGACAAAGAGCAGTATGGGCATGGCGTTCTGTGGACGGACTCCCAGCGCCAACCCGGAGATCAGACCGGCCATCACTGGGACAATCCCACGTGTCTGGTCGGGTGAGCGTCTGTACCAACACAGCCAGATCCCCAGGGAGAGCAGTACCCACAATGTGCCGACCGTGTCACTTAGGGCTTTCTCGGACGAAAGCCAACTTACGGGGGCCAATGCAAAAGTGAGTGCCCCAATCGCGGCGGTGGTCCAGTGTCGAGGATCGAGCCAGCGGCCCAAACCATAGATGAGCAGCACCGCTCCCGCACCGCTAAGGGCGCTCAGGGTGGTGAGCGCTTGGGTCTCGTCTTCGATGAGATGATGCAGTAGGCGGGCCGAGACGATATAAACGGGGAAGCCGGGGGGCTGGGGGTACTGCAGATCCAGATTGAAATCTCGCAGAGCCAGCACGAAGCTATAGCTGTCGAAATCATCTAGTGAGACGCTGCGAAACGCCAGATAAAGCGGTATCACGGCGACCATCAGAAGGAGAGGCGGCACCCAAGCACGGCGCGCCCGTAGAGGACGTCGTATTCGGTTGGTCATTGGCTCGGAGTATACTATACTCATCGGCGTTGACAACGATTTTGGGTATGCTATAATCGCGGCGTGTTCGTTACATGACTCCTCGCCTATCTGGTAGCCGCCGGTCCAGGACTAACCCCTGCTTACTGGCGGCTGATTGTGTCTTGGGGTGTGGATCTCAGTTCTTGATGATGTGCTGTGCGAAACTGATTTAAGGAGGCACAAGCTCATGTTTAGTAAGAAACTCAAGGTGGTGATGGCGCTCTTTGTGCTGGCGCTCACCGTAGCTAGTCTGTATCCGAATTCTACGGTCCGGGCTGAGGAAAGGATGAGCCCGCAGCGACAGGCGGCGGGGGACAATCTCCTAGTTAATCCAGGTTTCGAGGGTATTGGCAGATCGGCGGAGAATTCCTCAGAAAACCCCAACAACTGGACCCGCGATACCTTCACAGGCGCCCAGTACGGCGAGATCTATACACCCGAAGGATGGGTGACCTGGTGGAGTGAGGAAGGGGAGTTCAAGCGCCCCGAGTGTAAGGTGATCCCCAATGTGCATCCGTTCAATGCTGATCCTACGCGGATTCATCAAGGGTATTACAGCGGCATGTGTTTCACGTTCTTCGGTCGCCAGAACGCGGGCTACTATCAGGTCGTGCGGAACATTCCAGCGGGATCGGTCGTGGAAGGTTCCTTCTATGCGCACGCGTGGTCCTGTGGTCAGGACGACCCGCCACTGTCCTGTGGCGACCCTTATTCTTTCTACTTCCGAGTAGGCATTGATCCCAACGGCGGGACAGATCCCTTCTCCTCCAGCATCGTCTGGAGCTCTCCCTACTACAACTACGACACCTATAGCCTGGTGGGGCCGGTCCAGACCACCGTCGGCGAATCTGGTGCTGCGACGCTTTTCCTTCAGGCTTATGGTAAGTGGTCTATCAAACATAACGACGCTTACATGGACAGTGCGGCTTTGAAAATGGTTACGCTGGCTGAGGAGTCAGAGCCGACTCCGGAGCCGCCACCCGCGACCTCTGAGACAGAGGAGGTAGAGGAGGTGGAGGAGTCTGAGGAGTCGCCGACCCTTCAGGTCACACCGACGGCTCGTCCCGATGGCGCCATCGTGCACGAGATCGCCGCAGGCGACACGCTCTTCGGCCTCGCAATCGAATACGGCGTAGATGTCCAGCAGATCTATGATCTGAACGACTTGGATTCGAGCAGCCTCTTGCAGATTGGGCAGGAGGTCGTGATCTCAACGACGGGCGACGTTGCGCCTGCGCCTCAGCCTACTGCAGAACCGGCTGAGGAGGTAACGCCGGAGCCTGAGCCTGAGCCCACGGAGATCGGCGAGGAGGAGCCGATCAGTCCTGGAAGTGAGACCGGTGATCCTCCAGTGGCCCCGCAACCTGGGGAGGCGGCAGTGTGTGTCCTCGCATTCTACGACGCAAATGCAGACATGTTCCGGCAGCCGGAGAACGATGAGATGCTCCTGCCAAACGCGCAGATCAACTTGCTCGCGCGGAGTGGGCCTGTCGACAGCCGCACCACGGATGGTATTAGTGAGCCGTGGTGTTTCGAGGGATTGGAGCCCGGGAACTATATTCTCCGGCACACACCGCCACCAGGCTACGCGCTGACGGATGGCGGGCAACTGAGCTTCACGCTGGATCCAGACGAGGTCGAGAACGTCGAGCTGGCGTACACGCGCGATCCATCGACGGCGCCCGAGGAGGGTGATTCCGAGGTCGAGGATCCTAACCCTACGGGGGACGCCTCTCCGGAAGAGTCGACGTCTGATGATGGCGGTGGCGTCACCAGTGTGTTGAATGTGGTGTTGCGCGTCAGCGGATTCATCGTGCTGGCGCTGGCGATTGCCGTCTTGGTGCTCTTCGTTCTGTCAAGACGATCTGCCTGACGCATGTAGAGTCTGAACCCGATAGTAAGACAGGCCATCGGATGCTCCGATGGCCTGTCTTTATTCAGTAGGATGACCCATCACCAATCCTCGTCTTCATCCTCCTCGTCGTCTTCATCCCAGTCTTCGAGGTCGTCGGAATCGTCCAGATCCTCATCAAGGTCGACGATCACATTGTCCTCTTCGAAATCGTAGACAGCTTCCAGCTCCAGCGGTCGGACACTCAAGACTTCCAGTTCGGCGTTGCAGGATCCGCAGTAGACGCGATCCCAGCGTTCAAGATTGGGAGCGATCTGTAGTTTCTCACCGCATTCTGGACAGCGGGCCATGAGGCTTCTCCTTGTGCAGAGGGTATGATTCCGCCCCACTATAGCGAAAAAGCCAACGAAAGTCAATATCTTTGACATTTGCGCTGAGTGTGCTAAGATTTTGGACAAAGCGGGTTGTGCACTTATCCTTTTCCTGTTTTACCTGGGGTTGGCAGCCGTCGGCGCGTATGTACACTCAGAGCTATTGAGCGTCGTGCGGGGATATTGCGTGCAGCATTGACGCCTGTTGGGTCCATCACACTGCCATCCGCCAATTATCAACACAGCACCTTATAAAAGGGCGACCTGCCTGGGTCGCCCGTTATCATATATGGAGTATCTATTATGCAAGGAAACCAAGTCAAGCTCATTTTCCGGATCGTTGGCCTTGTAATTTTGAGTTCGGCAGGCATTGCGTTAAGCTCTCAACTTGGACAGTTCCCTTCTGTCCCCGATTCCGTTCACCTCTATGTTATGGTCTTCAGCGGCATCGTCGGAGCCGCGTTAGGTTGGCTTTTCACGCCTAGATTGGTCCTCAGGCCCTTTAACCGCTTCAGAAAAGTCGTGCAACAGGTCCCAGCATCCACGATTCTTGTGGCGACGGGAGGGCTCTTTGTCGGCCTAGCGCTGGGAGCTATCGCAGCCTATCCTGTTTCGCTGTTGCCGCAACCGTTGGGTCAATTCCTGCCCTTCATCGTGGCTGCGGCGTTTGGCTATGCCGGCCTTGCCATTGCGGTAGCTCGACCAGACCTCCTTCAGGGGTTTCGAGATCGGTTCTCGATCAAGGAGCCAATCCCCCAGAAGCCGGAAGCCTCATCGTCCAATGGGCTCCCTTCGATCCTGCTGGACACGAGCGTGATCATCGATGGACGTATCGCAGATATCTGTCGCACTGGTTTCATTCAGGGGGAGCTCATCGTCCCCCTGTTCGTGCTGAACGAACTGCAGCACGTAGCTGATTCCGCCGATACCCTGCGCCGCAACCGTGGTCGTCGGGGTTTGGAGATTCTTCGCCAGTTGCAGGACGAGTCTCCGGTGCCGGTCCATCTGGTCGACGAGGATATGCCTGCGGTGCGCGAGGTCGATGATAAGCTCATCGCTTTGGCTAAGGAGTTGAACGCTGCGATTCTCACCAATGATTACAATCTGAATCGCGTGGCTGAGCTGCAGGCCGTACAGGTGCTGAATGTCAATGAACTCGCCAATGCGGTGAAGACTGTGCTTCTGCCTGGTGAGAACTTCACCATTCACGTCCTTCAGGAAGGTAAGGAGTACAATCAGGGCGTTGGCTATCTGGATGACGGAACGATGGTGGTGGTGGAGGAAGGAATCTCGTTCATTGGGTCCACTATCGACGTTACCGTGAACAAGGTCCTTCAGACTGCAGCCGGGCGGATGATCTTCGCCAGGCCTAGCGACGTGGCGTCGTAACCAGCGGCGTAACCAGCGGCGTAACCAACGGCGTAACCAGCGGCGTAACCAGCGAAGCGTAACCGATCTAAAGGGGGCCTGACGTGGCGCTGAGGGTCTACAATTACCTTACGCGAGAGCTTGAGCGATTTCGGCCTGAGGACCGGGAATATGTGCGCATGTATGTGTGCGGTCCCACCGTGTATGATCACGCGCATTTGGGCCACGCCAAGACCTACGTCGCTATGGATGTGATTGTCCGGTACTTGCGTGTCCGCGGTTACCAAGTGCGCTACGTTCGCAACTTCACCGATGTGGGTCACCTGCTTGATTCGGGTGAGGACCGCATCGCGCACGGTGCGCGCCGGGAGGGAATGAACCCGCTCGAGGTTGCCGAGACCTATATCTGGAGCTTTCAGGACGATATGGATGCCCTCGGGCTTGTGCGTCCCAACATCTCCCCCCGCGCCGCTTGTCACATCCCGGAGATCCTCGACTGGCTTCGAGCGTTGATCGATCAGGGGAGCGCCTACGAGGTTGGAGGCAGCGTCTACTTCTCCGTTGAGCGGGCCCCAGAGTATGGAAAACTTGCGCGTCGCAACATTGCAGAACTTCAGCCCGGCGCGCGCGTGGAGGTCCGCGAGGAGAAACGACACCCCGCGGACTTCGCGCTCTGGAAGCGTGCTGAGCCAGAGCACGTGATGAAGTGGACAAGTCCGTGGGGTGAGGGTTACCCAGGTTGGCACATCGAATGCTCGGTGATGGCGAATAAATACCTGGGCGCGACGTTTGACATCCACGGCGGAGGTGTGGAGAACATGTTCCCGCACAATGACTGCGAGATCGTGCAATCGGAGGCGTACAATCACGCGCCCTACGCAAACTATTGGCTGCTGGCGGGATCCCTGCGAGTCAATGGCACCAAAATGAGCAAGAGTGTGGGTAACTTTCTGACGGTCAAGGATGCCCTCAAACTCTACTCGCCTGAGGCGATTCGTTACTTCATCCTCAGCGGTCATTATCGCAGCCCCTCAGACTTTAGCCGGGAGGCGCTCCAGGTCGCACAACGGGCTGTCAACCGGCTTCACAAGACCGCGCAACATCTGCGTTACCGGATCAGGAATACGCTCCCCTCCGAGGGGGCGGGCACGGCAGCGCTATCAGATGTTGCGTCGTTGGAGGACTATCGCGAGACCTTCCGAGACGTGATGGATGATGACTTCAACACTCCGGAGGCGTTGGCCATCATCTTCGATCTGGTCAAGGAGGTTAATCAGACGTTGGATGGTGACTGTGACGTCAGCTCGGGCACGCTTTCGGCGATGGACAAACTCTTCCGGGATCTCGCGGGGGACGTTCTGGGCGTGCTTCCGAAGGATCTGAGTGAACGCTCTGGCGGGCGTTTGGTCGAGGAGCTGGTTGAGTACTTGTTACAGCTGCGCGCAGATTATCGTGAGGCCAGGGAATGGAGCCGAGCGGATGCTATCCGTCACAGGTTAGACGAGCTCGGAATTGCCATTGATGATGGGCCAGCCGACACCACCTGGCATTTGAAGGGTTAGGGTGATCTATGCGCGAGACGCTGTACGGTCGTCACGCCGTTCACGAGTCACTCCGGGCTGGACGTCGGACGCCCTATCGTCTGCTAATGGCGGAAGGCATCAGTCACGCACCCATTCTCGACGCAATCGAGGCGCTGGCAGCGTCGCAGAATGTCCAGGTCGACCGTGTGGATCGGAACGCTCTCGATCGCTTTCTGGCACACGATCAACATCAAGGGATCGCCCTTGAGGCCTCCGAATATCCTTACGCTGAGATCTATGACATGCTGGATCTCGCAGAGGAACGTGATGAACGCCCGCTGTTGTTGTTGCTGGATTTGATCCAAGACGTCCACAATCTAGGCAGCCTCATCCGCACGGCAGAGGCTGTGGGAGTCCACGGGGTGGTGATCCAGGAGCGCCGTGCCGCTGGTGTCACCCCCACAACGGTCAACACGTCCTCCGGCGCCACAGAGCATCTGCTCATCGCTCAGGTGACCAATCTTCCTCAGGAAATGGAGCGTCTCAAGGAGTACGATCTGTGGATGGCCGGTCTGGAGGATGTCTACGGCGCCCAGCTTTACACTGAGGTCGATTTGTCGGTGCCCTTGGGCTTGATCGTGGGGAATGAGGCTGAGGGGCTTCGTCGGTTGGTCCGTGAGCGCTGCGACTGGCTGATGCGGATGCCGATGCGTGGAAATATCGACTCCCTCAACGCTGCCGTTGCCGGCTCGATCGCGCTCTATGAAGTGTTACGTCAACGCAAGGTAGTCGGATGAGACGCACCCGATGTCGCGCTGCTCGCGTCAGGATTGCAGGCTGATGTGCCTTGATCTGCTACCGCGGACGTGTTGAGCGAGTGGGACGCATTTTCCTTTGTGCGCTTTGTGACGGTTGAATCACTATGCTCTACATCTTCGATCTAGATAGCACACTCGTCGAGATGTACGGTACCCAGCCTCTTCCTGAGGTCGTCGGGAGACTGGCGTCGCTGGTGGACCAAGGCGCTCGCCTGGCAGTCGCGACCAACCAGGCTGGTCCCGCGTGGCGCCAGGAGACCTATGAGTCGAAGTATCCTACGGCTGAGTCGCTGGGGAGGAGATTTCGACAGGTCGCGGAGTTGATCCCCGTCCTCGCTCGCGCCCCTTGGTTTGTCGCCGTTGGCGATACTCGACTGGATCTCAATGCCAGCGACTATGAGGCCATTGTCGCGAGCCTGATGGCTGCTGCAGGCGCCCTGGAGATACACGTCTCCGCCGCGCCTGAGTGGCGCAAACCCGAACCGGGAATGCTGTTGGCAGCCTGTGAGCGCCACGGGGTCTCGCCATCCGAGGCGATCTTCGTTGGAGATGCCAAGACCGATGCCGAGGCGGCCCACGCGGCGGGGATGAGCTACATCCCCGCTGATCGATTCTTCGACCTCACCTCTTCCTAAAGACGCTGCATATCCCAACGCCTCTGCTTTATAGCCTGTGGCGGCGAGGGATCAGAGTTCAAGGATCATCTGCTGGAGCGTTCGATGCATCTCGAAACCGACGACGCGCAGCGCGCTCGTCAGGGGAGACAGATCGGGTACCAAGCTTACAACGGGCCAAGGAGGGTATCTACGAGTGCTCGCCAGGCATTGCGCGACGAGCTCTCGGGCTCCTCCCTTTCCCGCATCTGGATGCATAAGCACGTCCCAGACGTGAAACCGGTGGCGCCGATCGGTTTCGATGTGGGCACCTAGAACTATGTTGCCTTGCCCGTTCTCCCGTATCCAGGCTTTTTCCCTCTGTTGGCTCAACCGGAGGCTGAGCCAACGGTTGAATCCGCCAAATTCATACGCACTTGTGCGGATCTCCAAGACGAGGCGCTGGTGATAGCCGTGAACCAAGGTGGCCAACTGCTTCCAGTGGACGCTATCCTTCGACGTTGACCGGCACCAGTTTTTATCGGGCTTGGGATAAGGTGGCCAAGGCATGGACTTGGGCCGCAGGAGATGGTGGGTCACACCGACAGCGCGAAAGCCTAGATGCTGGTAGAGCTGTGTGGCTGCGGTGTTATCAATGCGCACTTCCAACCCAATCCACCGAGCGTGTTCGGCGCGAGCCGTGGCAATGGCTCTTTCCATCAAAGCGCGACCGATGCCTTGTCCGCGATACTCGGGATGGACGACGACATTGCCTATGAGGCGACCGTGACTGCTGCGAGGCTGTGCGTGTCGCAGCGAGAGATTGCCGACGACCCGTCCATTCTCCGTCCAGACGAAGCCAGCCGTTCCGATACTTGTGCGGTAGACTGCGTTAGCGAGGTGGCTGGGCTGGTAGATCCGCCGCATTTGACGAAGCATCTTCCAACCTTGCGGATCTAGCTCTTTCCTGAAGCCCAGCTCAATGAGCTTTAGGACCGCGGGCATATCTCGGCCGGGATCCAAGGCTCTTAAGTGTGTCGCGACGTTGTCTGAACTCTCGGCGCTTTGGCCCATACTATGCGGGTGCTCGGAGGTTAACGTGAACTGCCCTTGCTCCTTACTTTAGGGAGATCTTCCCTGCGATTGTAGCCAAGAACCGATGGGCGTCAAGCGTAAGGCAGCATCCAGCGCGAGGTTTGCGCCGGCTAGAATTGCGTTAAAATGTTCGTCGGTCTATAATGGGATCTAAGATTCCCTCCTGGAGGAAATGAATGAGATACTTACAGGTGCTGACTCTCCTCGCGATCCTGACCCTTCTGTCAGCTTGTGACACGGTCACGCTGACATCGGCGCCGCCCTTGCCTACAGCCACCGCCCAAGCGGAGCAGGCGACTCTTGAAGTCACCGCCACGACAGAAACGCTGCCTACTGCGACGGCGGAGCCGTTGGCGGCGCTGGTAAATGGTGAGCCAATACCGTTGGCGGAATACGAGCAACAGGTCGCACGCTACGAGGCTTCGATGGTTGCTGCCGGAGAGGATCCTCAGACCCTCTCCGGTCAGGAGTCTCTGGCTCAGGGGCGTCGCTGGGTGCTAGATCTGATGATCGAGCAGAAGCTTATCGAGCAACAGGCAGCCAAGGAAGGGATTGCCGTCGCCGACAGTGATGTGGATGCTACCATCGAGTCACTGCGCAACGACATCGGCGAGGAGGCATTCAATGATTGGCTCGCGCGCGAGGAGATGACGCTTGAGGAGATGTGGGACCGACTGCGGGCCGACATGCTCGCCACCGAGATGGCGAACCGGGTTGCTGAGGCAGTACCGACGCAGGCCGAGCACGTACACGCGCGCCATATCGTCGTGGGTTCTGAGGAGGAGGCTCGTCGGATCCTCAGTCAGCTCCAAGCAGGCGGCGACTTCGCTGCTCTGGCGCGGACCCATTCGCAGGACATCAGTACCCGCGATCTGGGGGGAGATCTCGGTTTCTTTCCTCCCGGGGTGCTTACCTCTCGAGAGGTCGAAACTGCCGCCTTCTCGCTTCAGCCCGGTCAGCTCAGCGATGTGATCGAGAGCGAGCTCGGGTATCACATCGTTCAGGTCGTGGAGCGCGTGACCGATCAAGAGATCTCGCCGGAGAATCAGCGGCTGCTCAGGGACCAGGCTGTTCGAGAATGGCTAGATGAGCTCCGCACATCCGCAGACATTCAAGTCTTTGCTACTTCTGAATCCTAGGAGGAAACTATGGGTGAGCGGGGTCGGGTCTTCAATGTGCTGAGTCTGGTCGTGTTGGGATTGACGGTTCTCACGCTCATCTGTTACATTACGATCGCGATCAACCCTTATCTTCCGTGGAATCCCTTTCCACCAGCGGCGGGCGGCTTCGTGGTTGCCACGACAACGCCGACGGCCACGCCGACGCAAGTGTCGGCGGCGACGTGGACACCGACGACCACACCGACGGTGACCCCGACCCCACCGGCGAGCTTTACGCCAACGATCACGCCGACTCCTTCGCCCCCTGCGACGCCTGAGCCGACGGCGACGCCTGAGCCGACGGCGACGCCGACACTGCGGGTGACGCGGTCCCCCTATCCCTTTACCTATGAGCTCACATACGAGACGCCTTACTATGGTTGCGCCTGGACTGGCGTAGCGGGGACTGTGGAGGACATCGACGGCAATCCTCTTATGGGTTATCCAATTCACGTCTGGGGTGGTGGGATCGACACGGTGGTTTACTCTGGGGATAAGCAATTGTATGGGGACTCGGGATGGGAGCAGTTTTTCACCGGTTCGCCGATTGAGGCCAGTGGCACATTCCGGGTCCAGATTCACTCCCGCGACAATCCTAACCATCCGCCCGTCTCACAGGAGATTGCGTTGGACCTGCAAGGATACTGCTCGACCGCGCTGGCAAGGATCACGTTTATCATGAACCACTAGCTGCGTATGGGCACGCTTTATGTCGTTGGGACCCCTATTGGGAACCTTGAGGACATCACACTTCGCGCCCTGCGTATCCTCCGTGAGGTGCACCTTATCGCTGCCGAGGACACGCGGAAGGCGGGTGTGCTCCTGAGCCACTACGAGATTGCGACGCCGGTGACCTCGTTCTTCGAGGCCAATGAGCGGAGGAAAATAGACAGGATTCTTGGCGCGCTCGAACAGGGAGATGTGGCACTGATTTCGGAGGCTGGCATGCCCGGCATATCAGATCCGGGCTACCCTCTGATTCAGGCTGCTGTCGAACGTGGCATCCCTGTGGTGCCTATACCGGGGCCCTCCGCCCATACGGCGGCGCTGGTGGTCTCCGGCCTGCCAACCGATCGGTTTATGTTTGTCGGCTTTCTGCCTCGGAAGCAGCCCGAAGCAGCGCTGGACGAGCTGGTAGAGATTCAGGGCACCCTCATCTTCTACGAAGCGCCTCACCGGCTGGCGCAGACGCTCCAGGCGATGCAGGAGGTCTTGGGCAACCGACAGGTTGCGCTTTGCCGCGAGTTGACCAAGCTTTACGAGGAGGTGTGGCGGGGAGATCTGCAGGCGGCTCTTGATTGGGTTGAGTCGAATCCTCCGCGGGGGGAATTCACGCTTGTGGTGGGTGGAGCTTCGGAGAAGGATATGCGCTGGGATGAGGCGCGCGTGCGTGCGGCACTCCGCGAGCATATGGAGGGGGGGCTCTCAAGGTCACAAGCGGCGCGCGAGGTGGCTGCGCTCTCCGGCTGGCGCCGGAGGCGCGTCTATGATCTGCCAGTCGAACGCACGTGACGAAGATGGTCCTCTTCGCGGCCTTGCTCGACGTGGGCCCGCAGCCAAGTTCGTGCTTCGGCCTCATCCTGCTGCATCTGTGCGATGAGTGCTTCAGCGGAGGGGAAGCGCAACTCCGGACGCAGACGCTTTAGGAAGTCGAGCCTTAACGACGTGCCGTAAAGGTCGCCGGAGAAGTCGAGTAGGTATGCCTCGATAGTCGTCGGATAGTTGTTGAAAGTAGGTCGTGTTCCGATATTGGTGATCGCGCCATACGAGCCGGATGCGAAGTGCGCCCGGCAGATGTAAACCCCATTGGCGGGCAGCAGCCGCTCCTGGGGGGGCTTCAGGTTTGCGGTGGGGAAGCCCAGCTTGTGTCCGCGCTTCTCTCCGTGTACGACGACTCCTCGAACGTGATAGGGATAGCCAAGACACCCGTTAGCCTCCTCAATGTCGCCGGCTCTCAGAGCATCACGGATGCGGCTGCTGCGGACTGGCTTCCCGTCCCATAGGACCGGGTGGTTGAGCACGTTCACCTTGAATCCGAAGCGTTGGCCTGCCTCGCGTAGATACTCGACATCCCCCTCTCGATCGCGGCCCAAGGTGAAATCTGGCCCGACCCACAGACCGCGCAGGGCGAGGTGGTCGACCATCTGTTGGACGAACGTCTCCGCCGGCATCGCCATTAGAGCCTCTTCGAAGGACAGGATCAGCAGCCCAGCGACGCCGAGTGCCTGGATGCGCGCGATACGCCCTGGGAGAGTGGAGAGCAAGCCGTAATCGTCGCCCTCCAAGACCTGACCCGGCAACGGATCGAAGGTGAGGACGATCGGTTGAAGCTCTTGACGGCGCGCCTCCGTGACCATTTGCTCAATGAGCGCCTTGTGGCCCCGATGGACGCCGTCAAAGGCGCCAATGGTGATAGCGCTGGGCTCCGTCAGCCTGAGATGGGTGATGTCGTGTGCTGTCCACATATCTATGAAATCCCTCTAGCGTTCGACCGGTGATTATACCGCAAGATACCGGACATGGGATTTTGCAGCTCCATACTTGACGGGCGGTAGGCTTTGCCTATAATGCCGGGGGTTTGCCTATATCAGATCCCCCGCGTGCCCAGGTCGATGATGTCCAACGGGATGACGCTGGGCCAGGTCTTGGACAAGTGTAAGGATTGGAGACACACCGATGACGGATATTGATCGTTATCCAATGGCGGATGCCGTGCGAGCAGCCTACGAACGCGGCGAGGAAGACGAAACACTGGAGCCCATCGTTCGCGTGGATGCTGACGGTGATCCCATTGGACGGATTCGTGATGGAGATTACGTGATCTTCTACGATCTACGCGGCGAACGCGAGATCGAACTGACTGAAGCATTCGTGGCGGAGACGTTTCCGCACTTCCCGCGACGGGATATGACCGTCCATTTCGTCACGATGATTGAGTACGCTCAGGACTTGCCCGTGAAGGTCGCGTTCCCCTCGGAGGGCGAGATCCGCAACACGCTTGGCGAGATCGTCAGCCAACACGGTCTCACACAGGTTAAGATTGCCGAATCTGAGAAGTCGATTCATGTTAGCTATTTCCTTAACGGTAAGCGTGAAGAACCCTTTTCTGGCGAGCGTGTCGTCGTCTTGCCTTCACCGGAGGTCGATGATTATGGCAAGGTGCCTGAGATGAATGCAGGCGAGGCGGCTGCGGCGGTCATCGAGGCGCTCCAGGACTCCGGTCCGGACCTGATCGTGGTGAATTTCGTCAACGTCGACGTCGTGGGTCACGTCGAAAATCGCGAAGCGGTCCTGCGCGCTGTCGAGGAGGTTGACCGGCGGATTGGTCAGGTGGTTTCGGCGGCCCAGGAGGCTGGCGTCGTGCCGGTGGTGACAGCGGATCACGGCACGGTTGAACGATGGCTCTATCCCGACGGTACGATCGACACGGGCCACACGGACAGTGAAGTGCCTTTTGTCATCGCCGATCCGGCTCTCAGAGGCGTGGAATTGGCTGATGGGGAGTCCTTGACAGATGTCGCCCCGACGCTTTTGCACCTGTTGGACTTGCCACAGCCTCGGGAGATGACGGGGCATGATCTTCTCCCTCTGTCCGTGCCCCGTCGCCGACGTCGTGTACTGCTCGTCATCGCTGACGGCTGGGGAATCCGAGACGATGACTATGGCAATATGATCATGGAGGCTGAGACTCCCGCGATGGACGGGTTGCTGCGTAACTATCCCAGCACCCGCCTGCAGGCCGCCGGCAAGGCGGTGGGGATGCCTTCGGGAACGGTAGGCAACTCGGAATCCGGTCATACCCACATCGGGGCCGGACGCAGGATCCTAGCCGACCGCGTACGCGTGAACGAAGCCATCGAGGATGGCTCGTTCTTTGAGAACGAGGCCTTCCTAGGGGCGATGCGGGGTGCCAAGGCCGACGGCACAGCGCTTCACCTGTTAGGCATCGTCTCCTTTTACAGCTCCCACGGGTCGGTCGAGCATCTCAATGCGCTCCTGGAGATGGCGCGGCGTCAGGAGATGCCCCAAGTCTACCATCACGCTATGCTGGGGCGGCGTGGCGAGCGCGTGGGTAGCGGCGCACACTATATTGAGGGCGTCGAGAAGGAGATGGCGCGACTCGGCGTGGGAGCGGAGGTCTCCGTGATCGGAAGGTTCTGGAGCCTGGATCGCGAGGAGAACTGGGATCGTATTGAGAAGACCTATCGTTGGCTCGTCGAAGGGGTGGGGGAGCCCGTCATCGCGCCGCTCGACGCCGAGTCAGAAGGGGGCTGAGAGCCGGAGGCACTCAGCGAGAATCCGCGCTCAATGGATTGGGCCCGTGCGTAGGCGCGGGCCCGCGCTGTCGAGATGAGGACCTGGCGTATGGGAGAGGGCTCGCCTAGCGCCGCTGGAGCAGGGCGGAGCTGTTGCCTTTTCTCCGCTTGCGCCGCTTGGCGCGGAGATATCGGTCTATCTTCTTGGATTTGAGTACTCGCGTGATTGGTGTGGATCCCCCGGCGATGAGCATGAGGCCATCGGGGGCAAGCTGCAACGCCGCCTGGGTCAGGGTCTCCTCGATGGCATCAGGTCCTTCCTCTTCGCGCAACAGACCTACGATGAGATCCGTCTCTCTGTCTCCCGGCGCCAGGCCCACCTGGTGAAGGGTGCGAATGGCCTCTTCCGCATAGCCATTTTCTATGAGGTTGAGTCTCGAATAGCGCAGGCTCAAGAGATCCCGGTCGACCAGATCGAGGCGCCTTGGGCCCAGGAGTCGCGAGGCGACCACCGGGACGTGTCCCTGCCCTGGGTTGAACACCGTGACGTGCTGTGGATGGATCCCGTCCAAATCCTGCAAGGCCTTGATGAGCAACTCGGTCGCGTAACCGAGGGTATCGTATTCAGGGAGTCCGTGCGCCGTGTGCATAGGTATCGTAAGCTCATCCATGACAAACGTCAGGTCCTCCCGCTCATAGACGCCCCGTTGAAGACCGGGGAGCAACCGGGCCTTCTGGGCCCGCGTTGTGAACTGATAGTGGAATAATGCGTGAGCCGATGTCGTCTGATGATAGACGATGTCGATATCCGGCGCGGTCAGCGTCGCCTTCACGAACGCCTCAAGGGGCTCGACCACCACGACTGCCGCGTGCCCACCCTGTTCTAGGTAGTGATGAGCGTCGAGCAGCATCGCTCTAATCACGCTCTCGCCAGCTTTGCCCGGGATGTTGGAGACGATGAGGTCGTAGGTGTGGTTCGCAGCATCGCGACCTGCGACATCGCGACCTGCGACATCGCGACCTGCGACATCGCAACGTGCGACATCGTCGTATCCCAGGCTGCCTTCGACGGTCACTCCGGTGATGTGATTGCGCTCAGCGTTGTGGCGCGCAAAGACCAAAGCCAGGGCGTCGCGGTCGACGAGGTGCACCTGACTGTCGGGATTCAAGCGCGCTAGCGTCAGACCTAGAGGCCCGTAACCGCATCCGAGATCCAGAATTCGGGGTTCTGCCACATCCGTTCGGTGAAGAAGCGGACTCTCTTGTAGGGATTTCAGCAGATGGATAGTGCCGGTGTCTACTTGATAACTGCTGAATAGGGTCTGTGAAACGTCGAACTCAAGGGCCTCGCCCCCCAGGTACAGATCAACGGTCTTCTTGCGATAGGCATCGAAGTACTCAAAGGTGCAGTCGTGCATCAGCTCGGCCCTCCAGTCGACTCCGTCGGCGGCAGTACCACGGTGGGACGGTAGAGGCTCTCATCCAACTTCGTCAGCACAGCGATCAGCCGGTTGTTCCGATCCCGGGCTTGAGCGTACGTGTCGACGCCGGGGATCGACAGCGCGATCTGCTGCCCATACCGGACCGCTTGTTCCTGCGCCGGTGACAATACCGCCACTGGCATCGATCCCAGCGCGGCATGGGGCGGACGCAAGGCGTCTTCGAAGCGATCCTCGTCACGCAGTTGTTGCAGGTCAGCCAAGGAATGGCTCTGAGCCAGCTTAAATGGCCCATTGGCCGTACGGCGTAGTGCGTGGAGGTGGGCGCCACAACCGAGCGCCTGGCCCAGGTCGTGGGCCAGACTCCGAATATAGGTGCCGGAAGAACAGGTGACGGCAACGGTCACATCCGGCGGGGACCAGTCTAGGAGGTCGATCGTGTAGATGGTGACAACGCGGGGCTCGCGCTCGATCTCTTGACCCTTCCGGGCCAGCTCGTATAGCTTCTGCCCACCGACCTTGATCGCCGC
This sequence comes from uncultured Anaerolineales bacterium, assembly GCA_964586915.1. Taxonomy (GTDB): domain Bacteria; phylum Chloroflexota; class Anaerolineae; order B4-G1; family SLSP01; genus PWVB01. Next base: position 21,959 of record CAZPJP010000042.1, read on the forward strand.
ATACATCGGCGGAATCTGAGTGATGCGTCCCGTGAAACGGGTCAGAGCCTCACGAATCTCGGGGAGCGCTACATCGACCGTACGTTCCTCGACGAGAGTGCCCTCCGCGTCGTAAGTCGTTGTCGTCTGCCCAAGCCGAATCACGCCCTCATAGCGCTTCTTTCCCGCGGCGGCGAACCGTGAGAGACGGGTTGCGGGGCCCAGCAGAAGGACCAACACCCCCGTCGCCATCGGGTCAAGCGTCCCGGTATGTCCAACCCTTCGAATGCCAGCCAAGCGCCGCACCCGGTTGACGACGTCGTGCGACGTCATCCCCGCCGGTTTGTTAACTACGAGGACGCCTGTTGTCATAGTTGGCTACGAGGTCCTGTAGCCTCGACAGGACCTGTGTCACGGCTTCTTCGAGGGGTCCAGCGATGGTGCACCCTGCGGCCTGACGGTGACCGCCTCCGCCGAGGGCGTCGGCGACGGACGCGACATTGTAGCCGGGACGTGCACGCATACTGACCTTGATCGATCCGTCGCGCATTTCCATAAAGGCGGCGATGACCTTAGCTTCAGCTACACGGCTGAGCAGGTTGCCCAGATCGAGATCATCATGATCGCTTATGTCGAGGTCCGTCTTCTCTGACAGCGGAAAGGTCGTCCAGGCCACGGCATCGCTGAGTTGCAGCCGGTTCAACGCCACCCCCCAGGCACGCATCTTCCTGTAGGAGACGGCGTCGAGCGTCCGCTGCATCACCCCTTGATAATCGCCCCCAGCCTCGATCAACTCGCTGACAGCTCGCAGCACGGCAGGGGTTGTTGTCTCAGTGCGGAGACCGCGGGTGTCGGTCAGGAGTCCGGTGAGAAGACACGTCGCGATTTCGTCCTCGACCGGCACCCCCAGTGCCTCGATCACGTCGATCATAGGAAGTGCAGTTGCAGCGGCCTCAGGGACGACGAGATTGGTGTCACCGAATTCCTCGTTCGTCTCATGATGGTCGATGACCAGAAGCGTGTAGCGATCACGCCAGGAATCGTGATAGATGCCGCCGGTGCGCGTCAGGTCACTCATATCGATGGCAACCACAAGGTCGATGTCGGCGTCCTCAGCGACATCCGATACGAAGTGCTCAGCTCCGGGCAGATGGGAGAGGTTATCGGGCAGGGGATGGACGCAAGCGATCACCGGGCGCTTGTCCAATTGAACGAGCGCCAGACGCAGTGCTAAGGTAGACCCAATGGTATCGCCGTCGGGCCGTGGGTGTGCGAGGAGCAGGGGGCGCTCACTCTTCTGTAAGAGTGACGCTGTCTGCTTCAGCGTGTTCAGGGGTGTCGTCGTCTTCGTCACCAATTTCGCCGTCCTCGTGTAGTTTCTGCAGCAGGGCCTCGATGCGCGCACCGTGAGCCAACGATGGATCGTAGATGAATATAAGCTCGGGGAGGTTCCGGAGTCGTAGCGTCGGGGCCATCTGCCGGCGCAACCATCCAGACGCCCCGTTGAGTGCAGCCTCCACCTCGGCGACCTCTTCAGGATCGCCGAGGATGCTGAAGTAGACCTCGGCGCGAGTCGTGTCCCGATTTACGCTGACGTCGGTAATCGTGACTTGCGCAAATCTGGGATCGTTGCTCTCCCTAAGAAGTAGTTGCGTGATCTTACGCTGAATCAGTTGATTGACACGGCGCAAGTATTTCTTGCCCACAGTTGCCTCCTTACCGTCTCAACCGCGACTGCCTATCGGACCCAGGGCCCACCCTCGCATGGATCGCGCTGGCAGCAGGCCTAGGGCCGTCCTAAGACGGCCCCGTGACGGTTTCTCAGATTAAAGCTAAGCTTCTTGCTCGACACGCCTCATAACGTAGAATTGCAGGCGATCGCCCGCATCCAGATTGTCGAAGCCATCGACCTTCACACCACACTCGAAGTTCTGACGGACCTCGCGCACATCCTCGGTAAATCGCTTCAGGGATTCGATCTCGCCGTCGTGCAACACCTCGTCATCGCGGACCACCCGGACCTTGGCGTTCCGGCGGGCCACGCCTCGGGTCACATAACAGCCTGCAATGGTACCGATGTCTGAGATGTCGAAGAGCTGTCGCACTTCGGCTTCTCCGATGAGCACTTGCTGATACGTGGGCTCAAGCATGCCCTTGAGGGCTTTCTCGACATCGTCAACCAAGCGGTAGATGATCTCGTAGATCTGGATGTCAAGGCCTTCCATATCACTCACACGGCGAGCGGCCGTATCGGCCGAGACACGAAAGCCCAGAACGATCGCGTCTGAGGCCAGGGCCAGGTTCATATCAGATTCATTGATATTGCCCGCGGCCGCGTGAATAATGTTGACCTTAAGATCCTCTGTGTCAAGCCGCTCGAGGCTATTGACAATAGGCTCGATGGAGCCTTGGACATCAGTTTTGAGCACGACGTTAAGCTCTTTAACCTCACCCTCACGAATAGCGGAGGAGAAATCGTCCAGTGAGAGAGGACGGCTGGGCCGTGTGAGCTCACGCTGCCTGGCCTCATCTTGCCGTTTCTCTGCAATGGCGCGTGCTGTCCGCTCGTCCTTGACGACCTCTAATAGATCGCCAGCTTCGGGGACGTCGTGAAGCCCGATGACCACCATCGGGGTTGCCGGCGGGGCCGTTCGATGACGCATCTTGTTCTCGTCTTCCAGAACGCGGACTTTACCCCAAGTCTTTCCGACGACAACGACGTCACCGGTATCCAGGGTGCCGTTCTGGACCAGAACCGTGGCGAGGGGGCCTCGTCGGCGGTCCATCCGCCCCTCGAGCACCGTACCGACCGCTTCCCGCTCCGGGTTGGCCTGAACGTTGACCTCATCCGCGACCAAGATAATGGCCTCCAACAGGTCCTCAAGGCCGCTCTTCATCTTTGCCGATACGGGGATAATCATCGTTTGGCCGCCCCATTCATCGGGCACAAGTCCCAAGTCGGAGAGTTGTTGCTTGACGACCTCCGGCTGGGCGTTCGCTTTGTCCATCTTGTTGAGCGCTACGATGATCGGAACGTGTGCGGCCCGAGCGTGGTTGACAGCCTCAACCGTCTGCGGTTGCACGCCGTCATCAGCAGCAACGACCAGGACAGCGATATCCGTCGTGTTAGCACCCCGGGCCCGCATAGCTGTGAATGCCTCGTGCCCCGGTGTGTCGAGAAAAGTGACGCGGCGTTCGTTATGTTTGATCTGATAAGCGCCAATATGTTGGGTGATGCCGCCGCTCTCTCCCCCCACCACGTCGGTGTGGCGAATTGCATCGAGAAGGGAGGTCTTTCCGTGGTCGACGTGTCCTAGAACCGTTACAACGGGAGGTCGCTTCTGAAGATCTTCAGGCTCCTCATCCGCCAGCAGAATCTGCCAGGCCGAGAGCTCACTCTCAGCTTCCTCTTCTAGCTCTGCGTAGGGTTGCTTCGCCTCGTACCCGAACTCCGCAGCGATGATCGCTGCTGTGTCAAAGTCGACCTGCTGATTGATGCTGGCTAGAACCCCGTTGCTCATCAAGCTCTTAATCACATTGATCGGCGTCTCGCCCAATAAATCCGCAAGATCGCGAACCGTGATGACCTCTGGGATCGTAATTTCCTGTTCTGCCATACTCGTACCTCCTAGTTTGCCACTCTGAAATGTCGTTCTGAGACATCAGCCTGAAACGTCAGCCTGAAGTCTCAACGTTTTCTCCGGCACCATACCGGCGATAAGATGAGATTATGTATTGGCGGGCGTAGCCGCGATCGACCGCGTTGCCTACACAGGCCGCCTGCCGGGACGTGCACGCAGCGTGCCTGAGCCTAGACTTCTGCCTCGGCCGATGACTCAGGCATGGACTCCGCATAGGCTTCTAGCACCGCTCTGTCCTCCGAGGACAACTGCGTCCGCAATGCTCGATTGAGACTCCCACGCTTGAGCGCTTTCTGCCAGCATGAGCGCCGCTGGCAGAGATAGGCGCCTCTTCCGTTTTGCTTGCCTGTCTCGTCAACGACGATAGCGCCCTCCGATGTCAGCACGATCCGCACCAGGTCGCGTTTAGGTCTGGTCTCGCGACACGCTACACAGGTCCGTAACGGGACGTGCTTCTGTTTCGGTTTCTGCGTATGCTTCGCCATCACACTAGATCCCGGCTCCTAAGCTTATGTCCGCTATGCCCAACTTAAATCGCACAAAAAAGGGACGCCGATGAATGAGCCCTCTGGCGTCCCTCCACTCGAGAGTAAGTATCCTGCGACAAGCTGCCGCTGTCCCTAGAGTCGGCTAGGCATCACATAGCGTGCCCCGTCGCAATCCTCGCTCTTATAGCAGGACTCACCAAAGGCTTCATCACCGTATCTCAGTCAGGCTCATACCCTGGCTAGAATTCTTCGCCGTATTCGTCCCACGCATCCTGATTCCGACGATGCCGGCGAACCACGATGGTCTCGCCAGAGGCTTCGTCGTAGACGACGGTGCGTCGTCGCCCGCGCTTTCCGCGCTTCTTGCGTGACCCAGGAGTTTCACCCAACTCCTCTAGTGCGACCTCTTCGTCGTCTTCATAGACGACCTCGTCAAGATCACCCACGAAGTCCAACGCATCCATACCTTCAGCGAAGGCCGGTTCGGGCTCCTCTTCCTCTTCCGTCGGTTCTTCAGCCGCCGGCTCTTCTTCAGCCGCTGGCGCTTCTTCAGCCCCTAGCGCTTCTTCAGCCACCGGCTCCTCGGCTGTCGCCTCGGCGGGCTCAATCTCCTCCGCCTCAACGGCTCCCGGCTTCTCGACATCGGCTTCCACCAATTCGGCTTCTGGTTCAGGCTCTTCGCTGATCTCCTCTAGAGCTTCGGGTTCCTCGCCGACGCCCTCGAGCTCCGCCGCGAGCTCCTCTTCTTCTTGCTCGAGCTCGCCATAATCCAGCAGGTCAAGCCCACTCGCTTCCACAGCTTGCTTGATCTCTTTCAGAGCTTTGACGCCGACACCTGTTAGCATCAGCAGGGCCTCGTCACCCAGGGCCATGCGCTCCATTACCTGTCCCGCGTTCTCTAGCCCATTTGTGAGAAGGTGACTTTGCACCTTCTCGGACAGGTCCAGACCGCTGATGGGTACCTTGTATGCCCCCCGCGGCACGCGAGCCTGGGCTTCCTCTTTAGCCTTCTCCCGCTCCGCTTCCACTCTACGCTGCGCGCGCTGTCGAGCGCGTGCCTGACTGGCGCCGGGACGCTCAGCATTACGACGGGCGATCATCACCTCACGGACGGCCTTAATAACGTCGCCCATAATATGGCGTTCCTCATCCGTGTAAGGGTAGCGGTCCTGCTCGTGCGTCCGTATGATTGATGCCAGACGCGGGATCAGTGCGGCTGTTCCTTTAAGTGCATCCAGGAGTTCGGGAGCTTGATTGACCTGCTCAAGCGCCCAGAGCCCAGCCTCGGTCGCGCCCTGGATATCGACGCGCCAGTTGGTCAGCTTTGCGGCGAGCCGAGCGTTCTGCCCGGAGCGCCCAATCGCCAATGATAGGTGGTCATCAAGCACGACGACCGATGCCGTTCTCCCTCCCGGATTGTTCTCGTCCAGTACCACGCAAACGATATTGGGCACACTTAGAGCATTGCTGATCAAGGTTTCAGGATCCTCTGCCCACTCCACGACGTCGATGCGCTCTCCATGGAGCTCTCGCGAGATGGTTTGAATCCTTATACCTCGCATGCCTACACAAGCGCCTACTGGATCAATACCAGGCTGTCGTGCCGAGACGGCGATCTTTGCTCGCGTTCCGGCCTCTCGGGCCACGGCGTTGATCTCCACTTGTCCGTTGCGAATCTCCGGAACTTCAAGCTCCAGCAGTCTGCGCAACATCAAGGGATGGCTGCGGCTTACAATGATCTCTGGCCCGCGCGACGTGCGACGGACTTCCAGGACGTATACTCGGATCTTCTGGTGAAGGACGTATCGCTCCCCTGGAATCTGTTCGCGCCGCGGCATATGCGCTTCTTCCGTGCGCTCGAGATGCAGCGTGACGCCGTGAGGGTTGACCGATTGAACCGTGCCAATGATGATCTCGTTCTCCTGGCGGCTGAAGCGATTGAACTGGCTTTCGCGTTCCGCCTCCCGCAGTCGTTGGGTGATCACCTGCTTGGCGGTCTGCGCAGCAATCCGCCCAAAGTCGCGCGGGGTAACGTCAACCATAATCACGTCATCAACCTGCGCATCGGGGCGCTTCCGACGCGCCTCCTCTAGGCTGATCTCGACTTGCGGGTCCTCGACCTCCTCAACGACCACACGCTCGATGGCGATTCGTGCCAGACCAGTCTCAAGACTGATCTCGGCAGAGACGTTTTGCGCGGCAGGGACCTTCCAGTCACGCCGGTACGCAGTTGCCAAGGCAGCCCGAACAGCGTCCAGGACGACCTCTCTTGGCAAGCTATACTCAGCGCATATCTGGTTAAAAGCCAGGGCGAACTCACTCTTCATTCAGTTTCTGCCTCCCCATTATCTCCCTACGGCGAACTACAAAGAAAAGTGGGGCGAGCCCCACTTTTCAGTGATGATACCACTTACTTTGACTATATTATAGCATAGTCGCTTCGTTTCGACAAGATGCTACGCATAGCTGTTCTACATATAAAAAGGTGGCCCACGAGGAGATCTCCTACTCAGCT
>CAZPJP010000043.1:0-4742 GCA_964586915.1 uncultured Anaerolineales bacterium
TTCATCCACGGTTCTTGACAAACACCCCAACCATCCGAATAATCTAGCCACGAAGTCACTATGGATCTGGATCAGGAGGAAGCGATGACGGAGGTACGTGAGAGGAAGACGATGAAGGCGCTGGTTTGGGTAGGGCCGCGCCAGATGGTGCTCCGGGATGAGCCCATACCCGAGATCAAGGCCGATGAGGTTCTGATCAAAGTCGCCTACTGCGGTATCTGCGGTTCCGAGCTTAGCGGATATCTCGGGCACAACGCACTGCGGGTTCCACCGCTGATCATGGGCCATGAGTTCTCCGGTGAAATCGTGGCCCTGGGCGAGAATGCCCGGGCCCACAACCCGGCTCTGGTGGCGGGCGCCAAGGCGACAGCTGACCCGATGGTGTTTGACGCAGAGTGCCCCTATTGTATGCAGGGCCTAAACCATCTCTGTCTGAACCGCACCTTGATCGGGGCACACCGCCCCGGCGCCTTTGCGGAGTACGTCGCGGTGCCGGCGCAGCAGGTCTTTCTGCTTCCCGCGGATGTCGATCTGCGGACCGGGGCACTGAGCGAGCCAACGGCGTGTGCGGTGCGGATCCACAGGGTGGTAAACAACGTTCATGACAATCAGGTTCTCATCGTCGGCGCTGGGACGATCGGTTTGTTAGCGCTGCAAGTGCTTCAGCATCGCGGCGCTGCGCGCGTTTTCGTCAGCGACACAAACCCGGAACGGCTAGCCGTTGCGGCTGACCTGGGCGCAACAGCGCTGAACCCTGCTGAGGTGGATGTCGTCGCGGAGGTCCAGAAGGCTGTCGACGCCGATGGTGTGGATATCGCTCTTGATGCCGTCGGCAAGGCGATCACGCGCGAGCAGTGTGTCTCCGCGACCCGCAGGAAGGGCCAGGTCATTCTCAGCGGCCTGCACGAGGAGAGCAGCGCGATGCCCGTGGCTGACATCATCCGCCGCGAGATCACGGCGCAGGGAAGCTTCTGTTACACTCCGGGCGACTTCGAGGAGGCGATTGAACATCTGGACCTTGGCGTGGTGACGCTGGGCTCCTGGGTCGTGGACGCGCCGCTGAGTGAGGGGGGCGCGTGGTTTGAGCGGCTGGTTGAGGGCCCTGGCCTGGTGGTCAAGGTCCTGCTGTCGCCGTGACGTACGAATAGGAGAGAGCATGGTAACCCCCCGGATGCGTGGCGTCTACCCGATCCTGGTGACGCCCTTTGACGATCAGGATCGGGTCGATGTGGATAGTCTTCAGAATCTCGTAAAGTTCCTGCTGGATGCGGGAGTCCATGGGCTTGGCGTAGCCCTGGGCAGCGAGGTGCTGCGATTGACCGAGACCGAGCGCGTCCTAGTGACCAAGACGGTGGTTGACCAGGTCGGGGGGCGCGTGCCCGTCGTCATCAACACCAGCGGTGGGGGGACGTGGCAGGCGCTGCATTATAGTCGGTTGGCCAAGGAGAACGGCGCGGACGCGCTCATGCTCACCGCCCCTTCCTTTATGCAGCCCCAGAGCGAGGGCATTCGCAGCTATTTCCGCGCGGTCTCGGACGAGATCGGTCTCCCGATCTTCATCCAAGACGTCGCGGGACAGCACATCTCCGCTGACCTCGCGCGCCAGATCGCGGCGGAGAGCGAGTCGGTTCGCTACATCAAAGTGGAGACCGCGCCGACGACGGTGATGGTCGACGAGGCCGTTTCGAAGGCAGGAGACCTCTTGACCGTCTTCGGCGGCGCGGGCGGGAGCTATTTCATCGAGGAGATGCGACGCGGCTCGGAGGGCACGATGCCCGGTTGCAGCACTCCAAAGGCCTTTGTAGAGGTGTGGAACTGCTTCCAGGCTGGCGACGATGGCCGTGCTCTGGGGATCTTCTATGAGCAGATTCTCCCTGTGAACAGGCTGGCGGCGCAGGGGTGGGGGGCCTTTTACTACGTTCACAAGGAGCTGCTAAGGCTGCGCGGCGTGATCCGCAGCGCCAAGGTTCGCGACCCGGCGCCGCCTGTCGACGAGATGACGCAAAATGAGCTATGCGGACTTGCTGAGGCGCTTTACGATCTGGAGGGGAGCGACCTGTGAAGATTGTGGACGTTGACGTTATCGCTTTTGAGGTTCCCCGGGAGGTCTTCCGCAACCGGCGCGTGGAGACTGATGGGACAACGGTGCAGACCCTGACCAAGATCACGACCGACGAGGGTGCCGAGGGTTACTATCTGGGCGGTCACGGACACGGCGACCGCGACGGGTTGCTGCCGGACGAGCGGCGAATGTTGCTCGGCAAGGCGCGCTCCCTGTTGGTCGGTCAGGATCCCTTCGATCGGGAGAAGTTCTGGCACTGGATGTGGGTCTCAAAGACGCCGGAGAATATCCTCAGCGTCATGGATATGGCGCTATGGGATCTGCAGGCACGGCTCTTTGGTGTGCCCGTGCACAAGCTCCTCGGTGGATGTCGCAGGAAGATCAAGGCGTATGCCAGCACCTATCCCAATATGGGATCGCCCGACGTCTATGCCGAGCACGCGCTCGCCTGCAAGGAAGAGGGGTATCAGGCTTACAAGATCCATCCGTATTATTTTGCGGATCCCGTTACCTTCGAGCCCGTGCCGGGCCGACCCTCCCACGTCAAGGCTGATGTCGAGGCCTGCCGCGCCGTTCGTGAGGCGGTGGGCGACGAGATGGTGTTGATGTTCGATCCCTGGGGCACCTATTGTACCTACGAGGAGGCACTGTGGGTGGGGCGCGAGCTGGAGGCGCTGGGCTTCTACTGGTTCGAGCATCCGATGCCGGAGTACCGCGTGCGCGCCTATGAGAAACTGTCCGCGGAGCTGGACATCCCTGTGCTTTCGCCGGAGATCGCTGCCGGTAGCCTCTACACTCGCGCCGATTGGATCCTGCGCGATGCCTCAGATATGACCCGCATCGACGTCCTTCGTGGTGGGATCACCGGGGTCAAGAAGATGGTCTCCGTGGCGGAGGCCTATGGCGTGCGGTGTGAGATCCACATGAGCGGCTTCGGCAACCTTCAGATTCTGGGGGCCACCAGTGAGGACACGTGCGAGTACTACGAGCGCGGTCTATTGGCGCCGGGGGTGCAGTACGCTACGCCGCCGCCCTATCTGAAGAGCATCGCCGACCCGATGGATGATGAGGGGTACGTCACCGTCCCGCAGGATCCCGGCATGGGGTACGAGCTCGACTGGGATTACATCGAGGCTCATCGGGTCTGATCCGGTGACTGTCTGCTGGGGCGTCTCCGGACAGCGCTGACCCCGTCGGCCAGCCAGTTGGGGGTCAGCTCGGATCAGGATCGTGGCCCGGACGCACGAGCTGGCGGGCTCGCCGCCGTAGCCAGCTGACCTGACCGGCGCTGGCAATCTCGTAGGCAATGACTGTGACGATCAACCCGGGAACCACCCGCAGGAGAACACCCAGGCCAAGAATGAGCGCCATGCACACCAGGTAAACGGTGACCGCTTCGGTGATAGCTTGCGTCTTTCGTGCCTGCACAAGTCGACCTTGATACCAGCTTAGCAGGACGGTCTGTGCCGGCAGCAGTAGCGCAAGCCACAGCGCGTTCCGGCTGAGTTTGAGGAGCCTGGGAGGCAGCGCCATCACCCCCTGAAACCAAAAGGTGGCGAGCGGTGTCGCCGTAAATAGGAGGGCCAGGACGATGACGAACCCTATGAGCGCGGCTGCGAACTGGCGCAGGGTGCGTGTGGCACCGGGCTCGCCAGCGAGCGCGACCACGACCTCGTTGAAGCCGAATCCGGGGCTGCGCAGGAGGAAGATGAGGCCGCTGATGACGGGCCAGGCCGCCAGAGAGGCTAATGCGTTGGGCATACGGCTCATGGCAGCGCTAACGAGGGGTTGCACCACAATGGATTCGAAGGACGTCAGGACGAGTGGAACGTAGAAGGATAGAAACCCCGCAAGCGTAAGGGTTGTCGCCGGGTTGGAGCGTCGCGGTATCTCTTCCCTTACAATCGGGAAGGCGCGTAGGCCGGCGTAAACAGCCTCCGCGACGACGCCGGCAGCGATAGCACCCGTGCCGACGACGATGCCCGACGCCCCGCGCGCATAGCCGATGCCCAGCACGATGGCGTTGGCCGTCAGGCGAATCACCGTGCCGGCGGCGACGGCCTTCGCGTGTCCGAAGTGGATCATCACCCCCTGATGAAAGCGCCGGTAGCCGATCGCCAGGCTCCATGGCGTGACGATGAGCAGACCCAGGCGTCCGCGCGCGATGGTGACGTCCGGCGCCCCGATCAGCTGACGCGCGATGAAGTCGTAGAGCGGCGTCGTGACGATGGCGACGTGTGCCAACGTCAGCGTGAGACCGAGGGTCATCGTAAAGCGGCGCACCTTGCGGTAGCTCTCCAGATCGGTCACCAGGGCATTGGCAGCCGAGAGCAGCATGATCACGGGCGCCGCGATGACCAGCGTGATGGGAAAGACGATGCCGCCCCACGCAGCGAGGTTCGCCTCCGCATCGGGCAAACGGGCCACGACCGCACTTTGGGCGGGGCCCTCCAGCGTCATCAAGGCCCAGCTTCCCGCCAAAGGCCACCAGGTTTGCAGGACCCTAAGGAACGTAAGTGGCTCAGGCGTCTCTGCCGTCTGCGCTGGGGTCATGAGGTTGGTGCCGAGAAGGAGTTACCGCTGATGGCGACGGTTGCAGCTTGGGAGAGGGTGCGGGCAGGCCCCCGGCTTCGATACCAGAGCCATCCGACCTGCACGAGCCCGGCCAACGTCAGGGCGA
>CAZPJP010000043.1:4842-19467 GCA_964586915.1 uncultured Anaerolineales bacterium
GAACGAGCACACCCCAAGCGCGACGGCAAAGCGGCGCAACACCGGTAAGGCGCCGGGCCTGTCAAGCTGCGCGACGACGACCTCGTTGTAGGCGAGCCCCGGGCTGCGGAGCATGAAAATCAGGCCATCGAGCACGGGCCACGCAGCCAGCGAGCCGAGCGCCTCTGGCATGCGACTCATTGCAGCGCTTCCGATCGGCGACACGAAGAAAGAGATCAGTGAGGTGAGCGCCAGCGGCACATAGAAGGCCGCGAAGCGGCGCAGGGTCAGCGGTTCGCTCTGCCGAGGCGCGGGGCGAATCTGCGCTCGCACGATCGGGCGGGCGCGCAGGCCCACGTACAGGGCCGCAGCTATTACCCCGACGATCACCGCGCTGGCAGCCACGACGATGCCGGGAATCGCGATGCCGGCGACACGGTTGAGCAGGTATCCTGCAGAAAGGGTCAAGCCGTTGGCGCTCAGCCGGACGACGGCCCCCGTGCCGACCGCTCTTGTGTGGCCAAATCGAATCATCGCGCCTTCCTGGAATCGGCGATAGGCAATGGCTAACGTCCAGGGGGTCATGATCATGAGCCCGATGCGTCCAGGCTCCACGATCTCATTCGGCGCGCCGATGATCCGGCGCGCCACGATGTCGTAAAGCGGGGTGAAGGCGACACTTATGTGCATGGCCGTGAAAAGCGCACCGAGGCTGAGCGCGATGCGCCTTAACCTCGTATAGGCAGCCCAGTCTTTGCTCAGGGCCGTTGAGGCAGACAGCAACATCACCACCGGCGACTCGATGATGAGGGAGACCGGATAGACGATACCGCCCCACGCTGCCAGGTTGACCTCCGGATCGGTCAGACGGGCGACGACGGCGCTGTGGGCGGGGCCTTCCACGCTCATCAGGAGCATACCGAGGGCCAGGGGCCACCACAACTGACCAATCTCTGCCAGCGAGAGCGTGTCTTCACTCGGTCTGTGGTCTTGTTTGCGCATCACGGTTGTCCCTGCTCCCCTACCTTATCAACCCGCATACTGGTGCTTTGGCCAGCTTAGTCTAGTCCATTCCACCCAAAGCGCCAAGCTCCGACCTGCAGAATCCCATCGGTCGCGGGACTGACCTACGGCTGATGCTTTACGTTTCCGCTAGATGGGACTATGCTAAGTATAGCTAGATTGCATGAACGCCAGCGCTATTTAAGGAGGGAAACGATGGCTATGGAGATCAGCGATATCAGGGAGCTCCTGGGCGACGAGGCGGATTCGTTGCTCAACCACGTCTGTGAGACAGTGCCTAAGGAGCAGCTACATCTGCCCGGTCCGGACTTTGTGGATCGCGTCTGTGCGTTGAGCGACCGGCCCACCCGCGTGTTACGCAGTCTGCAGTCGCTCTTCGACCACGGCCGGCTCGGCGGGACGGGGTATCTGTCGATCTTGCCCGTCGATCAGGGTATCGAGCACTCGGCCGGGGCCTCATTTGCACCCAATCCCATCTATTTCGATCCCGCTTACATCGTCGAACTGGCGATGGCCGGCGGCTGCAATGGGGTGGCTTCGACTCTCGGCGTCCTGGGCTCGGTCGCCCGTAAGTACGCGCACAAGATCCCCTTCATCATGAAGTTCAACCACAACGAGCTGCTCACCTACCCCAATCAGTACGACCAGGTCTTCTTTGCGCAGATTGAGCAGGCCTTCGACCTGGGGGCTGTGGCGGTGGGCGCCACGATTTACTTCGGCTCTCTCGAGTCCTCCCGCCAGATCGTCAACGTGAGCAAGGCGTTCCATAAGGCCCACGAGATGGGCATGGCTACGATCCTGTGGTGCTACCTCCGTAACTCCGCCTTCAAGAAAGATGGGAAGGACTATCAGGTCAGCGCCGACCTTACAGGCCAAGCTAACCATCTGGGCGTGACGATCGAAGCCGACGTTATAAAGCAGAAGCAACCCCTGCTCAACTACGGCTACAGAGCGATGAATATGGGCGAGTCGAGCTATGGGCGCATCGATGAGCGTGTTTACACGGAGCTCACCACAGAGCATCCCATCGACCTGTGCCGCTATCAGGTCGTCAACTGCTACATGGGTCGCGCCGGGTTGATCAACTCTGGTGGCGCGTCGGGCAAGAACGACCTGGCGCAAGCTGTGCGCACGGCTGTGATCAACAAACGCGCTGGGGGCACAGGGCTCATCAGTGGCCGCAAAGCTTTCCAGAAACCCATGGACGACGGCGTCGAGGTGCTCAATGCCATCCAGGATGTCTATCTCTGCGAGGACATCACGATAGCTTGATTGAGTTCGTCGCTAGGCAAACATGGCCGGCACCGCCGTTGGTTCTGGTGCCGGCCATTTGTTTTTGGGCTCAGTCTGAGGACGCAACCCGCCCAACTGGCGCGACGTAGATAGCGAACTCCTCCTCGCCGTCGACGCCGAGCAGTTCGTCCATCGCGGCTTGATTGTACGCCGCGATGGCGCACGCCCCCGCTCCAATCGATTCGGCGGCCAGGTAGAGGTTCTCGCAGACGTGGCCCGCATCGAGGTTGACGAGTTTGGGCGTCATCAACGCGTACCGCCACTCCGTGCGGTACGGAATGGCGGTCCAGACGAAGGTCACGGCGCTGGCAGCGACGAAGGTCTGATTGTGGCAGGCGCCAGCAGCCTGATGCGGCAGCCTGGGGTCCTTCCTGAGCGGCAGCAGGTGGTGCTCGATGGACAGGTACCGGTAAAGGCCGACCTCCAGCCCTTCGACGCGGTTGATGAACAGGTAGCTCTCGAAGGGATGGCGCGCGCCCGCCGAGGGCACGGTGCGCCGCACCGCTACACCGCTGCGCCAGACCTGGTGGACGCCCTGTGTCGCCCAGGTTAGAAAGGCGAGCTCCTCCAAGGTCAGCGGCGCGTCGGTGAAGCTTCGGTGGCTCTTGCGCCGCGCGATCGCGTCCCTGACTGAGAGCGTGTCCAGGGTCAGGTCATCGGGCGACGGGAGCGGGATCAATTCGGCATCCTCCGGATAGGGTTTCTGCAGGGGCGGAGGCGCCACACGCTTTTGCTGATCCGTGCGCATATCCTGCATTTGGAGCCACAGATCACTCTTCATAAACTGTCGATAGTGTCTTTGATCGGCCACGGTTGCACTCCTTTCTCTTGAAGTTACCTCAGCCAGGGGGTCAGCAGTCGTTCTTGGATGGTCGCTGAGCCCGCCTCAGCATTTCTCGACGGGGTATCCGGGGTCAGGTGGCAGCCGTGGCTGCTCAGCCGCCGCCTTGGCCAGGGCGTCGCAGCGTTCATTGAGTGGATCCCCGGCGTGTCCGCGGACCCAGACGAACTCCACGTCGTGCCTGTTGCACAGCTCGAGCAGATCGTCCCACAGGTCGGGGTTCAGCGCACGCTCCTTCTTGTTTCGCATCCACCCATTGCGCTGCCATCGCTGCGCCCAGCCCTTCTCTATCGCGTGGGCTAAGTATTGCGAGTCGGTGTGCAGCGTGACCCGACAGGATTCGCTGAGAGCCTGGAGCGCCTTGATCGCAGCGAGGAGCTCCATGCGGTTGTTGGTCGTACACTGAAAACCGCCGGATAGCTCCTTTTCGTGTTCCCCGTAGCGAAGGATGACACCGTAGCCACCCGGTCCGGGGTTCCCGAGGGAGCTACCGTCGGTGTAAGCGGTCACGTGTTTCTTGGTCATAAGGCTATTGTAAGGGTGCCGTTACGAAAGACAACCATAGCGGCTTTGCCGATGCGGCAAGACTTTGCCGATGCGGCAAGATTGTGTATAGTGTGACCACGATGATGACTGGCTCTGAGGGAAGGATCCAAGCGGGCACGCTAAGCGCGAAGTTGCGACGTCGACGATGTTCCCGGCCCGCGGCCTTGTTCCTGGCATGGGTGATGCTGGTTGGTGTCGCCTGTGGATCTGGGACTACCTCCTCGGGGCCTCCTACGGTCACGCCGACTGCGGCTTCGGCTATCGCTTCGGCTGTCGCTGCGGATGTCGCGACCCGGTCGGTCGCACCGCCTGGTGTCCCCACGCCGACTGCCGCAGCCAAGGACGCTGTTGCGGCAACGATGCTTGTGGCCGCGGACGATGAGCCAAGTACCGAGGCCACGCCGCTGGTGGAAGCCGCGAGCTCCAGTGTGCCTGCTGCGGCTGCACCCGCCGACAGCCTCTATACGGTGGCTGCCGGGGATACGCTCCTGGGTATTGCGATGCAGTTTGATCTGCCCATCGCTGCTCTCCAACTCGAGAACAGCTTGGGCGCGTCGACGATCGTTCGTGTGGGGGACGTGCTGCAGATACCGCCGCCGGGGCCTTGGGCTGAGGCCTCTCCCTTCTGGGCTGTCTATGAGGTGGCGCCGGGTGACACGCTGAGCGAAGTGGCGGTTCGGCATGGCTTGACCTTGGACGCACTGCTCAGCGTCAATGGCTCGATCGACGCGGACATGCTCGCCGTGGGACAGGGACTGGTCTTGCCTGTGGACTCACCGGTGGAGCTTCTTGTGCAAGCGAGCGCGTCGGAGGCTGCTGCGCCCACAGTAGCACCGTCGCCGCCCGCGGATCCTACCGACGTTCCGGTGGTCGCGGCTGTCGATGCTGATCCTCCTGCGGCGGAGCCCACCGCTGCCGACCCGGAACCCTCTCCCGAGGAGGTTCCGCCCACGCCTGTGCCGCCGTCCGAGCCGCCTCCGCCAGAGGTAAGTGCCCTCCCGGCCGAGATCTTTCGCCTGCTCAACGAGCAGCGCGCAGCGTACGGGCTGCCCCCGCTTCTCTGGAACGATATCTTGGCGCGCACGGCGCAGCGGCACGCCGATGACTGCTATGCCCGGGGGTGGTGCAGCCACACCGGGTCGGATGGCTCGCATTACCGGGAACGGATGATCCGGGAGGGTTATGACCCGCTGCGCTGGTCGGAGTGTTGGGCCTGGTACGGCTCGGCCGAGCGCGCTGTGGCGATGTGGATGAATGAGACGCCACCCAACGATCCACACCGGCGCACCATCCTGAGCGACTACCTGACCGAGGTCGGCGTCGGTGTGGTGCCGGGTAACGGTCGCGGCTATTACTTCATCGCCGACTTCGGGACGCCGCGCCAGTAGCCCGCTCCTATCTCGACCCAGCGCCCGCCTACAGCAAAAAAGGGAGCCCGATGGGGCTCCCTTCGTCGCATCTGTGTTGCACTGTGCCAGCGTATCACACCGTGATCATACGTACGCCTCTGAGGTGGAGCTCCTTCGCGAAGTGACATGCGACGAAGTGCTGACCTTCCAGTTCCTCAAGAGGGGGCTCCTCCACGGCACATCGCTCCTGAGCGTACCGACAGCGGGGGTGGAAGTAGCAACCTGAGGGCGGGTTCGAGGGATCCGCGACCTCGCCTTCCAGCAGGATCCGCGCTCCCTTGTCGCGAGCGCGCGGGTTCGACACCGGGACGGAGGACATCAGCGCCTCGGTGTAGGGATGCTTGGGGTTGATGTAGATGTCCATCCCCCCTGCCACTTCCACTACCTTTCCAACGTACATCACGACGACGCGGTCGCAGATGTGACGGATGACGCTGAGATCGTGGGAGATGAATAGATATGTCAGGGAGAACTCGTCCTGGAGTTCCTCCATTAGATTCAGGATCTGAGCCCGAATCGACACATCAAGGGCCGATACCGCCTCGTCGGCAACGATGAGATGTGGATTGGTGACCAGCGCTCGCGCGATCCCAATTCGCTGGCGCTCGCCGCCACTGAAGGCGTGGGGATAGCGGCGAATGTACTCGGGGCGCAGACCTACGCGGCGGAGCAGGTATTCCACCCGCTCCTCTCTCTCCTTGGGCGTTCCGATATTGTTGACCTTGAGGGCTTCGCTGATGTTGTCGAAGACCGTCATCCGCGGGTTGAGCGATGAGTAGGGGTCCTGGAAGATCATCCTGATCTCTCTGCGATAGGGCTGGACCTCTTGGTGGCTCATCTGAGCTAAGTCGACCACGGTGTCACCGTTACGATAGAGAATCTGGCCGGCTGTGGGCTCATAGGCTCGTGCGATGCAGCGTCCTGCCGTGGTCTTGCCGCAACCGCTCTCTCCAACCAGTCCTAGCGTCTCCCCGTTCTTGATGAAAAAGCTGACATCGTCGACGGCTTTGGTGTAGCCCTTCAAGCGGGCAAAGAGCCCTTCGGTGATTGGGAAGTACATCTTGAGGTTCTTGACCTCAAGCAGATACCCATCGCCGTGCATGGTCAACGCGCTCTGCGCTTCCTGTGCGGCAAGCTGTTGCTCATTCATAGCTTATGCGCCCTCCGTTGCTCTCAGCACATCTTTTTCGTAGAGCAAGCACTGCACTGTGTGGTTTTCGTTGAGATGCGTCACCGTTGGTACGACGCGGCGGCAGATCTCCATCGCTTTCGGGCAACGTGGGTGAAACGTGCAGCCATTGGGGCGTCGAAATGGGCTAGGCACCATACCCCGAATCGGATCCAGCTCCTCCCGCTTCATCGCGATCTTGGGGATCGATCTCAATAGGGACTGGGTGTAGGGATGCTGGGGCTCGTTGAACACGACGTCGGCAGATGCGCGTTCGACGATCTTACCCAAGTACATCACGGCAACATCATCGGCAATCTCGGCAACGACCCCGAGGTCGTGGGTGATGAAGAGAAGCGCCATGCCGTAGGTCTGCTGAAGCTCAAGCATCAGATCGAGGATCTGGGCCTGGGTCGTGACGTCGAGGGCCGTAGTCGGCTCGTCAGCGATGAGCATCGTAGGATTGCAGGACAAGGCCATCGCGATCATCGCCCGCTGGCGCATGCCGCCGCTCAGGCGGAACGGATACTCGTCTACCAGCCGCTCCGGCTTGGGAATGCCGACCTGATCAAGCAGATCGATGGCCTGCGTTCGGGCGTCTTCCTTTGAGATACCGGTGTGCAGCAGGATGTTCTCCATGATCTGGTTGCCCACCGTGTACATCGGGCTGAGAGAGGTCATCGGCTCCTGGAAGATCATTGCGATCTCCTTGCCGCGGATCTGTCGGATGTCCCGGCCTTTCGGGTCCAGCTCTGCGATGTTGATCGTCGATCCATCTCGGTAGAAGAGGATATCCCCAGATACGATCCGACCAGGCGATTGCACAATACCCAGAAAAGCTCGGCAGGTCACACTCTTCCCACAGCCGCTCTCTCCCACCAGACACAGCGTCTTACCGCTCTCAACCTCCAGGTCCACCCCGTCGATGGCCTTCACCACCCCTTCATCCGTGAAGAAGTGCACCTTCAGGTCGCGCGCTTCCAGTAGAATCCCGTTTTTTGCCATCCAACAGGCTCCCTCTGCTAGTACGGATCGGCCGCGTCGCGCAGGCCGTCACCGAGGAAATTCAGCGTCAACACAACCACAAATACCGCGCCGCCGGGCGCCAGCAGCCACGGGTAGCGCGCGATGACGGTTACCTTCTGTGTGTCCTGGAGCATCACGCCCCAGCTCACCACGGGTGGCCGCAGTCCAAGGCCTAAAAAGCTTAGCGCCGTCTCTCCCAGGATCAGTCCGGGGATCCACAGTGTGATCGAAGCGATGATATGGCTGAGGAAAGAGGGTAACATATGTCTTGTGATCAGCCGGAAGCGGCTACAGCCGTCGAGCATCGCGGCCATAACGAAGTCCTCCTCGCGCAGTGACAGGAACTTGCTCCGCACCACGCGCGCCATCCCCGTCCAACTGATGAGGGAGAGGATGATCGAGATCATGAAATAGACACGTAAGGCGGGCCAGTGGATGGGCACCACGGCAGCGAGAGCTAGCCAGACGGGCAGGGTTGGGATGGACATCAGAATCTCAATCAGCCGCTGGATGATGTTGTCCAGCACCCCGCCTACAAGGCCGGAGATGCCGCCCAGCAGGATACCGATGGTCAGGCTGATTACCATGCCGACCAGGCCTACCGTCAATGAGATTCGGCTGCTGTAGATCAGGCGGCTGAGCACGTCGCGACCGATCATATCCGCGCCAAGCAAATAGAAAGGATCCCCCGAGGTTTTGGGGCTGATCAGATGCCGATCCCAGGGGATAAAGCCCCACATCTTGTAGGGCTCGCCTCGGACGAAGAGGCGCACCGGGATCTGCTTAGTCGGGTCGATAGACCAGGTTTTTCGGTGAGATACCGGGTCGCGCTCAAACGTATAACCATTGACGTGCGGATACCATCTGCCGTCGAGGAATAGGTAGAGGCGCTGTGGCGGCGCGGTTGCATACTGATCGTTGTACGAGGTCGTCAGCGTTGGGGCGAAGAACTCGCAGAAGAGCGCCACCACGTAGAAGAGCAACACAATGACGCCGCTGAGCATCGCCAGCTTGTGCTTGCGAAACTTCCACCACATCAGCTGCCACTGAGACGCAACTTCAAGCTTGAGCGACTCGCGACCAGTCAAGTCGTCGAGGTTCAGTGCAATATCCATAGATTTTCCTCTATTGCTCCAGTCGGATCCGCGGGTCCACCCAAGCCAACAGCAGATCCGAGATGAAGGTGCCGATCACGGTGAGCGTGCTAAGCATCAGGATGAAGCCGGCGGCCACGTACTGATCCTGCTGCACCAGAGCTCTGTACAGGATGGGCCCGGAGGTGGGCAGGTTGAGCACCATCGAGACGATCGTCTCACCTGAGACCAGGCTGGGCAACATCCAACCGAGCGTGCTGACAAAGGGGTTCAGGGCGTGGCGCAGGGGATACTTCACTAGCAGCCGGGACTCCTTCAAGCCCTTAGCGCGTGCCGTCTCCACATACGGCTTGTTGAGCTCATCGAGTAAGTTCGCGCGCATCGTGCGGATCAGTCCAGCCGTGCTGCCGATGCCAATGATGATCATCGGCACCCAGACGTGCTTAAGCAAGTCAGCGACCTTGGCCCAGCTCCATGGCGCGCTAGCGTACTCGGGCGAGAACAGCCCAATGACGGCTCCCCCCATATACTTGTAGGTAAGGTAAAGTACGATCAGGGCAAGCAGGAAGTTGGGGATCGCCATACCGAAGAAGCCTACAAACGATGCCGTGTAGTCGACCAGGGAGTATCTCCGCACAGCGGAGTAAACGCCGATGGGCAGCGCCACGGTCCATACAAACATCGTCGACAGGAACGAGAGTGCGAAGGACATCGGCAGGCGCTCGGTAATCATCTCCACGGCATCGCGTCGGTAGTAGAATGAGTAACCAAACTGCCCCTTAAGCAGGATATTCCGCATCCATTTGAGGTATTGCACGATAAAGGGATCGTCAAAGCCATAGACCTGGCGCATGCGCTCTTCCCACTCTGGGGAGACCTCGCCGGCCTGCGCGCGCAGGTCGTCGACTAGGTCCGTGACGTAGTCTCCGGGCGGCAGCTGGATGACCGCGAAGGATAGCAATGAGATCACCCAAACGGTGAAAAGGGCGTACGAGAAACGTCGTAACAGGTATTTCCACATAGATGGCTTACTCCTACACTAGGTACAGAGCTGCAGGTTCAGGGTTGCATGGTCTCTAATGCTGTGCATAGGCTTCCAGCCCTCAACCTGTAGTTCCGAGCCAGCGTGCCGTGTGAACAGTCTCTGCAAGTCTGCAGTGGGGCGTCAGGCAACCGGGGTACCCCGGTTGCCTGACGGTTACAAGGATCAGGTCGCTGCCTATTCCTTGATGTACCACTGCTCAGGGCGGATGATCTTGTCAAAGCCCCAGGTCCAGAGGTGCAGCCACTCCTCCGGGACGTTGCCGAGGCGCTGATGGATGGGATAGATGGTCGTACCGGCTCGACAGATGCCGATCGTCCAGAAGTTGTCGGCAGAGCTCTGCATCACCTGCCTCATGATCTCGATCTGGCCCTCTCGGGTCGGCTGTTTCGTGGCCTCTTCATAGAGGGCACGGATGTCCTTGACCCAGTCGGGGGGTTCGACGGCGTTCTCATCCTCTTCATCGACCCACCATAGCGTCCAGCCGAGGCCGAATCGCCCCCAGTGTTCCCCGGGGACGTGCCAGCGAGGATCGAGGATGGCGGTCATGCCGGAGCCACCTTCAGCACCGTGGAACATGAACATCTCGATATCGTTGTTGTCCCGTTGCTCGTCGTCGACCTGGCCGGAGACGGCGTTCAGCAATACCTCCACACCGGCTCTCTTCCAGTGCTCGATTAGGAGCTCAGCGACTCCGACCCAGTGCTGGCCCTCGTTGTCGTCATTCCTGACGTTGAAGATGGGGTTGAAGCGGTTGCCCTCAGGATCGAGGCGATAGCCCTCGGCGTCCTTCTCGGGCATGACCTTGTCGAGGTACTCGTTAGCCAGGTCGAGGTCGAACTCGATGTACTGGTTGCAGAGCTGCTCGTTGTAGAGTGGCGAGTCCTCATACGGGCAGACTTGCACGGGCTCACCCTCGCCCTTGAAGACGACCTCGATGATCTCTTCGCGGTCGATGGCGTGAGACATGCCGATGCGGAAGTCCTTGTTGCTGAAGATCTCTGCCTTGATGGGATCCTTGGTGGTCATATTGAAGTGGATGGACTGCGTATTGCCCTGGTCATACTTCGGCAGGCGGATCTCGATGGGCTTGCCCTCATCCAGAGCATCGAAGTAGAGTTCGCGGTTGGCATTCCCGGCGTCTTTAATGTAGTCCAGGTCTCCGTTCATCATCGCGAAGGTGCGGCTCTCGTCATCCTGGAACTGGGTCGCGACGACCCTGTCGATGTAGGGCAACTGGTTGCCGGCGGAGTCGACCTTGTAGTAGTAGGGGTTGCGCTCCATGATGACCGTCGTGCCGGCGCCCAGCGGCTGGGTGACGATCCAGGGGCCCAGGGATGGGAGATCCGGGTACTGGAAGAAGTAGGAGGGGTCGCCCCAGGTGCCGGGCGCGTTCAGCAAGAAGAGCCCGGTCCAGTCTTCCGCTTGGTCGTTTGCCGCAACCAGGTCGTCCACGTTGGGATTGTAGTCCACGTGGAATTGCTTCAGGTACTCGGAGGGGTACTGGGCGAAGTACCGTCCGGCCCACGGCGCCAGGACCATCATGAACGTGCCGTAGGGCTCGGGCCAGGTCCACTTGACGGTATAGTCATCGATCTTCTCGACCGCGAAGCCTTCGCGCTGAGCCTCGGGTATCCAGTCGGTGCCCGGGCCCCCTGGGAAAAGCTCCTCGTTCTTGAGGATATCGTTGACGAGGAACAGGATATCATCGGCCGTGTAGGGATCGCCGCTGGACCACTTTAGGCCCTTGCGCAGATACCAGGTGTACTCGGTCGCACTATCGTTGACCTCCCAGTCCTCGATGAAGTTTGGCTCGAAGTCGCTGGAGTCGGGCAACCATTGGACCGGATGCTCCCACTGGGCGATGTAGAGCATACCGCCCCAGGTCGGATCGCCGGTGAATCCATACCGCAGCTCGCCGCCATACTCGCCGACCTCGACCAAGGGTTCGACGACCATCGGGTTGACAGGCAGGCGCTCGTCCACTGGGGGCAGCTCGCCAGCTGCCACTCTCTCGGCCAGCATTGGCGATTCCTGATATCTGGAGGAGGGCTCCTCCGGTTCCTCAGGCGCCTCCACCACTGCCGGCTCTTCGGGCTCCTCCACCTCCGCAGGCTCCTCGATAGCGGGCGGAGGTTCTTCAGTCACGGGCACGCTGGTGGCACAGGCGCTCAACAGCAGGCCCACGAGCAACACGATGTTCAACCACCTAAGCTTACTCATGGTTCTACTCCTCCTCTAGGGATCTGATCTAAACTCGGATCAATCACGGTGTCTCAGAAGCAGCTTTCTCCCATAGACCTCCTTTCTGCAGAGGTTGCGTGAACTGATGCCCGAAGGCGGTTTCGGATTAGCCTTCATCTCTTGGGATGCTGACAGAATCGCGTTCGACGAGCTTCGTCGCGACGGAGATAGTTATGTTGGGTTGTTCTGGCTCTGCCGCACGATCGAGGAGTTGTCTGACGCCGAAGGAGCCCATCCAGGTTTTGTGGACGTGTACTGTGGTCAGCCTTGGCGTCACGACGCTGGAGAGGTCGATGTTGTCGAACCCGATGATTGATAGCTCTGTGGGCACGTCGATGCCCAGGTCACGAGCGGCGCGCAGCGCCCCTAGAGCGACCAGATCCGCCGCCGCGAAGACGGCGGTGACCTCTGGCGATCGTCTGAGCAAGCGCTTCAGAGATGAATAGCCGGAACCCTCAGTGACCTCCGATTCTTCGATATACGTCTCGGGGAGCTTATGCTGCTGCATCAGGCGACGGAAAGACGCGCGTCGCTCTCGGAGGCTGGGCGGGGAATTAGGGTTCGTGCCGATCAACCCGATCTTGCGGTGCCCGAGCTGGATCAGATGCTCGATTGCCGTGCGGCTACCCATGTCGTTGTCAATCAACACGCTGTCGTAGGGGAGGTCAGGGGCATACGCATCAATGAGCACGATGGGCATATCCAGGCGTCTCTTCAGGATGCCGACGGTGTCCTCGATGAAGGTGCCTACTAGGAGCAGGCCGTTGATCCGCTCCTCACTCAGCATCGGGGGCCATGCAATCGGATGGTTCGCGCTGTCCACCTCGATATTAGCATACATGAGGCTGATATTCTGCTTGCGGCACTCGTTCTCCACACCGGCCTGAACGTGAGAGTAGAAGGCGTTGATGTTCGGAGGGTAACCAAAGTCATGCTTAGTCAACATACCGATGACTTCGATTTCCGGTGTTGTGTCGATCCTGCCATTTGACACGGGATACCCAAGCGTTCGAGCGGCATCAATCACCCGCGCTCGGGTTGCTGAGGCGACGCTCGGTTTGTTGTTCAGGGCTTGCGAAGCTGTGCCGATGGACACACCGGCAAGATCTGCGACATCCTGAAGGCGTACACCGCTAGCCATGGGTTACCAGCCGTTTCAGTGATGAATTGAAGTTTCAGCGTGACATTTCAATTATAAGCTGAAACGAGGCGGTTGTCAAGACATTTGGGGCCTGAAACCGGACTTTGTTATGCCGATTCGCAGTGTTTTCGCCTCAGAAAGTCATCGGCGGGTTGTTTGAGCATCAGGTGAAGTAGAAGATCGCGATGCGTCTTCACGAAGGGGTGGTCGTGGTCATCTTCAAGAATGGGGTGCAGATAGGAGGCCGGACGATATGTGAGCGGTTCCTCTCCCGGCCCGAGTGCCATCCGGAGCACCTCGGGGTTTGGGGGCGCCGGCGTCTTGCCGAACTCCCCGCGCAGCAGCATCTTAAACTCATTCGAGACCATCTCGTACCGACCCATCATCACATTGAAGGTCGCCTGGGAGCCGACGATCTGGCTCGTGGGCGTTACCAACGGGACGTATCCAACGTCGGCCCGCACCCGGGGGACCTCCTCCAGGATCGCATTGAGCCGGTCGAGTTGTCCCATCTGCTTCAGCTGGCTGTGCAGATTCGATAACATGCCCCCCGGAATTTGCGCCTCGAAGATCTCGGCATTGTGTCGTGGATATCCAAGGCTGACAAGGAGATCGCGCATCAAACTCAACGCGCGGTCGAGCTGCGTCCGGGATTCGTTATGGACGCCTCCCCGTAGAGCGGCATCGATCAGGTTGAGAATCGCTTGCACGTGTTGGCCATCGATGTCATCGTATCTCACGGGCAGGTGCGTGCGGTTCTCCGGGGAGATGTGCTCGTGCAGGTCGTTGAAGATCTCAAAGAGTCTGGCTTGAGCGCGTCGGATCGCCGTCTTGTCCAGTGAATGCTCGATCCCCATCGCCTCCGCAAAGACGATCAGCACCTCGATCGGCGGGTGAGATGGCCCACCAGCAAAGGGCGTGATTGCGCTATCCACGGCATCGATCCCTTCGTGCATTGCCAGCACGGCGTTGAGTGTCGCCACGCCGGTGGTTGTGTGGCTGTGGAAGACGATCGGAACGCTCAGGCAGCTCTTTAGCTTATGGAACAGCTCGATGGCATCGACCGGGCGGAGGAGGCCGGCCATGTCCTTGATCGCGATCTGGTCGGCACCCTCGTCCTGCAGCTTCAGGGCCAGACTGACATAGTAGTCGGTCGTGTGGATCGGGCTGACCGTGTAGCTCAGGGCAGCCTCCACACGACCGCCGTAGGCCTTTGTCGCTAACAGGGGGATCTGCAGATTGCGCCAGTCATTCAGGGCGTCAAAGATGCGCATGAGGTTCACACCCGAGCGGACGGCCTCTTTGACGAAGTCAATGACCAAGTCGTCGGGGTAGGGTTGGTAAGCGAAGAGATTCTGTCCGCGTAACAAGACGCGGAACGCCGTGCCGTTGGCGGGCGACATGCTGAGCATCTGGTGGAATGCATCCAGCCTTGCCCATGGATCCTCATCTAGGTAGCGGACACAGCTGTCAAGCGTGGCGCCTCCCCACAGCTCCAACGCTGCGTATCCCGCGTCCTTGATCATCTCCAGAACGCTTAGTGCTTGCTCCGTCGTCATGCGCGTAGCAGCGAGGCTTTGCTGTCCATCTCTCAGTGTGAGATCATTGAAGTCAATATGCTTCACGGTAACCTTTCATTGTAATCGTGTGAGTTCGTGCCACGCCTCGCGTGGCCGGCATTTTCGGATGAGATAGGGCCTGTAGGCCGCAGTCGAGTCGCTTTCGACATGCTACCATATGGCCTGTGAAGGACACAGGCCTGTACGTCCTATGCGGTCCTGCACGACAGATCCTCTCGGATCATCTCCGCCACCATCGC
>CAZPJP010000043.1:19567-28581 GCA_964586915.1 uncultured Anaerolineales bacterium
CGTCCTATGCGGTCCTGCACGACAGATCCTCTCGGATCATCTCCGCCACCATCGCGCCGGACCGCGTGACCATAGGGATGCCGCCCCCAGGGTGGGTCGTTCCGCCAACGAAGTAGAGGCCTCGCGCGATAGGTGATCTGGGGTGCGGCCTCCGAAGCGCGTTGAGGGGCTGATTCGACGAAATGCCGTAGAGGCTGCCGCGCCAGGCGCCGGTGCGCTGCGCCAGATCTTGCGGGGTGATGGTGTGCGCCTCGACGACGCGGCCGTGGACGTCAAATCCCATTTCAGCAAGCCGTTCCAGGATCATCTCTCGCAAGGGCGCCTCCGCATCGGCCCAATCGATGCCAGGCCCGAGGGGCGGCACGTTGACAAGGACGAACCAGTTCTCACAGCCAGCCGGGGCGTGTTCTGGGTCCTGTCTCGATGTGATGGTGACATAGATCGTGGGCGATTCCGGGGGGACGCCACGCTGGAAGATGTCTGTGAACTCGCGACGATAGTCGCGGGGGAAGAGGACGTTGTGCTGAATGAGTCCCTCGGTATGGCCCTCGATGCCCAGCAACAGGATGAAGCCCGAGAGCGACGGCTGACGCCGCGCCAGGCGGCGGGATCGGCCCTGCGCGACGGCATCCGGGAGCAGGTCGTGGTAGACCGTCGTGACGTCGACGTTGGCAACGACGGTGCGCGCCGGGATTTGCGCGGCGCTGACCAGTCTGACGCCGGTGACAGCGTGGTCCTCGTTCAGGAGGATCTCGGTCACGCGCCGGTCGGTTCTGATCTCGACACCTAGCTCCCTTGCCAACTGTGCGTAGGCTTCCGCGAGGGTATAGATGCCGCCTCGAGCGTACACCACGCCCTGGGTGAGCTCGGTGTGCGCGATGGTGTTCAGCACCGCTGGCGCCTGGTATGGGCTGGCGCCCACATAGGTTGCGTAGCGGCCCAGCAGCATCCGCAGGTGCGGATCCCGTACCCAGCGACGGATCGCCGCGTCCATCGTCCGCCAGGCATCCACCTGGAGCATATCGCGCAGAGGCACCCGCAGGATGTCCCAGGGGGTCGGTGGGGGACCTTGGATGAAGACAGGACCGGTGATGCGATTCAGGGCAGCGGCGTGCGCCAGGAACCCGAGGAACCCCTCCACATCGCGCTCGTCCAGCGCGGCGATCTGACGCGCCATCCGTGGAAGATCGCGGGTCGCATCGAGCACCGTACCGTCCGGGTAGAAGTAGCGGGTGATTGGCTCCACCGGCACCAACGTCACGTAGTCGCTGAGGCTGCGTCCGGCAGCTTTGAAGAGCGCCTCAAGCGCCGGTTGCATCGTGATGACGGAGGGGCCGGTATCCCACGTAAAGCCGCCACGGGAGAAGCGCCCCATTTTGCCGCCCACCTCAGCGTTCTGTTCCAACACCCTGACCTGAAACCCGGCTGCAGCGAGACGAATCGCAGCACTCAAGCCTCCCAGGCCAGCGCCGATAACAACGATAGATCTATCGCTTTGCTCCATGGTGCCTCCGGGCATGCTGGTGGTTGGCGGCTCGTGGCGAGAGCGCTCGTCCTCGCCAACGGGGACCGTCCTCGGAAAGCTCCCAACCGATGGCCTGAAC
This sequence comes from uncultured Anaerolineales bacterium, assembly GCA_964586915.1. Classification (GTDB taxonomy): domain Bacteria; phylum Chloroflexota; class Anaerolineae; order B4-G1; family SLSP01; genus PWVB01. Next base: position 21,172 of record CAZPJP010000043.1, read on the forward strand.
AGCGATGATGGCCATAAGGAGCGTTGAGATGGGCATCCCTATCGCGTCTGGTACGCGCTGGCGGCTGAAGGCCGCTGTCAGCGCCCGAACGCCGACGCCGAGTCCGATGAGGATAAGTGGCCACGCTGGCCACCAGGGCGTTGGCGCGAAGATCCCCACACTCAACCAGATCCAGGGAAGCAGCCAGAGAAGCCAGTGAAACGCCCACGAGACGAGCAGAAACGGGATGCTGTTGCCGTGGCCCGCCAGGATGTTCTTGGCGAAGCCATTGCGGACCTCTGGCCAGCTATGGTACATACGGCACGAGATGACGTTGCCGCCGTCGGCGACCCTGAGGCGCAGCCCCAGACGCTTAATGCGCTTGGCAAAGGTCACGTCTTCCACGATGCTGTCGCGCACGGCTGCGTGGCCGCCGACAGCGTCGTAAGCCGATCTTCGGAAGGCCAGACACTGTCCCATCGCAGCCGCAAAGACTGGCCACGGCAGATGATGCACCGCCAGAAGCGGCAGATATCCGACGATAACGAACGCCATCAGCGGCACGACCAGGCGCTCGGCCCACGTCTCGGTGATCTGCGTCGGCCAAACGGTCTGTAAGTCCGCCTGGCGAGCCTCCATCTCCCCGATAAGTCGGCTCAGGGCGCGGTCGCTCCAGATGACGTCGGCGTCGGTAAAGACGAGAATCTCACCCTGGGCCTCCTGAGATAGCTGGTGGCACGCCCAATTCTTGCCGAGCCATCCGTCTGGCAGAGGGCGGCCTTGCACGACCCGCAATCGGGGATCTCCCGCCCCAGCGGCCCGGGCCACTTGAGGCGTGTTGTCTGATGAGTTGTCGTCAAGAACAATGACCTCGAAATCCGGATAACCTTGGGCTAGATGGCGCTTCACCGTCTCAGCAATCACAGTGGCTTCGTCCCGAGCGGGGATCAAGATCGAAACCGAGGGTGGGTTCGCGGGCTCTGGCGCTTGGTCCAGCCTTGGAAACGTGAGCACGTTGAGAATCGTGATCGACGCGATCACCAGCAACGCAATCGTCGCAAAGGTGGCAGACGCTATGAGCATCATCTCGGGCCTTTTCCTCGCCGCTCCGCCGCAGCGCGTCTGGCGGCTAGCGACCCCCGAAGCTCGCTGGGGCGCGGAGCCGTGCACTGCGTTGGCACGACCCTCGTCAGTCTTGTTTCTTCAGCCAAGGTCTCAATGCCGGGGGACGGATCAGGTCCGCACGATGTCGCCACAGGACGATGAGCGCGTTGCCAAACCAGACTGTAAGCAGCACCGGATCGGGACGCCAGATCAGAAGATAGACTGCGATGGCGCTGAGTCCTAGCGCGACGGCCCATCCAGGCACGGCCTGGACGGCATAGCCGAGCGTCAGGAAGGCCGTGCCGACGGCGCCGCCGACGCCGTGGGTGAGGCCGATCCAGATGCCGCCGGTGACGGCGACGCCCTTGCCCCCTTTGCCCTTGAGAAACGGTGAGTAGAGATGCCCGAGCAAGGGCGCCAGAGCGATCGGGACGATCTCAGAGCCGCGCATTTGGAGGACGATGTAGGCGAGCGCGACCGGAAGCGCCGCTTTAAGCATATCCAGAAAGGCGGCGATAAATGCCCAGGCCGCCCCGCCGGCGCGCAGGACATTGGTAGCCCCGGGGTTGCCATCGCCCACCCTTCGGATGTCTCGCTTCAGGGCAAGTCGGCCGACGATCAGCGAGAATGGAATCGCCCCAGCGATGAAGGCAAGCAGGCTCCAGGAAGCCGTCCGGACAAGTAGGTCTGTGGTCATCGCCTATGTCAGAGCTAGGATGAGACAGAGCCCCATCCCCGCAGCACCAGCCAGGGCCGGGCCCTTCAGATCCCAGAAGACGAGCTGGCCAAACGTCTCCAGAGCCCAGGTCAGGCCGTAAATCAGGAGGAGCGGAGCTTGTACGTCCTGGATCGCTACCGCGGTGGGTCTTGCGAACCAGGTGATCAGCGCCGAGACCCCGAACCAGCCAGCGTAGTTGGTCCAGGGTATCCCGAAGTAACGTGGGTATTGGGCGCGTGCCTCATCCCATACCCAGAATCCCCAGGTCACCATCTGGGGATCGAGGAAGAGGTCCCACGCCGTAAACGCCAAAGCGCTAGCGAGCACAAAGGCGGGACCCGAGCCTTGGTCGGCGATCATCGTACCAATGGCCCAGGCTGGCGGCATCATCATCAGCCAGGCGATCGGGATGATCAGCGGGACGCCACCAATCTGGGGGTGCAGCTTCTCCGTGTAGGCGTACGGTCCGAAGGGCACGCCTGTGTGGGATCCTACGAACTCGGCCAACCATCCCAAGGCGGCTATGAGGATCGCCGTTCTCGCCGTCACGAGCCAACCCCACGTGGGTCCGAGGACGGCGACCACGGCGCCGGCCTGAAGTATGACGCCGACGGAGACACCGCGTGTGCGCGCCCGCTCGCCCCACACCCCTTGGAGGATCGGTATGCTCACCATCGTGATCAGCCACGCTGCCAGAACGAGGGTCGGCGGCAGCGTTCGCAGTGCGGTCATCATCGTCGTCCGGACAAGCGAGAGCGGTGGTGTGCCCACTCGTTGTCCCAGCTACCCGGTGACCAGTTCATGCGTGTCCCCACCGACCTCCATACCCCCGCAGCGGCCCGTCTCCTTAAAGAGCACGGTGCCGGTGCGGGTCGCGAACTCTACGTCAACCGTTGCGCTGAGAGTTTCGGGCACCGCCCGCCCCATGTCACGGGTGCTGGGCCCTCGGAGGCTCCCTAGCTCGGCCTGATGGGCTTGCAAGGTCAGCCGGTAGAGCGCGTCCTCGATCACCCAGCTAACTGCGTTGGCTTCGATGCTTAGCCGTACCGTCCGCGCTCCAGTGTAGGTCGCAAACCGGTAGAGCTGCCCTTTCCAGAGCAAGCCTATGATGAACCCGGAGAAAACCGTGCCAATCCAGGGGATCCGGGCGATGGAGCCAGTGAGGCACGTCCCTGGCGTCGTGAAATGGTTGGTCTGTAGCCAGACCCAGCCGGAGGGGAAGGCCTGTCCCCAGTCCTTCTCAATATAGCCTCGCCCTCCGGCAAAGTCGTTGGCGCCAGAGTTCGTTTCGAGTCTTCCCTCCAGGCTATGATCGAAACTCAAGACACCGTGGTAGCATTCCATAAACGGGACCCACGCGTACCAGCCCATAATGCCCGGTGAGAGCAGCGTGACGGGCCAAGGTTTTGGATCGTCAAAGGTGATGGATCCTCTGAGCGGTAGACGGCTGTCGGTGAGGTCCAGTGTCATCCCCTTCCAGGTGAAGCGGTTCGGTCCCACCCTGACGTCCAGGGTCCGCTGGGCAGCGCTGAACGCCTCCACGGGATAGCGCACATAGAGCGTGTCGCCGGTCACTCCATCGAGAACCTGCACGAAGCTGTGCGGTCCACCATCTCCGTGGGCCAACGAAATACCGGGAATGACGGCGTAGCGCTGATGCTCAGCGGCATCCACAATCTTGAAGTACCAACCCTCGAAATAGGGGGCCCGACGGTCCGTGCCATGATAGCCTTCCGGATGCAACGTGCGGCGCAGCGTGTCGATCATGATCGTTCTCCTTCTGACTGGCCGGGGAGAGCGGTGACGAAGGCTCGGATATGTCGGGTGGTCTCCGGCCAGACGGGCGTGTCGCGGCGGGTGAGCTCGTGGCCGGCTGCGAGCTGATGGTAACTCACCGGCCCCGAGAAACGCGTCAGCAAGTCGCGGGTGTATTCCGGCAGCGCGACGTCATCGTGAAAGCCTTGCAGAATCAACGTGGGCATCTCTATCTCGCCGACGGCAGCAAGGGCGTGCGCCCCAAGAGTTTCTAGCTGGTCGAAGATGCGGGTCGGAACGGTCATAGAATGGATCGCCTCGCGTGTCGTCGGATCGTCCAGATCCAAGTCCGGCATGAACTCCTCAATGCCCTCGCGGATCTCGGCCCGGTCGAAATCGACGTGCCGAAACGGGCGTGTTTGGCGCAGGAAGAGCCGGAGAATCGGGCTCAGGAAGTGCACCACAGGATCGACCATCGGCAGTTTCCAAAAAGGGGAGAAGAGCAGGAGTCCGTCGGGCTCCAGCTCAGGTGCCAATTGGCCAGCGATGGTCGCGCCCATGGAGTTGCCGACCAACAACATCTGCCAGTGATGTGTCCTAAGCGCACCGTAAGCCTCACGGACGGCATTGACCCAAGCGGCGCTATCCCGCTCGAAGAGCGTGTCAATATCCGCGCCGAACCCCGGCAACAGCGGCACGGAGACGCTCCATCCCAGATCGAGGAGAATATCGGCGACCGGTCGCATCTCATTGGGCGTTCCCAGAAAGCCATGGACCAAGAGAGCCGCCATCGAGCCGTTCTCCTTGGCGAAGGGTTGGTGCTCCGGACGCTCGAAAACGCGTTTGAACCCAGCCATCGCCTTCCGCGTCTGCTGGTTTGTGCGGCTAGGCATGGGATGCCTCAGCATCTGTCCGGCGTCCCTGTTGCGAGGTTGCCTCCAACATCGGGGCCCCTGCCTGTAAGGCGTGGACCAGGTCGAAGACAAGGAGAAACGCACCCTGAATGATGATGCCCCAACCCGCGCCGCGCCAGAAGGGATCAGCTCTCCCTTTGTGCTTCGTCAGCAGCGCCCCGCCGGTGACGTAGCCGATATCAAGACCGGCGTTGATCCACAGCACCCGTTTGAGATTAGCGCGCTCCCTAGCTTGCGCTTCAGGCGCGTGGTTTGCCGGCGTCGCAGCCTTGTTCCGAGCGCTCCGCAGGCCGATCCAAGCGATGATCAGATCGATCAAGCCCCATCCTGCGAACTGGGTTCCAACCCCCCGCCAAGTCCGATTGCCGAGCAGGGTCAGGATCAAACCGGACGCAATGCTGAGTCTGCTCCACTGAGCCAGCCTTTCGCCCAGCTGTGCCTGGAACTGGAATATGTCGGTCCTGGGTTCGGCCATACGCATTCTCCTTCGTGCTTGCTCGAATCGGCGACTTATCATGCCCGTCGCAGCAGGACGATACGCAGCCAGGCCCTGGCAAAGGGCAACGGCGGCACCGAGGCCATCACCTTGAGATTCTCCCAGAGGCCATCTTCCTCATCGAGGAAGCGGAAGATCCTCTGAATCGGATTTCGTTGGAAGAGACGCAAAAAAACGGGTTTGCCCAGATGCCCCTGGCGGTGGAGGATTTGCAGCAGCATCGCGTCAAACATCCGGTAGCGGGGCGGCGATTGTGGCAAGTCGAAGGGGTGACTGTGTACCTCCAGCGACCGCACAATGGCCCTGGCATCCTCCTGTATCCGCTGGAAGGCGTAGCCGCTCGACGGCTTCACACGGCCCCCTCGGGTGCCGATATTGAGGATCCGCCGGCCTGCTCGCCGTGGAAAGGGATGATCCGTCATAGGAATCAGATCCCGCTCCTCATCTAGGATGCGGTAGTGCCGCACGCCAAGCACGTCCTCAATGTAGGCCTTTAGCGCCACCTGGTATTGCTCCACCGGCAGCACTCGGGCCGAGAAGAGTGTGTACTCCACGAGCCCGTGGGTCTCGCTGAAGGGCAGCACGTAGAAGAAGCGCATCGCCTCACCCTGTGGCGTTCGGAAATCGAACAGCCGTGGGATCTGGGGTTTGAAGCATGGCTCGGTCGTCTCTATCTCCCATCCGAGAAAGTGCTGCGTAAGGTAGCGGTATCGTTGGCTCAAAGCACGATAGTCCGACGGCTGGTAGCGGCTGTCGAAGATCCATTGGGCCTGGAACGGCACCTCATTGATCAGCACCTCCGCCCATTCTTGTCCGTCAGCAATGCTGTCAACCTTCGCCAGTCGGATGTCGACGTTGGGTAGTGCGGTCAGTTGCGCCCGCATAAACCGATAGAAGTCGGCGGCGCGGATCATCTGATATCGGTAGGGCGCCAGGTCGTATGTTGCCTTGAAGGTCTCGCTGGTAACCATAAGCTGGTCCCAGCTGCGATACGCGAGTTCATCGAGGTAGGAGGCTTCGCGGCTCCAGAAACACCAGGTGTGGTCGTTTTGGTTCTTCACCTCCTCATCCACGATGAGCATTGCGATGTCTGGGTATGCGCGACCCAGATGGTAGGCGAGGCTGAGACCGGCGGCGCCGCCCCCGACGAGGATGACGTCGATCCTCCGAGCACCGACGGCGTGGTCAGAGCTGAGATGATCCATGCCGATTTGCGACGCACCGGATGCTGAAGAGCGAGATTCCGCGTGCTCTCAGATCAGGGAAGCTCGTACGGTAGGTCTGCGGGATCCGTGCAGGGATGATCCACGTCACGGGCGGGCACCTTGTCGATCCCCGATTGTAGCTGCCTCAGAAGCTTCCTGGTATCCTCGCACCTTCGCACGCCACCAGATGCCCGGAAGCCGGCGTAGTTTCGCGTTCCGGCTCAGATACGCACGGCGGCTGAACACGTCCATATCATGGGCTTCGATATCCTCCAAAATCCCGAGGTAGAGCTCCGCGGCAGCCCCAATGGCGAAGCGACCGTCTTGATGGAGGAGCGCCACGCCGGGCAACGAGGCGGCGTAAATCTGGCGCACCCGCCCGATCTGAAAGCGCATAAAGGCTCGCCAACGATCATCCACCTCACCCGCATCGATATCGGCCTCGGTAAGGTCAAACGCTGCAAGCTCGTCTTGGGGGAGGTAGAGCCGGCCCGCGCTCCAGTCCTCGGCGACATCCCTGAGGATATTCGTCAGCTGTAGCGCCACGCCCAGTTTCACGGCATAGGGTATGGCCTCGGGGCCAGCGTATCCGATGATGTGCATAGACATCAGCCCGACCGTCGAGGCCACACCATAGCAGTAGCTGGTGAGCTCTTCAAAGGTCGCGTATCGAGTTTGGTTGAGATCTCGGGCTACCCCGTCGATGAGCTGTTCCGCATAGAGGCGCGGGATGTGATAGTTGGTTTGCGTGTCAGCCCAAGCCAGGAGGAGAAGGTCCTCCTCATCCTCACAGTCGCTCAGCGCCTGCTCGCGCCACTCATCAAGCCTGCCCAGCGGCGAGGACGCCTGCTCGCTGTGAGCGAGGTCGACGATGTCGTCGCTGGTCCGGCAGAAGGCGTAGAGAGCTCTAGCAGCTTGGCATTTGGACCGGGGCAACAGGCTGGAGGCGAGGGAGAAGGTCTTACTGTGTTGTCTGGTGAGCTCGGCACAGAGGGCGTAAGCGCGCACTAGAAGTTCCGCCGTCGCGTCAACGCATGGTTCCGTGGGAGGGCTCTGGCTGCCCTCATAGGCCAACTCAAGTAATCGACGTTCCCAAGATGTCGCATTCGCGCTCAAGCTCATCGGTCCCCCCCGCCTTGCCGGGCGACGCACTTGCCCACCGTTCCGATCAATATGAGCCCACAGCAATGTGTCACTTGACGCCGTATTATAGCCGAGTCTATTTTTCGTGCAACAATG
>CAZPJP010000044.1:0-28574 GCA_964586915.1 uncultured Anaerolineales bacterium
ACTTAACTGACCAGACACAATACGGATTGGACAGGATTTGTGGGACGCGATGACTGTCCCGCGCACGATCACATCAAAGGATTGGAGGTGTAAACTATGTCGATTACCGATCTGATCCCTTGGCGCAGAGAGCGGAGGTCGCAGGCCGAAGAGAACCGTGAGCAGTATCCTATGGAGACCTTCCAGCGGGATATGAACCGCCTCTTTGATGAGTTCTTCAGCTCCGGCTCTGGGCTTTCCCCCTGGTCTGAGGAACAGTGGGGCACGCTCAGTCCTCGCGTGGACGTGTCTGAGACCGATACCGAAGTCAAGGTCGCGGCCGAATTACCTGGAATGGACAGGGACGACATCGAGTTGAGCCTCGACAACAACGTTCTCACGCTTCGCGGCGAGAAGCGGCACCAGAAGGAGGAAGAAGGGCGCAATTACTACCGCTCAGAACGAGCCTACGGTGCATTCCATCGTCGTATCCCGCTTCCTGCCGAGGTCGATGCAGACAGCGCTGAGGCTGTCTACAAAGATGGCGTCCTCACGGTCACATTGCAGAAGACGGCAGAGGCCAAGGCCAAGCGCATCACCGTGAAAAGAGAGTAAATCCAGCGACAACGGCCCCCAGGCGTCCGTATGATCGGGCCTGGGGGCCGTCCGTGTACCATGGATACGGATCAGAAGGACGTGACCGACATCAACGTGAAATCGATGGCATCACGAAGACGACGATTGGGGATAGCGCTGTGCGGAGGGGGCATTCGGGGGCTGGCGCACATCGGTGTGCTGCGGTTGCTCGAGGAAGAGAACATCGCCGTCGACGCCATCTCCGGCACCAGCATGGGCGGGCTTATCGCCGGAGCTATCGGAGCAGGCATACCGCTGGATGAACTGGCCGCATTTGCCGTCGACACCAAGATCGTCGATCTGGCCTCACCCGACAGGACCTGGCGCGGATTCTTCGACCACCGCAAGATGAGGTCACTGTTGGCCGACCTGTTGGGTAGCGATGACCTTCGCTTCGAGGACCTGGCAATACCGGTCAGCGTGGTCGCCGCGGACCTGGAGACCGGCGAGTTGGTTATCCTGGACAGTGGCCATTTGATCCCTGCCCTGCTGGCTACCTCCGCACTCCCGCTCTTATTTGCACCCGTGCGCTGGCAGGGACGATGGCTCGTCGATGGCGGCGTCCTCAACAACCTCCCTGTCGATATCGTCCGGCAAATGGGAGCGGATGTCGTCATCGGGGTCGACATACCTCCCACCACCGGTTTCGACCTCGAGGTGGATCCCGAGTTCATCCGGTCGCGCGGCCCCTCACTGCGACGTCTCTTCAGATTCGGAGGACAACTGGAGTGGCGTCTTCCCTTTCTCATTGCCGAAACAAGCATCGGGATGACGCAGCGGCTGATCAATCGCACGCGACTGGAGATCTGTCCGCCCGACCTGCTGCTGCAGGTGCAACTTCCCTCCATCGGCGTGCTCTCCACCGACGGCAGTGGCGATGCCATCGAGGCGGGTTATAGAGCGGCGCTCAGCCGAGTCAACGATCTACGGCGCGTGGGGACACAGCCGAAGGGTGAGTGGCGATCTCGCCTGCGCCGCGTCCGCCGACGGTGGGGACTGGCGTGGCGAATCCTGAGGGGACCGGATTACCCGCTCTATCCCCCGCAGAATGGGGTTCGATCCCAGATAACGTCTCCGTCTGCCGGGGAGGAATAGGCGCGGACCATGCGAAAAAGACGGATCCTGGGATACACGTTGCGCAACCTCCTGCACACCGTTCTCCTATTCACTGGTATGTTGCTGATCCTGGGCGCGCTGGCGTACTTCTTTGGAGGGCTGCGTGCCACCCTTTGGGCCATCATCGGCGCGATTCCACTCCTCGTGCTCAGCCAGCAGATGTCGCCGCAGCTTATGCTCCGTATGTATGGCGCGAAGCCCGTGGCGCCGTCCGGCGCTCCGAACATCTACCGCCTGCTGCAGGAAATCGCGGACCGTGCAGGTCTGCCCACGACGCCGCGCCTCTACTACATCCCAAGCCGGATGGTCAATGCCTTCTCCGTGGGACACCGTGACGATGCCGCCCTCGCCGTCACCGAGGGGATGCTGCGGGCCCTGAATCGTCGAGAACTGATCGGTGTGCTGGCACACGAGATTGCCCACATTCGCGATGGCGATATGCGCGTGATGGCCTTTGCCGATGTGATCAGCCGCATCACCGGACTTTTATCTTCACTGGGACGGCTGCTGCTCATCTTCAACCTGCCACTGATGCTTATGGGGATGCCGCCCATCTCGTGGTTTGCCGTGCTGCTGCTGATCGCCGCGCCCACCCTCACGGGGCTCCTTCAGCTGGCGCTCTCTCGAACCCGCGAGTTTCAGGCGGATGTCACCGCCACGCGCCTGACCGGGGATCCCGAGGGACTGGCCAGCGCTTTGGCCAAGATGGAGCAGCGCGAAGCGAGCTTCCTCCGGCGCATGCTTCTGCCCGGCGATCGGACGCCCAATCCGTCGCTCTTCCGAACTCATCCGGAGACGGAAGAGCGCATCCAGCGCTTGTTGGAGCTCAATGATCTGCCGCACGAACGGATCACGGCGGACGATGTCCGGGATGATGAGCTGCCGGACGACCTGCCCCAGCCCCACAGCCGTCCGAGGTGGCAGATCACCGGCCTCTGGCATTGAAGTTGACCCGTAGATCCTCATCTGCAGCAAGACATACCCAAAGGCGAGACCACCGATTTCATCGGTGGCCTCTTGTGCCTGGGCAACAACGTCAGTAGACGCGTCGTGTAGTGGGTCAGCTACGCTTCGCGAGCACCTCACGCTCGTAATGCAGGATCTCGTCCATATAGGCAGGGCCTACCGGCACGTCCTGCTGCAAGCAGTAGTAGTCCCACACCGCGCCGAACGGCAGCCCCTTAAGCTCCTCCAACAGTGCCAGCCGCTTCGTGAAATCGCCAGCGATCTCGATCTCGCGCAGGGCATCGGTCGGTTCCAGCAACGCTAACAGCAGCGCGCGCAGGGCATTGCGGGTACCGATCACCCACGCCGCCACCCGGTTGATACTCGCATCAAAAAAGTCTAGGCCAATATGGGTGCGATCGAGATAGTCACCCCGCACCAGCTCCTGCATCAAGCGACGGAGGTTATCCGAGAGCATCACGACGTGATCGCTGTCCCATCTCACACCCCGGCTCACGTGGAGCAGGATCTCGTCCAGATAGACGAGCACCGCTGAGATTTTGTCGTAGACGTTCTCGGTCGGATGGAAATGCCCGGTGTCGAGGCACAGCAGCTTGCCACGCGTCAGCGCGTACCCCAGATAGAATTCGTGGGAGCCCGTCACATAGGACTCAGAGCCGATGCCAAACAACTTGGATTCCACGGCGTCCAGATTATGCGCCGGGTCGATCTCCTCAGCGAAGATCTCATCGAGCGACTCGGCAAGAAGTCGTCGTGGCATCGCGCGATCGACAGGAAGATCCTTGTAGCCATCGGGAATCCAGATATTCGTCACACACGGCGTGCCCAACTCGCGGCCCATATGCTCCCCGATCTTCCGGCACGCGATGCAGTGATCGATCCAGAACTGTCGCACGGCGTCATCGTAGCTCGAGAGGGTGAAGCCGCTCTCAGCCAACGGATGGGCGAAGAGCGTGGGGTTGAAGTCCAAACCGTGCCCCTTCTCCTTAGCCCAGGCGATCCAGCCGTCGAAGTGCTCGGGCTGAAGCTCATCTCGCGGCACGTCCTCTCCGTCGGTCTCAGCATAAATCGCATGCAGATTGAGCCGGTGAGTACCGGGGATCAGGCTGTAAGCCGTGTCAAGATCGCGCCGCAGCTCATCGGGCGTGCGAGCCTTACCGGGGTAGTTGCCTGTGACGGCCAATCCACCCCCGATCTCGCCCTCGGGCCCCTCAAAGCCACCGACATCGTCGCCCTGCCAACAATGTAGGCTCACCGGGACGGCATCAAGCGCCTTGAGCGCCGCCGCGGTGTCTACGCCCAGCATAGCATAGCGCTCCCGCGCCAGCTCATACATCCTCTCGATATGTGCATCCTTCGGATGTTCCATATGTCCCTCCTTGATCGTATTCGATTAGGCTTCGCTCACCACCAAACAGACCACACCCGGTGCTCTCCTATGGGACAGCTTCAGAAAAAGCGAAAGTCTGTGCGACATCCCAGTGGAGCGCGGGGATCTCGGCTTCCCCCACGGCCCGGACGCGAACCACATACAGCCAGAAATCATCACCCTGGATCACCCAGGCGCGCCCCGGTCCTCCGTCCGGCTCAGGCCACGTCTCGGAGAACTCGAATGCCGTCCGATCCTGCCAACTCGTCGGCAGGGCTTCCAGCACCGGCAGCGTCTCATATCTTGAGTCAGCAGCATAGGTCGCCTCGAGCATCGTGACCGCATTGTTCAACAGGAGCTCCTCGGCCGGACCCGGCGCCCACCAGAGGCCGACCTCGCCGGAATCGTGAGTCCACATGCGTCCCCCTGCGGAGCTATCGCCCTGAGCCAGGACCTCGTCGAAACCTTCCGGCACCTGCATCGTCACCGCCGACGGCACGGTCCCCGTCAGCTCTCGCAAGGCCACCGGGGCTATCTCAAAGTAGCGCGCGTTGCGGCCCGCGATCGGAAGCTCGGAGTCCACGTGGACGATCAGCCACCAGAAGCCTGAGAGCGGCTTCAGAGGAAGCGTCAACGCCTCTGTAGAACGATAGCGGTCTCCCTCCTGCGTCGTCAGCGAGAACGTCGCGCGTACGCTGTCCTCGGGATCCAGCACGGTGGCACTGATGCTCGCGCTGGCGTCGAGGCCCGGCGGGGGTATGAGCGAGACCTCGACCGGCTGTGGCGTGAGGGGTGAAACGGCGTCCGGCCAGTGAATCTCCAGTCGAGCTGACGGGATCGGCGTCGCCGTCGGAACCGGTGTCGGTGTCCACGTCGGTTGAGGCGTTGGCGTCCGCGTCGGCGACGAGGTCGGGGTCACAGTAGCCGGCGGCGACGCCGTGGTACAGCTCAGGAGCGCTGCTACGGACAGAGCAAAGAGAAGAGCGCAGACAAGATAGCGTGTGTTCGTCGACATTATGACCTCAGTGTATCAGTGTTGGGACTCCTCGCAACCATGAGCGGTCCCGACCCCGTCATTCCACGTGCCGTAGCGGAGGGATCCCCACGATCTCAAAGGTAGCCGAGGCCACGGTGATGTTAGGCTCTGTCTCAAAATGCTCCAGTAGCTCCCTATACAGCTCAGCGGTCACCTCCCGTCGCCGTCGCGCCTCGACCACATAGCGCAGCGTCATCTCAATCCAGTTGTCCGTCATCACCACATAGAGGGTGGGCTCTACCGCTGTATGCTGCACCGGATATCGTCGCATCAGGTCCTGCAGCTCGGTGCTGGCATGAACCTGGAGGTCGGCTGTGTATTCTTGGGCGTGCGTCATCACGATGTCGCGCGCGAGCCGCCAGTTGCTATCGTAGCTGATGGGAATTGTGATCTCATCCCAGAGATAGGGCCAACGGGCCGTGTAGTTGAAGACAGGAGCGGTGAATATCGACCGATTGGCGACGGTGACGATGCGGCCTGTATACTGCTCGGCCTTTACCCATTCCCCGATCTCCATGAGGCTGGTGCGCATAATGCCGATGTCGATCACGTCCCCGATCACATCGCCGACCCGCACACGATCGCCAATGCGAAAGATATCACCGATCACGATGTTCAGATACCCGGCGAAGGAACCGATCGTCTCCTGAGAGGCAAACGCAATGCCCGCACCCAGGATGCCCATGGCAACGGAGAGGTTGGCGCTGGGCCCCAACCAAACAAGGAGGATCATGATCCCCGTGACCAAGAGGATAGCGTTGCGGCCGAGCATATAGAGCGTGTGCACCTGCGCGGTCTCCTCAAGCCGGCTACGAAGCAGACCACGCAACGTCCGCACCAAGACGATGCTAACCACAAGTGCGATCAACGAGAATACTGATTTTGTCAGTAGCGGTACATAGTCGATAGTGATGTCTGGCACCTACCACCTCCCCACTTGCAGAGATCCCCCCAGCACGACGCCAGGATGCCCGGAGACGTGCTGACGCGCTGGTTAACTGACCGCTCCGAGGACAGCCAAAGTATAGAGCGTGAGCCTAAGTCGTGCAACTTTGGGACAATCGTGCGCATTGACCCCCGCAGGCTTTCGGCTAGAATGCTTGCACGGTGAGGTGTGCCTGGCAAGCTCCTATCGTGTCAGAAGGCAGGCACCTACAGTGGAGTTCTGGAGGAGCGAGGAGAATCGATGAGCAACCGTTGGACCAGTGACACTATCCGACAGACGTTCCTGGACTACTTCAAAGACCGGGGCCACACGATCGTGCCGAGCGCCAGCCTGGTGCCCGAGGACGACCCCACGCTGCTCTTCACCAACGCAGGGATGAACCAGTTCAAGGACGTCTTCCTGGGCACTGGCACCCGCCCCTACTCGAGAGCTGCCGATACTCAGAAAATCATGCGAGTCGCCGGCAAGCACAATGACCTCGAGGATGTCGGACAGGACACGACGCATCACACCTTCTTTGAGATGCTCGGTAACTGGTCGTTCGGGGACTACTACAAGCAGCAGGCGATCCGCTGGGCCTGGGACCTGCTCACGCGAGTCTACGGGATGAACGGGGAGCGCCTACGGGCGACGGTCTTTGAGGATGATGAGGGCGATCTCGGGCTCGATAAGGAGGCCGCGCACTTCTGGAACTCCGAGACAGAACTCAGTCCAGACCACGTGTTGCCTTTTGGGCGCAAAGACAACTTCTGGGAGATGGGGGACACCGGCCCGTGCGGCCCGTGCAGTGAGATCCACTATGATCGGGGCCCTGAAGCCTGCGATATGCAGGATGTGCCCGGCCACGTCTGCCAGGTCAATGGCACCTGCGAGCGGTTTACCGAGATCTGGAACCTCGTATTTATCCAGTACAATCGCGAGGCCAGCGGAGAGCTGGAGCCCCTGCCCGCCAAGCATGTTGATACAGGGCTAGGATTCGAGCGACTGGTCGCTCTCCTAGAGGGCAAGTCCTCCAACTACCGCACCGACCTTTTCTGGCCCATCATCATCCGCGTTCAGGAAATGGCCGGACAGAGCGATGCGCAGCGCGAGGCGAACATCGTCGCCTACCGCGTGATCGCCGACCACATCCGCGCCGTCACCTTCCTCATTGGCGATGGTGTGCTGCCGGCGAACGACGGTCGCGGCTATGTCCTGCGGATGATTCTCCGTCGCGCTGTGCGTTTTGGTCGCACCTTGGGATTCACACAGCCCTTTGTGTCGACCCTTGCAGACGTCGTCATCCGGCAGATGGGTCACGTTTTTCCTGAATTGCCCGCTCGCGCCGATTTCATCAAGGCGACCATCCTCAGCGAGGAGAAGCGGTTCCTGCGGACCCTCGATCAGGGCCTCGACCGTCTGGAGGAGATGATTGCCGAGATCCAAGCTCGCGGTGAGAGCGAGATTCCCGGTGAGCAAGTGTTCTTCCTCCACGATACCTTGGGGTTGCCCCTGGAGGTCACGCGAGATATCGCCGAGGAGCGCGGTTTCACCGTCGACGAAAAAGGGTATCGGGAGGCGCGCGAAGAGCAACGCGCCCGCGGGCGCGCCGCCGGGACCTTCGAGTTGGAGGCCGACGGGCATGCCCAGCTCTACCCCGTGCTCCAGGAGTGGCTCGAGAGCCAGACGCCTGAATGGGCAGCCACCTATGAGCCCTACACAGCGATGGAGGTCGAGACGCGCCTCGCTGGCATCCTGGTCGACGACGAGATCGTCACCACCGCGAAGGAAGGCGATGCTGTCGAGCTGGTCCTCGTACACAGCTGCTTCTACGTGGAGTCTGGTGGCCAGGTTTCCGACACAGGCCGCATCGTCGGTCCAGACTGGGAGGTCACCGTGACCGAGATGCGGCGTCCAACCGAAAGCTTGGTCGTCCACGTCGGGCACGTCGTCAGTGGCACGCCACAGGTCGGCGACGCCGTCACCGCGCAGGTCGATCGTGACCGGCGTTGGGACATCATGCGCAATCACACCGCCACCCACCTGCTCCATCGCGCTCTCCGCGAGACTCTGGGCACACACGTGCAGCAGGCCGGGTCCGTTGTGGCCCCGGACCGGCTGCGCTTCGACTTCAATCACGACGAACCGCTGACCGCGGGACAGCGAGGCCGCATCGAACGCCTGGTAACAGAGGCTGTGCTCGCGAACCACGAGGTCGAGGCCCGTCAGGAGAACTACCGTGATGCGCTCGAGCAGGGCGTCATCGCTTTGTTCGAGGAAAAATACGCGAATGTGGTCCGCGTCCTGCGGATCGGCCCGCGCGAGCATCCCTATAGCCAGGAGCTCTGCGGCGGTACACACGTGACCCGGACCGGCGACATCGGCCTCTTCCTCATCACCTCTGAGAGCGGTATCGGCGCCGGCATCCGGCGCATCGAGGCCGTGACGGGGCGCGGGACACTGCGCACAGTTCAGGGCTGGCGCAGCCGTCAGGAGCAGGTCGCGGCGATGCTCAACACGCCTGTGGAGGCGATTCCCGATCGCGTGGTACGACTCCAGCAAACCCTCGGATCGGCCGAGCAGGAGATCGACCAGCTTACGCGCAAGCTAGCACGAACCGACTTTAGATCCCTTCTCGATGACGTCACCGAGGTCGAGGGCATCCAGCTTCTCGCAGCCCGAGTTGATGTCCCCGACGCAGCCACCTTACGCGAGATGGCGGATTGGTTCCGCGACAGGGTTCAGGACGGCGTCGTCGTCCTGGGGACCGTCATCGACGAGAAGCCGCTACTGATCGCTGCGACGACGAAGCGAGTTGTCGAGACGCGCGGCGTACACGCCGGCAACCTCGTCCGCGAGCTCGCGAAGAGGGTTGGCGGAGGCGGGGGCGGTCGTCCGGATATGGCGCAGGCCGGCGGGCGCGACGCCGATCAGCTGGATGAGGCGCTCGCCAGCGTGCCCAAGCTGCTGAGAGAGCTGATCAACGCCTAGCTGCGGTCGCGTACTCCACGATCTCAGCCGCCAAATCATAGCGATTGAACGCCGGCATCAGGTAGATGCCTTGCGCCCACTCGCGAATCTGCCCGATCAGCTCTTGCGCAATACGGACGCCTTCCTGCGGCGCGTCGTCTCCCGCTGCCTCGAGCCTCTCAAAGAGAGCGGGGGCGATATCGATGCCCGGCACCTCATTATGCAGAAAATGCGCGTGCCTCACGCTGTATAGGGGAAGCACGCCGACCAAGATCGGGATATCCAGCTGACCGTAGGCCTCACTGTAGCCGTTGAGCACGCGGATTGCAGCGTCGGCATCGTAAACGGGCTGGGTCAGGAAGAAATCCACCCCACCGGCGATCTTCCTGCGCATCACCTTGATCTCCCGCCGCAGGCTGTTAGGCGTGAGATTGAGCGCCCCACCCACGAAGAACACAGTGGGTTCCCCGATATCCGCGCCGGCTTGATCCATCCCCGCGTTGAAGCCCTGCTTGATCAGTTTGATGAGACCGGAGGGCACGACATCGTAGTCATCCATCGCATCGGGATAATCCCCGATGGCCGTCGGGTCTCCCATCACGACGAAGACGTTCCGGATCCCTAGGGCGTGCGCGGCGAGCAGGTCCCCCTGCACACGCAGCAGATTACGTCCCCGTGTGGGGAAGTGCAGGGTCGTCTCCACACCGACCTTGTCCTGAACCAAGGCACAGACCGCCCACGGGCTCATCCGCATTCGCGCCATCGGACTGTCGGCAACGTTGATGACATCAGCACCGGCCTCCCTGAGGAGCGTGGCGCCGGCAAGCAACCTGTGGGTCGAGAGCCCCCGCGGTGGATCGACCTCCACAGCAAACACAAACTTACCATCCGCGAGTTTCTGCGAGAGCAGTGAGGGCTGATCCGGCGCGATATCCACGCCGACGGCCTGCGTCAGCACTGGGCGCTCGATAGCCTCGCGCTCAGGAGGTGGACCCGCGTCCAAGGCCGCCCGCACCCTCGCGATGTGCTCTGGCGTCGTACCACAGCAACCGCCGATCACGTCGGCGCCGGCGTTGTCAAAGGCCCAGGCATAGTCGCCGAAGTACTCCGGGGTCGCCGGATAGCGGATGCGACCGCCCACCTGCTCGGGCCATCCCGCGTTGGGTTTGATCCAGAAGGGCCCCTCGGGGACCGACGTCCTCATCTGGGTCAGGATCCGAAGCAACTGGTCGGGCCCGCCCGAGCAGTTCACGCCAATGACGTCCGCCCCAGCCTCAGAGAGCCGGCGCGCAACGACATCCGGCGCGTCACCTAGAAGCGTCCGGTCGTCTCGGGTGAAGGTCATCGAGGCCACCACAGGGAGCTCACAGACGTCGTGCGCCGCCCGCACAGCCTGCAGCGTCTCCTCAAGATCGGTGAGCGTCTCAATCACGATCAGATCCGCGCCGGCAGCCGCCAGCGCCTCGATCTGCTCGCGAAAGGCCTCACGAGCCTGGGATCTCTGCACGCGCCCGTACGGGACGAGGCGCACACCGAGCGGGCCGACGTCACCAGCCACGAGCACCGATCTGAACGAGGCCAGCACGACCCGGCGGGCCAGCTCTACGCCAGCCCGGTTGATCTCCGCAACCCGATCCGCCAACCCGTGCTCAGCCAGTTTGTACCGGTTCGCGCCGAACGTGTTAGCCAGAATAATCTCGGCTCCGGCATCGACATACGCCCGGTGCACCTCGGCCACCAGCTCAGGCTGTGTAAGATTCAGTTCGTCAAAGCAGCGATTGAAGGGCACACCTCGGGCGTGCAGCATCGTGCCCATCGCGCCATCGGCCACGAGCGGGACGCTCGACGCGCTCAGTCTCTCCAGGAATGCACTCTCCGTCATCGCCTGCCTCCCCAAGACGACCCAACCGCCTTAAGCGGATTCCGCGTCCAATGCTTCACGAATGGCCCTGACAGCTCGAGCCATCCGCCGAAGCGCGGGGATGACCTCGTCCCAGGCGCGGGTCTTGAGCCCACAGTCGGGGTTGACCCAGATCTTCTCAGGAGAGAGATGGCGAAGGAAGGAGCGAACCTTGTCGCGGATGAAGGCCTCTTCAGGCACCACCGGGCTGTGGATGTCATAGACGCCGGGGCCCACCTCGCGAGGATACCCATACTCGGCAAGTTCGCGCAAGGTCGCATCGTCGCTTCGCGCATTCTCGATGGAGATCACGTCCGCATCCAGACGATCGATCGGCTCCAGGATGTCGCCAAACTCAGAGTAACACATATGCGTGTGAATTTGGGTCTCGGGCTTGGCACCGCCCGTGGTCAGCCGGAACGCCTCGATGGCCCAGGCGAGATAGTCGGGCCACCTCTCACGTTTGAGCGGCAGTCCTTCTCGCAGCGCGGGCTCGTCGACCTGAACAGCCCGGGCGCCGGACGCCTCGAGATCCGCAATCTCATCCCGCAGTGCCAGCGCCAGCTGAAAGGCGATGTCGCGCCGGGCGAGGTCTGTCCGTGGATATGACCAGTTTATGATGGTGACGGGTCCTGTCAGCATACCCTTCACCGGCTTATCCGTCAGTCCCTGCGCGACGGCGAACTCGCGCACCGTCATCGGTGCGGGCCGAGCGACGTCACCGTAGATGATCGGCGGACGGACATAACGACTGCCAAAACTCTGCACCCACCCGTGCTCGGTGAAGGCGAAGCCCGTCAGCTTCTGGGCGAAGTACTCGACCATGTCGGTGCGCTCGAATTCCCCGTGGACGAGCATATCGAGGCCCAGCCCGTCCTGCACTCCGACGGCATAGGCAATGAAGGCATCAACGCCGGCCTCGTACTCGGCTCGCGTCAGCTCGCCCCGCCGGTAGCGGGCCCTATGGCTGCGTACCTCACGGGTCTGCGGGAAGGAGCCGATGGTGGTCATCGGAAGCCGTGGCAGAGAGACCTGCAGGGGACGGCGCTCCTCGTAAGGAAGCGCCCGCTCGAAGTCGTCCTCGGCGAGCTTCTTCACGCGTGCCCGCACTACTTCGTCAGCGGGTGCAAAGGCGTAGAAGTCAGACCAGATCTGGTCCAGCCCCTCCAGATCGCCGTCCGCCAACGCGCGCACCTCTGACAGCTTCTCCTCGGCAAAGGCGAGAACGGCGCGAAGCGGCTTGGGTAGTGCTGTCTCCTGGCTTGCGGCATAGGGCACAAACTGGAGCGATGCCGACGGACCGAGGCGCAGCCGTCCCCGTTCGTGCAACGACGTCATCGCCTCCAGCGAATCCAGCACGCCTTCGATCTGCTCCGAGCGGATCCGCCAGACACTCCGGGCGTCAACCACGCCCGCCGCCAGAGTCTTGTCATCCGGCCAACCGTGCATCTCAATCAGAGAGAGATTATCCCCCCGCGTAAAGTCAAGCGAGATGACATCGACGGGAAGCGCGGTGGCCCACAGGTACGTCACGCCCAGGTCATCGAAGTAGGTCACCAGATTCAAGATAAGATCGGCATCAGCGAGCGCCGCATAGGTAGCCTCGAAGTGCGGACGCATCTCATCGGCATCGCTCAGCACTAGGGCCGGCTCGTGGAGCTGGACCTCGGTGACGCCGAGATTGGCGAGGTCGGCCATCAGCTCCAGATATAGCGGGAGCAACGCCTCAAGAGCCTCGCCAAAGGCCACCGAAAGCCGGGAGAGACGCAACAGCGTGACGGGGCCCACAATGATGGGCACGACTCGATCCCCAACCACCTGGCGCGCCCGTTTCACCAGATCTAGGAAGTCCCCGTAGGCAGCCTTCGGCACCACACCTGCTTCTATCTCGGGAACGAGATAGTGATAGTTCGTATCAAACCACTTTGTCATCTCGAGAGCCGGCACGCCTGGCGCACCGCGGGCCATAGCAAAGTAGCGGGACAGACCTTCCAGCGGGCGGAAGCGCTCCGGTATGAGCCCGAACCGCACCGCCCAGTCCAGTATTTGGTCGTAGAGCGTGGCGCTACCGACACCGATTCGGTCTATGCCCCTGGCCATCTGTGACGCCCAGCTCGACTCGGCAACCGCCCAGAAGGTCTGCATCAGCGCATCGCGGTCAACGCTCCCGCGCCAGTATCCCTCCAGCGCGCGTTTGACCTCTCGATTTTGACCGATGCGTGGATAGCCCAAAGTTTGAGTCAAAGCCCTCCCAGTCACAGTCTCGCTCACAGTTCAGCTCCTTTGTCAGTTGACAGGACCTCGTCCGTCTCGTGCGATCCAGAATCGCACGATATAGACAGCAGCATCTCGAAAAGCGCGATCTCGATCTTGGAAAAGCAGTCTACTTCATGGCTATCCTTTGTCAATCCGTTATTGTCAGAAGCGATTTCCTACCGTATACTGACCTTAGCACGATGGAAAAGAAGCCAGGCGTTCTCATCGTAGACGATCGACCCGCGAATCGCAGCATGCTCGGGCGTGCCTTGAGCACGCTCGATGTTGAGGTTCATGAGGCTGAGTCGGGCGAGCAGGCCCTCTCGATAGCCTCCCAGGAGCCCGAGCTGTTTGTGGCGCTCCTGGATGTGCGCATGCCCGGCATGGACGGATATGAGCTTGCCGCAGAGCTGCGACGGATGCCCGAGGCTTCCTCTCTGCCCATCATCTTCATCACCGCGTTGGGATCTGACAGCTACCATCATCAGCGAGCGTATGAAACAGGCGCCGTCGATTTCCTCAGTAAACCGGTGTCGCCTCGGGTCTTGCTGAGCAAGGTCCGGGTCTTCCTGGACCTTTTCCGCAACCAGAGCGAACTCAAGGCCTTGGTTCGCCGCCTGGACACAGTCAATGCGGCGCTGTCCAAGCAGACGCTGCGGCTCGAGACAGCCGCGGAGGTGATCCATCAAATCGCCTCGATCCTCGACCTCGACGAGCTGTTGATGCGCATTCTCAGCCTGACCCGCGACCGATTTGGCTACGACTTCGCGGGCATATGGCTTCTGGATCGCGAACGAGAGCCCGAGAAGATCGTGTTGCGCGCCGGTCAGTACGGCACCCCAGCGCCGGTGCGTGAGCCCGGCAACACGATCTCGCTGCAACTGGCCAAGAGCATCATCGCCCACGTCTGTCGGACCGGCATCACGTATCTGACAAACGACACCTCGACGGACGATCGTTACCTGGCAACTGACGAGCTCCCCCCGATGGGATCCGAACTCACGCTGCCGCTCAAGTTCAGGGACACAATTGTGGGCGCGTTGGATCTGCAGAGCGAGATGACGAACACCTTTTCGCCCGAAGACGTTGTCGCCCTCAAGACGCTGGCAGATCAGATCTCCGTGGCAATTCGCAACGCTCGCCTCTATGCCGAAGTGCACCACCTCAACGAGGATCTTGAGGAGAAGGTAGAGGCACGAACGAAGGAGCTGGCCACGGCCTACCACCATCTTGAGTTGCTCGATCGTAACAAGTCCGACTTCATCACCGTGGTCTCTCACGAGCTGCGAACGCCTTTGACATTGATCAGCGGCTTCAGCCGCGTGCTCCTGGAAGACCCGATCATCGAAACCGATGCAGGGCGCCAGCAGGAAGTGCAAGGCATCGTGGCTGGCGCAGACCGTATGCGCGCCATCGTCGACAGCATGCTTGACATCGTGAGGATTGACAGCCGCAGCCTGCGCCTGCAACCGACCGGGGTGTCGTTGGCCAGCGTGATGGAAGAAATGAGAGACCAGTTATCTCAAGCGCTGGAGGCACGCCAGCTCGCTCTCACCCTCGAGGGACTCGAGGCGCTTCCTGAGATTCAGGCCGACTCGGAAGCACTAAACAAGATCTTTCACGAGCTGCTGACCAACGCGATCAAATACACGCCGGATGGGGGCCACATCACCATATCCGGCGAACAGGTGGCGTCCCCAGAGGCGGATCTCGAACCCTATGTCAGTGTGGTCGTCAGTGACACCGGCATCGGCATCGCTCCGGACCTCCGGGAGCTGATCTTCACCAAGTTCTATCGTACAGGCGAGGTGACCCTCCATTCATCCAGCAAGACCAAGTTCAAAGGCGGCGGGCCTGGGCTGGGGCTCGCCATCGCGCGCGGTCTGGTCGAGGCACACGGAGGCCGTATCTGGGTTGAGAGCCCCGGCTACGATGAGGAGAAGCTTCCTGGCAGCAAGTTCCACATCTTGCTTCCCGTTAGTCAACCGTCTCACAACCAGTCAGTCGAACCGACCTAGGTTCTTGGCAAATCGCGGAGTTGTGGCATACTGCGCGCCGTGAAGACGATAACCATAAAGCCCACGGACGATAGATATACCGTCCGGGAAATGCTGCGGCGCGCACCCGTGACAGGCACAGGTAATGGCGATCCAATCCTCGTCATCCTTCCCTGGGAAGTCGAACGAGGCTGGTCGGATCCCCTTGACTTCCAGGTCCAGCGACGCGTGGCCGAGAGCCAGCACCTCAATATGGCGTGGGTCGTCGAGGATCCTGCTCGTCGCCCGCCGGCCCGTCGGGCGGGCCTGCCCGTCTTCAGCTCAGAGCAAGCTGCGCAAGCGCACTTCGCGCGCGAGACGTCCTTCCCCGGCATCAAGGGTGAAGCAAGCCCTGAGCGCCCCCAACGGCCCTGGTGGGCGGCCGCCCCGAGACCGGCGAGGTCATTGACGCGCGAGCGCCCTGCAACCTGGCTGCTCGCGGTAGAGGGCGTCGTCCTGCTTGTCGTGCTGACCGTGGTAGCCGCGGCGCTCCTACTGGCGGTGCCGTCGGCCCAGATCAAGGTCGTGCCAGCGACGCTCAGTTACTCTCGCATCGTGCCCGTTTCGGTCGATCCCAGCCTTGAGACCGTCGACCTGCAGCGTGGGGTGATACCCGCCTCGCGCGTTGGGGAGGAGTTCGAGGCACGCGCCGAGGTCGTGACCAGTGGCCGGGGTTACGCGTTCTCCGGTCGCGCGACGGGTCGGGTGTTGTTCACCAATCTTCTGGGCCAGGACTACCAGGTGCCCGCTGGCACGATAGTTC
Source organism: uncultured Anaerolineales bacterium (assembly GCA_964586915.1). Taxonomy (GTDB): domain Bacteria; phylum Chloroflexota; class Anaerolineae; order B4-G1; family SLSP01; genus PWVB01. The sequence goes on from CAZPJP010000044.1 coordinate 15,953, forward strand.
GCACCTCCGCCGGGTCCTACCCCGTCCGATATGAGACCACAGAGAGTGTCACGGTGCCCACGTTCGGCCAAGGGGAAGCTCCTGTGGAAGCGCTGATAGAAGGTCCGCGGGGCAACGTCGACGCCTACCAGATCAATATGGTCGAGGGCGTCGCGGGATTCGCCGTACGCGTCACCAATCCCGAGCCAATTACGGGCGCCGAGAGCCAAACGGTTCGCACGGTCTCGGAGGTCGACCGTCAACGCGCTTGGGACCTGGCAGCGCAGCGAGTTATGGCGCAGGCCTACAACGGTCTCCTGGAGATTGCCGCTCAAGAGCCCGGACGATTCCTGCCCCGGCAATCTCTCGTCATCCAGGCTGCCCCCAGAGCGGCGTACTCACATCTCGTTGGGGAGCAAACAGACATTCTCGGGTTGTCCCTCCGACTGCTGATCACCGGCCAGGCGGTCGGTTCTCGCGACGTTCAGGCCGTCGCCTATCATCAATTAGTATCCCAGCTGCCGGAGGGCTACACGCTGACGGACGCACGTTTTGCCTACGGCGAGGCCGCAGAGGAGGACATCGGGCCTGGCCAGTTCACCTTCTTCGTCAATGCCTACGGCACCGCTGCCGCAAGGATCGACCAAGCCGAGGTTCTGGAGCTCGTACAGGGCACCCCAGTCGATGAGGCCGAGGCAGCATTGCAGCAGACACTGCCGCTCGCAGCCCCACCCGAGGTGACAGTGACGCCAGCGTGGTTCCCGTACGTGCCTTTCCTTCCAATTCGCATCCAGGTTGAGATTGCGCCTGAGCCAGCACCCTCTTAGGATCGTCAAGATGCGTAACCGGTGCTTCGAAGGTATCATGACGCGTCGGCCGACAACGATCCAGACCAGCAGCTCGGCTCATCTACAGCCCCTACCCCTGGACCCAGGACCATATGCGCTATCTGTCACTTGATCTCGGCGACCGGCGCATAGGCGTGGCCGTCAGCGACAGCATCGGCATGATCGCGCGTCCACTGGAGGTCTTTGAGCGCACCTCGAGAAAAAGCGATTTCCAACATATCAAGGCTTTGATTAATGACCTTGGCGTAGACACCGTTGTCGTAGGTTTGCCAATTAACATGGATGGCACCGAGGGAGATCAGGCGATCTGGGTACGCGACTACACAGCGTCCCTCAGACAGGCCATCTCGGTCCCTGTTGTGCTCTGGGATGAGCGTCTGTCGACTGAGGAGGCTAAGGAGATTATGCGAGCCCAGGGAAAAGCGCCAAGGCGAGAGCGGATCGACGCTGTGGCGGCCGCGGTGATTCTGCAGGGTTACTTGGACGCACACACATCCATATGATGCAGACCGCTCCACCTACAGCGCGACAGGGGCACCAACCAAGGTCGTCAACGAAGACCGGTGAGCTGTCCCTCTCGACAGGATGATGAAAGGATCTCGAGCCAGATGAAACGTGGGACAAAGCTCATTCTCTACTGTCTGACCGCACTCCTGCTACTGGGATGCGGACTCGAGCAGTTGTACCTTGAAGCCTATATCGACGGAAAGCGAACCGAGCTTGACACGCCGGCGGGCGACGACCCCACGCCGGTGGCTTTCACCATCGAACCGGGGGAGAGCGTGGCTGAGATCGCGGGGGATCTGAAGGCCAAAGGCTTGATCTCAGATACGGAGCTCTTCCGACGCTACCTCCAGCACAGAGAGCTCGATAGCAAGATTCAGGCGGGGACGTACACGCTTCAGGCGACCATGACCATACCGGAAATCGCTCGGGTATTCGAAGAGGCGAGTGTCTCTGAACAGCAGGTGGCCATCCCCGAGGGTAAGCGCTTGGAGGAGGTTGCCGCCATCGTCGCGACGCAGACCAACCTCGATCAGGACGACTTCCTGAGCATGGCTCAGACAGGATGGCGTACTTCCGCCCTCGCTCAGGAGCACGACTTCCTGACACAGATCCCGATCACGGCGACCCTGGAAGGCTTCCTCTTTCCAGACACCTATCGTCTGGCCCTAAACGCAACCTCGCAGGATCTCATCCGCCGGATGCTTGACAATTTCGCCAATCAGGTCGCGCCGGATATCATCGAAGGATTTACACAACGCGGTATGACGCTTTATCAAGGCATCACCCTCGCGTCAGTCGTGGAACGGGAAGCCGTCCTTGACGACGAGCGCCCGATCATCTCCGGTGTCTACCACAACCGCCTGCGGGATGGCTGGCCTCTGTCAGCCTGTCCAACGGTGCAGTACGTCTTAGGTTACCAGCCCGAAGAGGAGACGTGGTGGAAGCCAACGCTGACCTTCGCTGATCTGGAACTTGCCTCCCCCTACAATACGTATCGCCACCCGGGATTGCCACCTGGCCCCATCGCGAATCCAGGCCTCAAGGCAATTCGTGCGGCTGCACATCCTGCGGAGACCGACTACTACTTCTTTATGGTCGACTGCGATCAGGATAACGGCAGCCACCTCTTCGCTCGGACCGAAGCAGAACACCTCGCGAACTTCGATCGTTGTGGCGGCGTCATTACAGCGCCGTGAACGAGTGTCACCTTTTCTGGGGGTCTCGTTGCTGCGCCGCCAAAGCAACCGAGCACTCTCCGAAACTCTGCGGGGTCGGCGCTCGACATAGCTTAGGGCGATAGCGGCGCTTCGGACGATGGGGTCGGCGCCGGGGTCGGCGTCGACCGCCAGTAAGCAGTCTGCGTGCCGGCGCACGGGTTGTAGTTACCTCCCAGAATGACCTGGAAATCGACCGGGCTTCCCCCCGTGGGCTGGCTGACGATATCGCTCTCTTGCAGGCGATACAGACTGGTCAGTTTCCATAGCGGCGATCCCTTGGAGGTCGTCGTGAAGTCCACGACCCGCGTCCGCGGCTCGTAGGGCACGTCCTCTATGGAATCGACGGCGAAACCCTCGAGCCTCAGACGATAGGCGGCAACGGTACCCAGCGCCTGCGACCACGACCCGTTCGAGACCATGGCGTGGTAGATTCGCTGCGCAGCGCGACTCGACGCCAAGGGCCTCATCGCGTCCTGCACGAAATCGTGGACGTTCTCGAGATTGGGGACCAGCACATAGCCGCCGTTTGGAGCCGTCCACGACTGCAATAGCTCGTCACCTCGGATAAAGTAGTTGTGAATATCCTCCCCATTCAGGCGCCCCGCCACCGAGGCCAAGTAGACCAGATCCTTGAGCCCCAAGTCCGTCTCGACGCTTTCCCGATAGGCGCTCCACAGCTCAGGAATCCGCCCCAGCATCTGCTGGCTGAGCGCCCGATCGAGGATTGCCAATAACACCTGTTGCTGACGCCGGTGCCGATCGAAGTCTGAGGTGTTCCAACGCGAGCGTACGTACCATAGCGCAAACTTGCCGTCTAGGTGATGCACGCCCGGCTCCAGATCGATGTCGGTCTGACCGGTGGGCGATTCGGGGTCCGGATACGTGTCGTGAAAAGGGCACTCCACGACGATGTCCACGCCACCAACGGCGTCTACGATGGTGCGATAGCTACCGAAGTCGACCATCGCGTAGTAGTGAATCGGAACGCCGAAATTGTACTCCACCGTCGCCTTTGTGAGCGCAGCTCCACCCCCAGGATACCCCATCTTGTCGCCCCTGACATAGGCCGTGTTGATCTTGTCGAGCCCCCAAGCCGGAATCCAAGCATAGTAATCCCGCGGTATGGAGAGCAAACTGACTCCGGGGCCATCGGCGAAGATAGAGGCAATGAGCATCACGTCGGTGCGTGCCGCGCTCTCGCCTCCCACGCGATCCATGCCGAGCAGCAGGATATTGACAGTGCCCTCGGGTTGCTCCACAAAGGGCATTGGAGACGGTTGAGGCATCGACGAGGTGATCACGGGTGTGTTGGCGAATGCCGGCAGCGTTGATCGACCGGGCAATGAGATCGGCGCCTCGATGGTCGCGGTTGTGGATGTCAGCGTAGGTGTTGGCGACGCCGAGGGTCTCGGCGTCGATGTGGAGGTCGGCGTCGGTGTCCAGGTGGGCGGCACCGGAGTGGGCGATGCGGTCGGTGGGGCTGTCGTTGGCGTGCTGGACGGTGGCAGAGCGGATGGTGCAAGCTCCACAGTTGGCGTGACAATCTCCCTGGTCGAGACAGGGCCGAACTGCCACGCCACTACCCCCACAATCGAGAGCAGCGCGATCCCGACGATGACAAGCCACTTGAACACCTTGAGCCAGCGTTCCATCTCGATAACTAGACCCTTTCAGCAGTGTAGTTTGAAGCCAATGCAACATGCTACCATGGCAACGCGAGATCACAACCGACAACTTGACCCACCGGCCGTCCCAAATAAGATAGTAGTTGAGATGCCAACGGAGAGAGTAGGTCTTGGACGACGGGGTGAACACCTGGCGGCGCAAGCACTGACGGCGGCAGGCTACCAGCTCATCGACCGCAACTGGCGCTGTCACGCCGGTGAGGTCGATCTGGTGGCGCGACGCGGAGACGAGCTTTACTTCGTTGAAGTACGCACGCGTCGGTCAACGGCGTCCCCTGCTCCGGAGGAGTCCCTCATCCGCCGAAAGGTGACACGTATGGAGACCGTGGCCCGCATTTACCTGGGTACGCATACGACCAAGACGTCGACCTGGCACCTCAGCTTCGTGGCTGTGACCATGGACCGAGGTGGACGGCTGCGCCGCGTCTCATTCTATCCGGATCTGCAGGGTGAGCCGGAGGACCTGATCAGCAACCGCTGAGACGCGCAGCACGGCCAAAACCGCTGCTGGCCTGTGGCGCGCAAGACCTCAATCAGCTCAAACTCCGTAGGGCTGGTATGGATCGAGGCTTTCCTGCACGAGGGTGCGGCCGGCAAGTGCCTGCGTCAGAGCGAACGCCTCCTCCCCGATGATCCTGTAAACCACCATCCGGTAGATAGCGCGCGATGGATCCTCCCATGACGGCAGAGCATAGCGCGTCATCAGATAGCTCTCCTGATTCGGGCCCTGGATCCATGGATCCATCACCCTCACATCCTCATCGTGCCATGAAATCGCGCGCACCCAGTGCTGCTGCGCAGCGCCGCCTGGCCGAAAGTCGACGTGGAGCGCGACGAACTGATCGTCCTCCCCCAGGGCCTCCTCGAGTTGATCCATAGGTGCTGGCCTTCCGCGTGCATCGATGTAGTCGACCATCTTGATGCCGAGCGGACGCATCGCGTCGAAGACAAAGAGGTTGCGCTCGCGCGTCTGCCCCCTGGGGGCCACAAAACCGCTGTTGCGGGCGAGCCAACGATTGAGCCGGGGCGGGTCAGAGGGCAGCCCCTGGATCGTGACACACCTGTCCGTCAGGCCCGAAGCGACCGCGCAAAGCAAGCAACCGTTAGCACCAATGGTCGTGCTGCTCTCTCCAAGCATCACGCGTTGCCAGCGGTCGTCCCGCTGCGAGTACATCGTGTAAGATCCGGCGGTTATCTCTGGTTGCTCTCCCATCACAGTCGTCCCCGTTCGTTGTGGATGCTAACCCTTCGTGCTACCCAGCTTGGCTATCTCTGTGTTCACTCCAGTCCGATCATAGTCAATCGAGCGCAATACACAAGTGCGCGGCGCAGGTGCGCGGCGCAGATGCGCGGCGCAAGTTGAGCGCCCGCGCGCTTGCATTCGCAGGGCCAATCCGGTACAATGCCGGCTGTGTCCCAGACAAACGCACAATCGGCCGAAGCGCTCATACCTCTGATCGCCGTCGTTGGCCCAACCGCGATCGGCAAGACGGCCCTGGGTGTCGAGCTCGCGGAGCGCTTTGACGGTGAGATCGTCTCGGCCGATTCCCGGCAGTTCTACCGGATGATGGACATCGGCACGGCGAAGCCGACCGGCGAAGAGCTCCGACGGGCCCCGCATCACCTCATCGACATTGCCGATCCCGACAAGATCGTCGGCTTGGCGCAGTTCTTGCGCCTGGCACGAACTGCGATCCTCGATATCCACCAGCGGGGCAAGCTCCCCTTGCTCGTCGGGGGAACCGGACAGTATATGCGTGCCCTGCTGAAAGGATGGCGCGTGCCTGAGGTGCCGCCCGACGAAGCGCTTCGTGCAAGGCTGGAGATCCAAGGCGAGCGAGATCCTGAGGGATTGTGGCAGAGGCTGATGCAGATTGATCCTGCGGCTGCGGAGTTTATCCACCCCAACAACATACGCCGGGTGGTCCGCGCCCTCGAGGTCTCGCTGAAGGCCGGTGTGCCCTTCTCCGAGCTTCGTCGACGCATCCCCCCACCCTACCGTGTGCTGAAGCTTGGGCTGACGATGGACCGCGCAGGCCTCTACGCCCGGGCCGATGCCAGGGTCGACGCGATGATAGCGGCGGGGCTCTTGCAGGAGGTCGCCCGGCTGCTGGAGCACGGCTATGATTGGGCGCTGCCGGCGATGTCCGGCCTCGGATACGGTCAGTTTCAGCCCTACTTCGAGGGAGAGTCCACGCTCGAAGAGGTCGTGGAGCGGATCAAGCTCGACACCCACGACTTCATTCGTCGCCAGTATACGTGGTTTCGCCCCTCCGCTTCCGACATCCATTGGTACGATACGACAGACTCGCAGACACCAGACCACGCGCAGCGCGAAGTCAGAAGCTTTCTAGCGACGGAAGGATCTTGACACTCCGCCCTATCATAGTAAGATGCGTCTGTTAGATTTCGGTATCAGCCAGGGAAACAACCACAATCTGTAGGGGATGTTGTACCCGTTGCCCCCCCGCATGTGCCAATGGGAGGACGATTGAGGAGTACGTATCGTGTCGAGGTTTTCTGGCGTGGTAGCGTCGATGGTCGCGCCGTCGAAGTGCTAGATCAGATCTCACACCTCGGAGTCTCGGGGGTCAAGAGCGTCCGGATCAGCAATCTCTACTTCCTGCGCGGGCGCCTCTCCCCCGGAGATATCAAGCGGATCGCGACAGCTCTACTGGTCGACCCGGTTGTCGAGGGCTACAGATGGGAGCGTGTCACGGACCCGGATCCAAGTCCGGATCCTGCGGGCTGCCACGCGTCGGGCAGGCAACCGGCCTCAGGCCATCGTGCCGTCGAGGTCAGCTTGCATCCTGGTGTGACCGATCCCGTCGCTGCGCACCTCCAACACCGTGTCGCGCAGATGGGCGTGCAGGGCCTGGAGGCCGTCGCAACGGGCACGCGTTACGAACTTTTTGAAGACCTGGCCCCCGAGGAGCTGCATCGAATCGCTAGCGGCATCCTCTGTAATGAGGTAATCCAATCCTACAAGCTAGGGAAGATCACCCCGGAGTTTGTGCCCGAGGCTGCCCCCAGCGATGAGGTCGAGGTGATTCCTCTCCGGCAGCTCTCCGACGACGACCTGGTTCGGCTCAGCATCGACCGCGTCCTCTTCCTGTCACTCCCGGAGATGCGGATGATCCAGGCCGAGTTCCAAGCCTTGGGCCGGGATCCCACCGATGTGGAGCTCGAGACCCTGGCGCAGACCTGGTCGGAGCACTGCCTCCACAAGACCTTCAAGGCCGACATCGACTATCGGAATGAGGGCGGGACGCCGCGCGTCGATGGTGCAAGCACCGATCCCCAGCGCGAGATGATCCCCGGGCTGCTCTCCACCTACCTACGCGCTGTGACGGATCGCCTGGCCAAGCCTTGGGTCCGGTCAGCCTTCGTGGATAACGCCGGCATCCTCGACTTCGACGATGTCTATGCCGTCTCCTTCAAAGTCGAGACGCACAACCATCCATCGGCGCTGGAGCCCTTTGGGGGCGCCAACACCGGTGTCGGCGGCGTGATACGCGACGTCATCGGGGTGTCCGCGCACCCTATCGCCAACACCGATGTGCTCTGCTTCGCCGCCTTTGACATGCCCGAGGACGAGATTCCCGAGGGCACGCTGGCCCCGCGGCGCATTGCCCGTGGCGTGGTGGCTGGCATCGAGGACTACGGCAACAAAATGGGCATCCCAACGGTCAACGGAGCGATCCTCTACGATGAGGACTACGTCGCCAATCCGCTGGTCTATTGCGGATGTGTGGGCATCGCGCCCAAGGGCGCCCACCCGAGGAATCCCGGGTCCGGTGAACTCGTCGTAGCGCTGGGCGGTCGCACGGGACGTGATGGCTTGCATGGCGCCACCTTTTCATCTGCAGAGCTGACCCACGAGACGGGCGAGACGGTAGGCAGCGTCGTTCAGATCGGAGATCCGATCACCGAGAAAGCCGTCCTCGATGCCATCCTCGCTGCGAGGGACGAGCAGCTCTATACCGCCATCACCGACTGCGGCGCCGGCGGATTCTCCTCGGCAGTCGGCGAAATGGGCGAGAGCGTCGGGGTCGACATCGACCTGCAGGACGTGCCACTCAAGTACCCGGGATTGCGACCGTGGGAGATCTGGCTCTCAGAGGCCCAGGAGCGAATGGTCCTCGCCGTACCCGAGGCGAATCTCGAACGCTTGAGCGAGATCTGCGCCACCTATGATGTAGAGTGGACCGTTATAGGCCATTTCACCGGCGACCAACATCTACGGGTGCGCTACGGCGAGAAGGTCGTCGCCGATCTACCCATGGAGTTCTTACACGATGGGTGGCCCCGGCTGACGCTTGAGGCCGTCTGGACGCCGCCCGACCCACCGCAGCCGGCCCTGCACGACCGGCCTGATCTCACAGCAGTGCTGCTGCGGGCCCTCGCAGACCCAGATGTGGCGAGTAAAGAGAGCGTCATCCGACGTTACGATCACGAGGTACAGGGCGCAACGTTGGTGAAACCCCTGGTCGGCGTCGTCGACGACGGACCCTCCGATGCAGCCGTGCTCAAGCCTCTGATGACAGCTGGATCCCGGGGTCTCGCATTAGGGTGCGGCATCAACCCGCACTACGGACGGCTCGATCCGTATGCTATGGCGTGGGCGGCGGTCGACGAGGCGCTGCGCAACGTGGTCGCCGTTGGCGCCGATCCCGATCGCGTCGCGCTGCTTGACAATTTCTGCTGGGGCAATCCCGCCTTGCCCGATCGCTTAGGCAGCCTGGTCAGAGCAGCCCAGGGCTGCCACGATGCAGCCCTTGCCTACGGGACACCCTTCATATCGGGGAAGGATAGCCTCAATAACGAGTTCGTCGATGCACACGGCGACAAACGCACCATCCCCCCCACCCTCCTGATCTCCTCGCTGGGTATCGTACCCGACATTGAGCGCGTCATCACGATGGATCTCAAACATGCCGGTGATCGACTCTATTTGCTTGGTGAGACACGCTCGGAGCTTGGGGGATCGCTCTATCATCGACTGCACGGCGGACTCGCCGGCACGCTGCCGGCACCCGTGCCCGGAGCGCGGGAGAGATTGCGCGCGCTCCACAGGGCGATTATGACGGGGTGCGTCCAGGCCGTGCACGATCTCTCGGAGGGCGGGCTAGCCGTGTCTGCTGCCGAGATGTGCATCGCCGGGCGTCTTGGGGCCGAGCTGTCACTCGCATCCGTCCCACGCGCCGGAGATCTGGGGGATGACGCCGCTCTCTTCGCGGAGAGCAGCGCGCGTTTCCTGATCGAAGTTACGCCGGAGAAAGCAGCCGCATTCGAGAGGCATATGGCAGGGCAGGCATATGCGTGGATCGGCAGTGTCACCCGGGAGACGACGCTGCGGATTCTCGATGTCAGTGGCGCGCCCGTGATTGAGGCGGGCGTAAGCACACTCCACCATCGTTGGCAGTCAGCTGAAGTGGTCTAGATCGTCAAGTATGCTCAGATCAAGGAGCAACTCAGAGCGATGATACAACCCCGGGTGTTGATCCTGCAGGCCACCGGCACCAATCGCGATGGCGACGCCGTCCTCGCGGTGGAACGGGCCGGTGGGCTGCCGGAGGTCCTGCACGTCAATGAGCTTCGCGATGCGCCTCAGAGACTGCTTGCCTACCAGATGCTCGTTCTGCCCGGCGGCTTCTCCTATGGCGATGCGTTGGGAGCCGGGCGCCTATGGGCGGCGGATATACGCTGGCTCTTTCAGGAGGCGCTCGCTCGCTTTGTGGAAGCCGGAAAACCTGTGATTGGGATCTGCAACGGTTTTCAGGCCCTGGTGAAGAGCGGATGGCTGCCGGGCCCTGTAGGCGGCCCGCAGCAGTGGGACCTACTGCCACGCGCCACCCTCACCCGCAACGTCTCCAATCGGTTCGAGTGCCGGTGGGTCTGGCTGAGATCGAATCCGGACAGCCCGTGCGTGTTTACTCAAGGCGTGACAGGACGCATAACGTGCCCGGTCGCCCATGGAGAAGGGCGATTTGTCCCGGCGAATGGTAGTGGCGCGCACAGCGCTGGGACCCTCCGCGAGCTGCAGATCCACAACCAGATCGCGATGACATACGTCTCCCCCAATGGAGGAGCAGCGACCTATCCTGCCAATCCCAACGGCTCCACAGCCGACATCGCCGGCATATGCAACAGGGCCGGCAACGTCTTTGGCCTTATGCCTCACCCGGAGGATCACATCCTATCCCGACAACACCCGCGGGCAACCCGCGGGGAAGGCGGCGGTCTAGGACTGGTCCTCTTTGAGCGCGGCATTGAGTACGCGGCTCAGCTATGATGATCCTCGTTGTTTCTGTACGAGTAGCCAGATGAGTTCTATCCGGGAGGAGAAATGATTGACCTCGAAACGTTGGAGCGTATGATCCCCGTGGCATTCAGAAGCTTGGACCTCGATTGGCCCTATGAGCAAACGAGCGGCAAGGTCCGGGAGTCGTTGGCGCTGCCTGACCGGCGACGGCTCCTGGTGACCACCGATCGTCTGTCGGCCTTCGATGTCGTGCTGGCTGCCCTTCCTTACAAGGGACAGGTCCTCAACCAGTTGAGCGCGTTCTGGTTCGAGAAGACCGCCGACGTCATCCCCAGTCACCTGCTCGGTGTCCCAGACCCTAACGTCAGCTTGGTCGTGGAGTGCGAGCCACTCCCAGTCGAGGTCATCGTGCGGGGCTATATCACCGGCTCCACAAAGACCTCGCTCTGGACACTCTATGCTGCCGGAGAGCGTGAGATCTACGGCTACACATTCCCGGAAGGTCTGAAGAAGAATGACCCACTCCCACAGCCGATCATCACGCCCACGACCAAGGCGGGTCCGGGGGAGCACGACGAGCGACTGACCTGCGCCGAGGTCGTGGCCCGTGGCCTGCTGGATACTCGGACGTGGGACATTGTCCAGGATGCAGCCCTTGCCATCTTCAAACGAGGACAGGCTGTCGCGGAGGCAGCGGGTTTTCGCCTGGTCGACACGAAATACGAGTTCGGTCGCGCACCCGATGGCGCCCTGATGCTGATCGACGAGGTCCATACGCCCGATTCGAGTCGGTTTTGGAAAGTTGACCCAGAGGCGGGCACAACGGACGACCCGCAGCCCGACCAGTGGGACAAGGAATTCGTGCGCCTCTGGTACGCGGAGCAGGGATATCGTGGCGATGGTCCACCGCCCGAGCTCCCGCCGGCGGTGATAGCTGAGGCTGCACAGCGCTATATCATTCTATACGAGGGACTTACGGGTCAGACTTTTGAACCGGGTACCTACCCAGCCGGCCCGCGCATCGCCGCCGTCGTCCGCTCCTATCTGAACCAATGACTCCTAAGATAGTCGAATCGGCAAGTGACCCAGCAGCAGACCGACCAACGAAAAAACTGAAACCGGAAACTGGAAAGTGGAAAACGGAAACTGGAAAACGGAAACTGAGGTATAGCCTATGTTAGCCGTGATCATAATGGGATCGCCCAGTGACACTGAGTTCGCGCAACAGATCGGCACAGCGCTCGAAGCGTATGGTGTTCCTTGGGAGGCGCGCGTCGCCTCTGCGCACAAAACGCCGCACCGTCTGTTGGACATGCTCACCGAATATGAAGCCGATGCGGCGCCCAAAGTCTACGTGACGGTCGCCGGGCGCAGCAACGCGCTCAGCGGGATGGTCGACGCCGCCGTCAAGGCGCCGGTGATTGCCTGCCCACCCTATTCCGACAAGTTCGGCGGCGCCGACATCTACTCGTCGCTGCGCACGCCCTCGGGCGTAGCGCCAGCCGTGGTGCTCGAGCCCAAGAACGCGGCCCTGTTGGTCGCCAAGATCCTGGGACTTCTGGAGCCAGCCGTGAGCGATGCCGTCGCCGAGGCCCAGACGGCTCAAAGGCAACGGCTCCAAGACGCGGATCGGGAGAGTCGATGATCCTGCATTATGGGTCGGGCGTCGCCTCTCCGAGTCTCCGCGCGGATCTGCAGAGAGACAAAGCCCGCGAGGCTTGTGGCGTCTCCGGGATCTATGCCCCCGGCATGGACGTGGCGCGTATGACGTTCTTTGCGCTCTACGCGCTCCAGCATCGGGGCCAGGAGAGCGCCGGTATCTGCACAGCCGTGCGCGGCATCGCCCACATCCATAAGGGGATCGGCCTGGTCTCGCAGGTCTTCAACGAGGATAACCTTCAGGTTCTGAAGGGAGATCTGAGCATCGGACACACCCGTTACTCGACGACTGGGAGCAGCGTTCACTTGACCAACGCGCAGCCCTATCTGATCGAGACCGCCCTGGGTCCGCTGGGGATCGCCCATAACGGCAATCTCACCAACGCCCCGGAGCTGCGGCGCGACCTCTTGCAGCACGGCGTGGGACTCACCTCGTCATCAGACAGTGAGGTGATCACTCAG